>CADBIU010000042.1 GCA_902794825.1 uncultured Lachnospiraceae bacterium
CCTGCACAAAAATCATTCTCACCATTCAATCACATCAGAGTGAGTTACAAACTTTGCGGTCCACAACATATAATCTACAAGAGATGGTTTCTTATCGCCGAACTCTTTTCTTGCGTATGCTGCATCTATTCTGGAATCTGGATCCATCTTGACGAACTGCGCTACTCTCGATTTAACTCTAGCCACATTAAGATTTGCACTTGTAGTCAGTACAAAGACGCATTTGATGAAATACCCGGCTTCTTTTGCTGTCTTCAGAATCCGGATCTTGTAGTCTGAAGAAAGTACAGTTTCAAATGTAAAATCTTCACGCTTTCGGATTGATTCATACCTCAAATCATCTGCACGTTTAGTTGCCTCCTCATTACTAAGAAAACTTGTCCGCACCATGTCGTCCGCATTTGTATATTTTCCTACCACATTAAACCATTCTGTAATAGTACTTTTCCCCGATCCGTTCGGGCCAGCAAATACAAGAACCATTGGCTTTCGAATTTCACTCAATGATCTCTCTCCGTCCGTCTATATATTCCAAATATGTCATTCCGGTTACCCTGTCATATTTAGCGATTGGTTTTCCTAATACTTTTGCTTTTTTTATAGCCATACTAACAGCAATGGTTGCCCGGTTATCCATTTCATAGTCACGACTAGATATAACGCCAGACTGTACAAGTCCTTTTGACGAATAGTTCTTTTTTGCTACAGTTACTTTCCTTCCGGATTTCAGAATTACCGGTTCTTTCTTGACGCCGGTTCCCATAATCTTCATCTCCTTCCTGTAAGCATCCAATACATTTATTCTTTTGTTCCTTACCAATTATAACACTGATTGCAGGCTCTATTCCATAGTGACATCTCTATATTGTCCTGCTACGATATCTCTCAGGTAAACTATAAAGTCCGAATCAGCCTCCCGCACTTTCTGGGCTATGCGATCCTGCTTCTCTCCCACCATTTCTCCGTGCAGATCAGCGAGGCCGACAATCCTTAATCCTCCGGGAGAATGGCCGGGCACAGAATAATACCGGGTCACCAGTATCCGTCCCCGCACAAACGCCAATGTCATCATTGCTGCGACAATCAATGTTATAATCAGAATCTTCTTCAATACTGATGAAGATCTCTTCGTCATCGTCTCTTCTCCTTGTGATACTCATGAAAGTATTGCACCGTTGACCGCGTCCCGCTGTTGCGCCCCGCGCCGATCACGTACATCTCATGTGACCAGGCGGCGATCAGCCGGTTCCTTCTCGGAAAATGAGAAGGGTATGCGGCAGTGCCCGGTGGGTATTCGGAGAGGATCATGCCGTGCTCGCCAATCTGCTCAAAGAGTTCAGTGTGTTCTCTGGGATAGCACAAGTCAGGACCGGTGCCGACAAAGGCGATGGTCCTCAGGCCATTCTTGATCGCGGCAGTGTGGGCGTACCCGTCTATCCCCTTGGCGCCGCCGCTGATGATGATCGCGCCCGGGTTATCTTCTCCAATGCGTTTTACGCGGTTAATACACTTTTCCTTATCTTCCCGCGTGCAGCGCCTGGCTCCGATTACCCCGACTCTCCTGTCCGGGCAGTTGATCAGCGGTTCATCCTTCCACCACCAGTCGAGCTCCGTGGGAACATAGTCAGGCCCGAAGGGCTGCATGATCCACCACAGCTCTACATCCGCCGTCTCTATTTCCATATGGAAATGATTTGTCATCATGCATATTGAGTGGACCCGGAATGCATATTCCTTCATGGTCATTTTTATAATGTCCAGGAAATGACAATAATCCGCTTCGTCTTTGTATATCGCTGTTCTCCTGTTCCCCCGGCTCATCACATGATAAGCCGCGCCGGGATACCAGATCCGTTTCTTTCTTGGCATCCGTTCCTTTCCGGATATATCTCCCGCCTGATGTATCTGTTCATCGGAGTACAAGAGGAGGATTTACCATATACTTTTTAACAACTTCTCTGTATGAATTTTTAAAATCTTCATCTGTCAGTTCCGTGATAGCAGTCATCAGGCTGACTCCGGCATCTTTCGAAGATGCGCCGCAGTGGAACATCTTTTCATCCGGCAGGCCGTAATCAAGGACAATGAACCTGTCGTGGGTCGTCCTTCCTGTTCTTCGAAATGTTACCGGAATGGACGGATATTCTATTTGAAAGTCTCTATAATCACTGAGATGCATTTTACCGAGATTGTCACTGAAGATGATCACAGATACCCCGGGAGCGACACTTCTTAGAAGACGCAGTGTCTTTATGCCTATGTAATTGTCGATTATAAATACTGTCTTTCTTGCCTTTCTGTATATATCCATATAAGTTTCATCCGCTTTCGCCGGCTGGCCGTTAAGAATCAGATATTCCTTTTTGTCCTCTTCCCGACTGAAATCCAGCATATAAGGGGATATCTCGGACCGTTTTACTGTCTGCTGCATCTGATTGAATAAATCGCTCAGCCTGTCTCCATGATCGATCAGCTGAGACTTTATGCTCTGCACTTCCTGCTGTGTGTCGGAGACCTGCATGGATAAGTGCAGGTAATCACGCTGTCCCAACAGAGACTGGTTCTGTACGATGTAATCCTTCATCGCACGGAAAGTTCGGATCAGTGCCTTGCTTTGACTAATCGCTAATTTTCCCTTAAGAACTGTCATTAGCATATAGATCCCAGACTCTGTAAAAGCATTGGGAAGATATGCCCGTCCGCCCTTCATACCCTGCGTTTGGATCGAGGTAACATTTTGTGACCTCGATAATTCTTCAATCTCCGCTTTTGTCAGCCGGAACATAAAGTCTGGGTCAAATTTATCTGCATTGCGCTTAACCTGCTGATTGAATGCCTTTGTTGTATAGCCATATATTTCCGCCAGTTCAAAATCCAGCATTACCCGGACTCCCCGGACAATATAGATCCTGTCCCGGATGGCTGATTCATTTATGACAGCAATCCCAGCTTCCTCTGTCTCGTCAGTTCTGACTTTTACTGCGTCTTCATTCATTCTTATCCCGTCCATCTTCAACTGCTCCGTCGTTTCAAATTGTCTTTTACCCCGGTTCATTCCTCGCTTAACGCATTTGTGAATAATCCTACTATACGGATTCTTCACTAAAACAAATCTGTCTAATCACAAATATTTACTAATATACGGATTAATTGTTTTCAGAAAACATCAATTCTGACACAAGACCTGCCTCTTATTCCCTTTTCGAAATTACCCCCAGCGCTTCCGCATATCCCAAAAGCCTTTCCTGCATGCCGGAATCCATTCGATTAAATTCCGTAACCAGCCTGCCTACACTTGTTTCCGCATCAATTGCAAACCATTTCTGCGGATTTCCACGTTCTCCCTGTGCCTCTATGCCGGACAGCAGCCACTGCGGCGTCACATCAAGCACCTTACATATGATCATGATCTTCTCTGCTGTAGGATTCGTCTTTTTCTTTCGCCAATCACTGATCGTCGACTGGGGAATTCCCGTCTTCTCAGAGAATTCTTTCTGCGTCATATTCAGCTCTTCCAGCTTCTGAAATATTCTGTCCCTGATATACATACCAACAACCTTTCTCCCACATTTCACTAATAATACTATTATACGGATTTTACCACCGGCTATACTCCCTGTCAATCTTCACAAGCATTGGGAGCGCCGGCAGTTGCCGAAACATTTCCGTATCATTTCGCAACATTTTCTTAAGAGGGTCTGACCCCAAGGTCGAGGACAGTTCCTCTGACACATCTCATTATACCGTATATGCACCTGAAATGGAAAAACAGATAGCATATTCCTGCTGCAAATACTAAAATGAATAGCAGATACCCACCCCACACTATCTGCGGCTGCAGCTCTGAACGGCGGCTTTAATGAGAAGCATCCTACCGCGCACCCCGCATACGGCTGCAGCGCAGTCCAATATAATAGAAAGAGCAAACCCTATGCTGCACACCAAAATATGGAGCTATGCGCTTGATTCCAAACACGGCTTTGGAATTCTATCCAATTTCAGCGCAAATACTGACTCGGCTCCCTGCTTCTTCGAAGACGGTACACTTGAAAATGTGCGTCCCTCAGATGTCTATATGGACAATTCCGTGAATAACCTTCTGGCGGAAGGCAGCGGACGGGGGCACTATTACAATGCAAAGGAAACTCGGCTTGCCGATACTATCGCCGCAAAAGCAGTCTGCACTTTTAGCCGCGGTAAGGAGAATAGCCTGCAAGCGGTTCTCTCTCACGGCAGCGAAAAGGTTACGATCACTGTCTCCCTGCAGAGGTACTCCTACGCCACATCCTGCAGCTGCGGCAAGCCAAGGTGCATCCATCCCCTGGCTGCCGGCAGGATTTTGAATGACAGAATCAATGGGCTGATACATTCTTATGTCATCACCGACCATCCTGTCGATAAGTCCCTGTTTTTAGATCCGGAACTTCGCTCCGCGGTCGGATCCCACACCGAGGGCGAGCTTAGCACGGATCTTGTCGAATCGATCCTCGCGATCATTCGGCTTGTCGACTCCGCTCACAGCGGTGACTACTACAGGCGCTTTCATAACTTTCTTCTGGACCTGAAGCCCTATTACGACTATGATTCCCGGTTTCTGGAGGACAGCTACGGATACCTTCTCACGGCTCTATTCGACGATCCCGGTTACCGCAAGGCCGTACTTGAGCCGGGCTCCTATGCCGATCCCGAAGAGTATGAAGGCAGGCAGCACCGCTCCAACCGCACCTCATTTAAGAGAGTCCTTAAGAGCTATAACACAAATATTAAAGAGTTATCAAAAGACAATTACAGCGAGGACACTTACAAAGAATTTCTTCTGAAGTACCGCATGGATCTTCCGCGTCTTCTTCGGTATTTTGCAAGAGGAAAGTCCAAACTCGAGAAATGCGATCTGCCCTACCTCAAAGAGATCGCCGCGCTGCCGGCCGATTACCTGAAGGACCTCAAGGCCGCTGCCGCAAAACTTGATCTTTTAAGCGGTGACAAGGAAGCCGTCGCGGTTTTTCGCCTGCTTGCCGCCAGGATTCCCGCCGAAGAAGTCGCCGATTTCTACCAGGGTCTGCGAAATCTCACCATCTCCATGGAGGAGCTTCACAAACTCTCTCCTACAGACCGGCAGAAAGTGATCAACAATATTCCTCTGTCCAAGGCCAATTTCTGCCATATCATGGACCACATCCTGCGCGATGCCGACGACCGCGTAAAAGGTGCGTTTATCCTCCGCTCGATGGAACGTATAACAAATCGCAGGGATACTGCGCTCAAAAACGCCATTGTCGAGGAGACGCTCTGCCTCGCCGACAACCGCCTGCTGCTGGTCTATGTGCTTGACACTCTGAATATCAAAGGGAACTATATAGCGGCAGAAGGGGACCCCGGGCGAGAACTGACCTCCTACTTCGACTGCAGATATACGTTTGTCAACGAAAACTCGAAATTCCACTGCGATTTCACGATCGTGAATCCGGAGGCGGATGAGATCCTGCTTTCCGTCAGGGAAGAGGATGGAAAACTCTATAACATCCCCACCCGATATTCTCATATGAGCATCGGGACTGCGCCGGCAGCCGCTTCAGCCCCTGTCGCCGCAGCATCGCAGCCGTCCGTTCTGAATCCGGGCAGGGCAGCCGCAGCATCGCAGCCGTCCGTTCCGAATCCGCGCGCGGCAGCCGCGCTACCCACGCGCCTGGACTCCGTCTACGCCACTTCCCTGATCCGCGAGGTCTGCCTCCGCGGCCGGGAGCGCGAATACCAGGCCGCCCTCGAGAAAAACCAGGACGCGGTGGATGCCTTCCTCTTTGAGAAGAAGCACAAGCAGTTCGCCTCCGAATACAGACAGCTCTGTGATTCCTTCTCGGACAGTGGCAAAATACTGCTCGCACAGTCCCAAAAAGCCGAGATCGACTGGCTCGTATACCGGGAAGACGGGTCCAACGCGCTCGCCTTCCGGATCGGCAATACCAGAAAGTATGTCGTCAAGGACGCCCTCGAGTTCCTCAAAGCATTTAAGGCCGGGCAGACCACCGAGTACGGCAAAGACCTGATCCTGACGCACGATACCGACAATCTGGAAGAAAACGACGCAGCCGCGATCCGGCTCCTCCTGACGGCCCGCTATACTAAGGGCCGCCGGTCCGACAAGAACAACAAGCGCTATATTACCATCAATGACAGTCTTCTCTCCGGACTTCTGGAACTGCTTTCCGGCAGGAGCATCCTCTACAATGATGCCCCCTGCCTCCTTCGGATGGAAACACGCGAGGTACGCCTTAAGGTCTCCGGCCGGTACGTGCTCTCCACGGACATTGACCGCTCGGAGCAGGAATTTCTAAACCTTATCGGGAAGGGCTATCTTCTGACGCGGCAGCCGGACGGCACAAAGCGGGCAGACGACACAAAGCTGGCAGACGGTGCAGCGCGGGCAAATGGCACGTGGCATAACAGTGTGCGAAAAGCCGGCGGCGCACAGACCTCCGACGGCACATCACTGCCGGACGCCCCCTGCGTCATGGACCGTGTGGCAGGCAGCGCCGACGAGATCGGCCTCATCGACCTCGCCTACAGAAACCCTTCCGTCAGCGTCAAGCCGATCCTGCGAGATTTCCAGAAAAACATTTATGCCCGCTTCTTTGAGATGATCGACGTGGACCAGGCAGTTAGACCTGAGTTTGAGCGGAGTAAGCTCCGGCTGAACACCTATTTTGACCTTGAGAAGTCGGCCATCACGGTAAGGACTGTGATCCTCAGAGACGGACAGGAGATCCCGGCCGACGCGCTCACAAGCCGGCTCGATCTCGCGAAACTGGAGCTATTGGACAATTACCTCACGTCCCTGGGATTTATTGATAAGCCGAACGGCACCAAGGTCCTCACCGACGACGCGCACGTCCTTGCCTTCTTCAAGCTGGATTTTGGCCGGATGAAGAGCCTGACCAACGTCTACCTGTCCGAGGAGCTGCAGAAGAAGGAGCTGAAATCAGTCGGAAAACCCGTGATCCGCGTTGCCTACAACAACAATATCGTCAGCGTTTTCCTGGAGAAGAGCGAGTACAGCGAGGCCGAGCTCGAGAAGATCGCCGCCGGCCTTCGCAGGAAGAAGAAGTACATCATGCTGGACGGCGACCGCATCATCGATCTGGACAGCGAAGCGGCACGGGACCTTGGCGACGCCATTCAGGATTTTGGCATGGATCCGAAGGACCTGTACAAGAAGAAAAAGGTCTCCTTCATCACCGCCATCAAGGCCTTTTCCCACCAAAAGAGCTGCCGCGTGGACAAGTATCTGCGCGACATGATCGAGGAGATCCGCTCCTTTAAGGAGGCGGATATCACACCGCCTGCCCTGACCGGAACTCTGCGCGAGTACCAGGAGGAGGGCTTCAAGTGGATGTCCGTTCTGGCAAAATACAGCATGGGCGGCATTCTCGCTGATGACATGGGCCTTGGCAAGACGATCCAGGTGATCGCCCTGATCAAGGCGGACAGGAGCCGAAAGCCCAGTCTGGTCGTCTGTCCCAAGAGCCTTGTGCTCAACTGGGTCAGCGAATTCGCGAAATTTGACGGTACTACCGGCGTGACTGCTATCTACGGACCGGAAAGCCGCAGAAGTGAGGTCATCGCCTCCATCGATTACCGAAAGAAGTGGGTCTATATCACTTCCTACGACTCCCTGCGCAATGACATCGCCAAATACACTGGCCAGTTCTGCTATGGGATCCTCGACGAAGCCCAGTACATCAAGAACGTCCACGCCAGGAAGACCCAGTCTGTCAAAGAACTGGATGTCCTCCACCGCTTTGCCCTGACCGGAACGCCGATCGAGAACAGCATCATCGATCTCTGGAGCATCTTTGACTATACAATGCCGGGGTATCTGGACGAGCTGAGCAAATTCAGAGATGCCTCCCCGGATGCGATCGCCAGGAAGGTCGCTCCCTTTATCCTGCGGCGTGTCAAAGAAGATGTCCTCGAAGATCTTCCGCCCAAGTATGAGCGGATCCTGTCTGCGGAAATGACCAGCGGACAGCACAAGGTCTACGAGTCCATGCGCCTCGAGGCGCAGAAAGCGCTGGAAAGCGGCGGCAAGGCCTTCGACCTCCTCCCCTACCTCACGCGCCTGCGTCAGGTCTGTGTGGACCCCGGCATGTTCCTCGACGGCTATACCGGCGGCAGCGGCAAGATGGGCCTTCTTTCAGACCTCATTACCGAGTACCTGGAGCAGGGCCACCGGATCCTGATCTTCTCGCAGTTCGTAAAGGCACTCGAGGCAGTCGAGGCTATGCTTGCAAAAAAGAGTATCCCCGTGTATTTCCTGAGCGGAAGCACCCCTGCGCAGGACCGCATGGATATGATGGATTCCTTCAACAACGGAAGCGGCACGGATGTCTTTCTGATCTCCCTCAAGGCCGGCGGGACCGGCCTGAACCTCACCGGCGCCGACACAGTGATCCACCTGGATCCCTGGTGGAACGTCGCCGCTGAAAACCAGGCTTCAGACCGCACGCACCGGATCGGCCAGACCAAGAACGTCGAAGTCATCAAGCTCATCGCCGAGGGTAGCATCGAACAGCGCGTAGTCGAGCTGCAGGATATCAAGAAAGAAGTCATACGGCAGGTCATCTCCGATGACGACGGCTCCGTCACAAGCGCGAAGCTGGAGGATATTGCGTTTGTGCTGTCGTAACTGGGAAGAATCGGCGAGCATACGTGATCAGCGTCTCCCCGTATACCGGCTGCTACCGCCATATCCGTGTCTCTGCCGACATCACACTGGAAGAATTTCACAACATTATCCAGACTGTATGAGGATGAGGATCCGTTTTGGTAATACATCAGGGGCTCTCGGAAGAATTCTCAAAGAAGTTTCTAAATGAATGCGTATTGCCACCAAATACAGAAGGAGCGCCGCAGCGCTCCTTCTTCATATTCCACATATCACACAACTCCCTCACTTGTTTTTCCCACAGCACTTTTTGTACTTCTTGCCTGAACCGCACGGACAAGGGTCATTCGGATATATTTTCGCAGCGTTGACCACGGTCGGCGCATGCTTCAGATTTCCGATATAAGAAGGGTGTTCCGGGTCGAAGATTCCTCCAAAGCGGATTTCTCCTCCCTCGAAATCACCTTCACTGTATTCTCCCAGATATAATTCCTTGATTTTTTCACTCAGTCCGGTAAATACCTTTGCCTTTACCTGATCGCCTTTTGCAGAGTAATACGCCTCTGCCCGTATGTAAATATCTTCGTATCGCTCTTCTGCCGGCAGCCCGTCCGGAAGACAATCCTCGAGGATCTGCCCGGCCTTCTCCTGATTCCCCCGGTCCATCAGCACCTGCACGTAATAATTGCCGCAATGCGGATCCTTGGGTCTCTCAGAAAGCCAGTTATGAAACCACTTGTCCGCCTCCTCTGTCTTGCCCAAGCGCTCCAGACACTCACCGATGCCTCCCCGTATAGAAGCGTCTTCGTCTTTTTCCCATGCGAATGTCTGAAGGATCTCCCCCAAAACACGCACTCCTTCCTCATATCGCCCCGCATTAAGAAAAGCCATATCCGCGTCCGTCACGGAGTTATAGATATCCATACGATAATCCGTTCTCTCATCGATCTGACCAAGCGTAAGGCGCTGCAGCCCGTCCTCCGTCTCCCGCGTGTAGTTGTCATCGATATACGCCTTCAGCTTAGGCCAGACCTTCAAGAAGGCATCGGCAGCTTCGTCAGACGCATTTTCCTCCATGATCAGTTCTTCAAACTCATACAACAGATCTGAAATAGTACGTTCTCTCCCGGTCTCGAGGTCGTTCACACTGTCTTCGTCAAACTCCTCCAGAACCGCCTCTTCAACAAATAAACGATATCTCTCCTCGCTGTGCGGTTTGTTGTATTTCAAGATCTCGAAAATCTCGTTTAGAAGCGCCATCGCGAGCTTCACCTTTGCCAGTTTTCTGATATATCCCTTTTTCTGCAGCTCAATATAGGCTTTCTCTACAAACGCCGGGCTCTTCGTCTCTATCTGATGCTCCGTGATCCGCAATACGAGCCTTCCAAGACGAGGGTTTGACTCCTCCCCAATCACTTCGTAGTCCTCGTCAAAATATTCCTCCGAGAAATCCAATTCGTCCTCGTCCTTAAGAAGCCCTTCCAACACATCAACTCCGGGTCCGTACTGCCTTCCGGATCTGCTCTTTTTCTTACCCGGGGCATTGTTCTCTTCGTCCTCCCAATCAGGATACTGCTCTGCCGCGCCAATTGACTCCACCACCTCCGTCCGAATATTGCCGGACTTGTTTTCTACCTCCAGCACTTCCATCTGAAACATCCATTCATCTCCAAAATCATAGATAAACAGAAACTTCTTCCCTGTCTTTAGACCGAGCTTGTAAAGTTTTTCCTTTGTTGATGCCTTGCCTCCCCTGTCAGAGCCGGAAATAAAAGCATTTCGTGAGTGTGCATTATTATCCATACAGAACTGATACATATGGTCCCTGTCAAAATCCAGAGACCGCAGCATAACCTCGCACAGATCATCTAAAGATGCGGATCCTCCGATCCGTATCGTACGGATTACTTCCTGCTCAGGCATATGCATTCCGCCAACCAGTTCACTTTTGATCGTATATATCATTTTTCAACACTCCTTCTTGAATTAGCTCACAATACCCCAAACAGCCCCGTCAGATCCGTCTCTCGAAGGATCCTCTCGCTCGGCTGTTCGGCGTTCCTGAGCATACTCTCCACCTTGTTCTCAAGAGCTACGTCGATGAAGCGGTCGACGTCTATCCCCCTCAGGTGGAAGAAATAAAACGGATTTTCATCAAAGCGGACTCCGATCCCGTACATAGCTGCCGCAACATGTTTGCACATCAGTGCCCAATCCGGACAGCTGCAGTTAAAACTGATCTCACGCGGAGATGGAAACAGTCCGTTCTCTCCCGTGAACAGATCCCGGAGTTCATCAGGAAATTCTCCGTTTATCAGCTTGTCGATCGTCTGTATTTTACGCCCGCAGCGGGCTATGATCTCCTGACACTTTTCCTCTGACAGGGGACTGATTCGAATGTCCACTTTATAGGGCACCTTTCGGCTTCCCTGCACGCGCGCCTCGACACGTCCGCCGCGAATCTTCAGATCCACCACTGTACCGGAGCGAAAATAGCGCCTCCCCCGCTCCAGCCTGCTCGCGTAATCGGCGTACTGTTCAAGATTAGCGCACCACGCCTGTCCCCACCAGCTTTCGCAGATCTGTCTGCTTCCTCTGTGCGGTATGACGGGCTCGTAATCCCGTCCTTTTTTCTGTGCATCCCGAACACTTTCCTGTGCTTTCCGGCGCAGAACCTCCACTGCCGGCTGCGAAAAACTTGTATATGTATTCCAATATCTGCCCATCTAATTTACCTCGGATCTTCCCGCCTGCTTTTGCTCAGACCATTCTCATATTTACCTCTCATTCCGGAGCGTCAGCGACGGAACGCGAGGCGAATATCAAATTCGCCGATGCGATCATCGAGGTTTGTGACGCTCTGGCACAAACCTCGTGAGTGAATAATCGGCTCATCAGAGCGATTATTCACTCTTTCAGCCTCAGAAGCTCCATAAGCTCCTTATCCCCCAGCTCTGTGATCCAGGTCTCTCCTCCGGCACCGATCACATTCTCCGACAGTTCCTTCTTGCTGCTGATCAAAGTATCGATGCGCTCCTCGATTGTCCCCGTACATACCATTTTGTGAACCACAACATCTTTGGTCTGGCCGATTCTGAAAGCGCGGTCCGTCGCCTGATTCTCGACGGCCGGATTCCACCAGCGGTCAAAATGGATGACATGATTGGCCCCGGTCAGATTGAGCCCGGTCCCGCCGGCCTTGACAGAAAGAACCATAAAAGGAACGTAATCCTCGCCATTAAATGCTTCCGCCATCTCCTGCCGGCGCTTCACTCTCGTCCCGCCATGCAGAACGAGTCCCTTGGCATGAAAGATCTGTTCCAGAAATTCCGCCAAATGCTCCGTAATCTCTCTGTATTGCGTAAATACAAGGACACGCTCTCTCTTTTCGTAGATGGTCTCACAGATCTCGCGAAGCATGGCAAATTTGCCGCTCTCCTTCGGGTCGTAAGTCTCCTGTCCCAGGAACTGATCCGGGTGGTTACAGATCTGCTTGAGCTTGGTGATGGCAGAAAGAACAATCCCGCGGCGCTGCATTCCTTCCGCTTCCGAAATTGCCTTCTCCAGCTCGCTTACCTGCTTGCGGTAGAGCACGATCTGCTTTGCTGACAGATCCGTATAGTCAATGGTTTCCAGCTTGTCCGGAAGATCCGCAATGATGGACTTGTCCGTCTTGACGCGGCGCAAAATGAAGGGTGAGACCATATTCTTAAGTTTTTGGTAGCCTTCCGGGTTCTTCTCCAATTGCTTGGCAAATAGGTTGAACTCATCCGAGCTCCCAAGCAGCCCCTTGTTCAAAAAATCAAACAGCGACCACAGATTCGTCAGGTCATTTTCAATCGGCGTGCCGGTCATGGCAACGCGCTGGTCTGCCTGCAGTTTTTTAATGGCCCGGGTCTGCTTTGTTCCCGGATTCTTGATGGCTTGCGCCTCGTCAAGGATTACGGCGCTCCAACGCCGCTCCTGCAGTGCAGCCAACCTGCTCACCATTCCGTAGGTCGTGATGGTAAGAAAGGGCGGCGAAGACGCCAGCTCTTTCATTGCCGCTGAGGTCATCCCGTGCAGAATCTGCACCTCTATGGCAGGTGTAAAGCGCTCCGCCTCCTTCTTCCAATTTCCCAGGAGCGAAGCCGGAACAATCAGCAGCACCCGTGTCTCCGGATCAGACCTCCGCATATCATCAAGCCACGTGAGGACCTGCAATGTTTTGCCAAGGCCCATATCATCTGCCAGGCACGCTCCAAACCCCATTTCCTGCATGTAGGAGAGCCAGTGAAATCCCGTCTTCTGATAGGGACGAAGAGTGGCTTTTACTGTTGCCGGAACACGGCGGCCGCGCATTCCCGCCGGCTGCCGCAGCTTTGCGAACATCGTCCCGAGCCATTTTCCGTTAGTCACAAGCGGTCCGATGTCAATGTCCTGCGTTTCGCCAATACCCGTCTCCATGCGGAGCGCCTCCAAAAGTGTCACGGATCCCTCGTACTTCTCCATGGAAGCGAGCAGTGCCCTGAGCCGGGCGTGATCCACAACGACCCATTTGCCCTTAAGCAGTGCCAATCCCTCTGTCTGTGCAAGGAGTTTTCTGATCTCCGCGCCCGTGAGGGCGACTCCGTCAACAGTCAGTTCCGGCTTCATGGAGACTAGCGCGTCAAAACCCAGCATCGAGGGCTTCTCTTCCCCCAGCCTGACCTGCATGGCAACCTGCCCGCTGCCACGCTTCCACCAGTTCGGGACCCTGCACAGAATGCCGGCGGCTTCTATGGCCTCCGCATCCCTGAGAAACGCGTACGCTTCCGCCGCAGTCAGTCCAAGAGGGTGAAAGAGCTCTCCCGATTCCATGAAATCACCGATCAGCGCAGACGCTTCCGCCGCACCGTTCAAACAGGAGAGAAGCTCGACAAGCTTCCCGCGCTCATGTTCGTATTCCGTCAGCGCATAGGAAAGCGGCATATGCCGCACCATCCCCTGGCTGTCCCGGGTAGCATAAGTTGCAAGGAACGCAAAAGGATACCTGCCTTCATCCTGCTTATTCTCAACAAGGTGAAAGAATATGCGCTCGGGAACGCGCAGCTGCTGGCTCTTCTCCGTCAGATACAGTTGCACCGTCCCCTCATAAGCTGCAATTTCGGAGGCAAAGACCTCCTTCAGTTTTCGGAAAATTCCATCGACCCATGCGGCCGTAATATATTCCGTTCCGATCCCGAACGGCACCGACAGAAGAAGCTCTTCACAGAGTTCCTCTGACGGGCGCACCACCGCTTCCTCTCTGGCGATCTCCAACTCAGGAATATCCGTGAGCGCCTTGACAAAAGCCCCCGCCACCTGACGAAGAAACGCGACTGACGCAGTATCCTGTGCTCTTTTGGGCTCAAATCCCATGTCAAATACCGTCTTAAATGGCTCTTTGCACAGACGCTCCTGCAGCGACTTCTCATAAGGATCCTTTGGCTTTCCGGCCGCGCGGTCCACCGCAAAACCGCTCTTTTTAAATATGACCTGAAGCCGCCCGCTGTCGGAAGCCGCTGACAGCTTCGAAACTTTGCTTTTTGCGGTTTCGCTGCTCCCTGCATCAGTCTTGTTCACCGAAGCTTTCTTTATTGAAGCTTTCTTTACCGGATCCTTCTTTACCGAAGTTTTCTTTACTACAGATTTACTTCCTGCTGTTTTCCTGATCATAACCCTCACATTCCTTGCGCCGGCCTGCTTTTCCTCGGCTTCTGCCCATTTTTCACTCCCTTAATGCATCTTCCTACAAACATATTATACTTACCGTCAACGCGCAATACACGCTAAATGGATTTCATTCCTTAACGCTGTTTGGGACCGCTTTATAATTCCATTGCGCTCATTTCTCTTCTTTGATTTGGTATCTCTTCGCAGCCTCATCTGGAATCCGTTTTCTCTCCAGCAATTTTTCAGCAAAGGGGTCTGACCCCTGTATGGCAACAATAATTATCGTTTCTTTTGACACTCTGCAGAATATATGTATAATAATCCATATATTACACCAAAATAGCGATGGCCCCCGGCTCATCAGTTGATTAAAGGGTAAGGATCTAATATGGACAAATTAGCTGCAGGTATTATAGATAAGCTGAGTATCGTCGGTTTCTTTAACGTCATCATATCAGGCTCCGTGCTGCTGTACGGAATCTCCCCTATCCTGGACCGGTACGCTCCCGATATCTTCTATTTGAAGCTCGGCCTGGAAAAAGACATTGAAAAGGCAATCGTAGCCTGC
>CADBIU010000043.1 GCA_902794825.1 uncultured Lachnospiraceae bacterium
AATGTTAGAGATTAAAGGTAAGGTCAATACAGCCATATGCTATGCTTCCGTGATCGAAGAGGAAGCAATCGAGCAGATCCGCCGCATGTGCGACTATGAATTCACTGCGGGCAGCAGGATCCGCATCATGCCGGATGTGCACGCGGGTAAGGGCTGCACGATCGGTACGACCATGACCATTACGGATAAGGCAGTCCCCAATATTGTGGGAGTGGATATCGGATGCGGAATGTATACGGTTGACCTCGGAAAAACAGATATTGATTATAAGAAACTCGATGAAGCGGCCCACTTCATTCCTTCCGGCATGAATGTGTGGGAAGGAAGACAGGAGCACTTTGACCTTGAGCAGCTTCGCTGCTACAGGGATCTCAACGATACGAAGCGCCTTGAGCGCAGCCTGGGAACACTGGGGGGCGGAAACCATTTCATCGAGATCGATGAGTCAGCGGACGGAGAAAAGTATCTGGTCATCCACAGCGGAAGCCGCAATCTCGGAAAACAGGTCGCTGAACTCTACCAGAAGCTGGCTGTTGAGCTGAGCAAAGGAAAAGAAGAATACTTCAAAAAGAGGGATGAGATCATTCGCGCTCTCAAGGAGCAGGGCAGGAAAAAAGAGATCCAGGCAGCCCTGAAACAGATCAAGTGGGAGAGAAAAGAAAGCATGATCCCGGAGGATCTGTGCTTCCTCTACGGCTCTTACCTGGAGGACTACCTGCACGATGTCGAAGTGTGCCAGCGCTTCGCGCGCAGAAACCGCGAGAAGATGGCGGAGATCCTGCTGGAGCGCACCGGTATCGCGGCGGGGGAGGCGTTCCACACTATACACAATTACATCGATACGGAAGAGATGATCCTGCGCAAAGGGGCTATTGCAGCCCATGCGGGCGAGAAAGTGCTGATCCCGATCAATATGAGGGATGGAAGCGTGCTGGCTGTCGGTAAAGGAAATGCGGAATGGAACTATTCCGCGCCTCACGGGGCCGGAAGGATCATGTCCCGAAAGGCCGCGAAAGACAGGCTCAGCCTGGAAGAATACCGTGAGACAATGAAAGGGATCTACACGACATCTGTAAATGAAGCCACCCTGGACGAGGCTCCGATGGCGTATAAATCCCTTGACGATATCATCGATGTGATACGCGACTCTGTCGACATCATTGATGTGATGAAACCTGTGTACAACTTTAAGGCCTCGGAATGAGGCCTTTTTTTGAGGTCAAAATGGTATGTGCACTGATGCCGCGTCTGCGTATAATAGAGATATGGAACGCAGCTTAGAGTTTCATGGAAGAAAGGAGAGCAAGTTTGAAGATCCGGTCAGTCGCCGTCCTGGGAGCGGGCGCAGTTGGAGCCTATATACTATATGGTCTTTCTCAGACGAAAGACGTCGACTTCTGCGTGGTCGCAGACGGAGCGAGAAAAGAGCGCCTTGAGAGGGACGGAATCCTGATCGACGACAAGAAAGCGGTCAGAATATTCCGGCCTGCCGTCAGGACGCCTCAGGAGGCACGCGGCGCGGACCTTCTGCTTGTGGCGGTCAAGTATACTGCTCTGGATTCTGTTCTGGAGGATATCCGCACCATCGCGGCTCCCGGTACGGTTGTCCTCTCTCTGCTCAACGGCATAGACTCCGAGGAGAAGATCGGAAAGGTCATTGATCCTTCGCAGATTGTTTATTCCCTGATGCGGGTGAGCTCCGAGCGCAGGACCCGGGAAGACGGCAGGAGTGTGATCACATTCGATCCGACGATCAAATGGGGCATTTATCTGGGCGAGAAGGGCATCCCTGTTAAGACGGAGCGCATCATGGCGATCGAGGAGCTGTTTGAAGGTACGGACTGCAGTGTCTACTTTGTGGAAGATATCGTCCAGGATCAGTGGGCAAAATATGCCTCCAATATCTGCTACAACCTTCCCCAGGCTGTCCTTAACCTGCCTTTTGGCGCCTATTTTGACTCGGAACATGTTGCCTTTCTCAGAAAGAAGCTCTTTGATGAGGTATATCAGGTCGGTGCTGCGATGGGAATCGATGTCCTAAGCCCTGCCTTGGCATGGGACAGCTGCGCGAAGACCGCGAGATTTTCGACTCTGCAGGACCTCGACGCCGGAAGGCACACGGAGATCGATATGTTTGCGGGCGTCCTGATGGAGAAAGCGCGGCAGGCCGGCGTCAGTGTTCCATACACGGAGTATACCTACCATGCGATCAAAGCATTGGAGGAGAAAAACGACGGAAAATTTGCTTATCAGAAAGAGCAGTAATTTGTATACATAATAAAAAAAGAGAAAAACTAAAATATATTGTGGTTTAGCGGATTATGTGATATAACTGCTTAATGGAAACTTTGGGGGAGAGTCTCAGTTTATAATGACAATTTTTTAACACAGTATGCGGGGTAGGTGTCGTGTCAAGTGAGGGAATGTTCAAGAAAATAAAGAACAAATCAGTCGTACAGACTGTTGTGGACAGTATTACAAAGGCAATCATCGCCGGGGAGCTCAAGCCCGGAGATAAGATCCCGACAGAACTGGAACTGGCTGAGAGCTTTGGAGTCGGAAGAAACTCGATCAGAGAGGCCATAAAGATTCTTGTATATTACGGCATCCTTGAAATACGCAGAGCAGAGGGGACTTTCGTTTGCAACGGTTTTAATAAGATCATGATCGACCCCATGGTATATGGCGTCATGGTTTTAATAAGATCATGATCGACCCCATGGTATATGGCGTCATCCTTCATCAGAGTCAGGATTATGTCAATCTGATGGAACTGAGGGAGATGATGGAAGTCGGAGTCATGAGGCTTGCCATTGCCAAATACAATGAGGAAGACATTGAAAAACTCAAGGGGAAGCTTGATATCCTTAAAAAGGAGATCGGGAAGGGACCTGAGAATATCGAGAACGTTTTTATTGCAGATAATGTTTTTCACGATACAGTCTCGGAACTCGGAAATGGGCCACAATCCGATCGTCGACAGGATCAACAATGTAGTCAGAGAGATGACCTACAAGATGCGCTATCGTTCTGTGCTGAACATGCTCGAATCCGGAAGAGGAGAGGAACTTTACGACGCGCATGAGACGATTTACAAGAAGATCCTGAACCGCGACCTCACAAATCTCAATGAGGACATCCGCAGGACATATTTCCCGGAAGAGGCGGATATGGACAACCCGGACGCGGAAGACCTTTAAAGAAGATTATTTAGAACAATTTGAACAGAATACAAATTGCAGAACCCCCCCGCAAAGGATTATCGCCTTTGCGGGGGGTTCTGCTTGAGGGTATAGAAACACAGTATATCAGAATAAAAGCGCAGGATGCATATTATGGAATGAGCAAGGGAAACGCATAATTACCTGCGCTTTAATCTGTTTTTGCAACCGGGGTGACCCGGAAATACTGCCTTTGTTACTGAAGAACTTCTGCAGTCGCGACAATATTCTCGACAGTGATGATCTTGCCGATCTTGTCGATGCAATCCTTTACGCAGTCAACATCGAGAGGCTTAACAGTGTGCATATCGACGACGCGCGCGTCGATGCCCTTCTTAGCCAGTTCCTCGGCAGCGGTGATCGCAAGGCGGACAGTGTCGCCGTTAGCGATGATCGCGACATCCTTGCCGTCCCTGATCATATGAGCCTTGCCGATCTCGAAAGGCGTGGAATCATCATAGATCACCGGGATAGCGTCTCTTGTAAAGCGCAGATAAACGGGTCCGTCATAAGCTGCGGCAGCTGCCACGAGCTTTCTTGCGGAATAGTAGTCAGCGGGCATGATCACGGTCATGTTCGGGATGGTACGAAGAACGCCCAGGTCCTCTACGCACTGGTGAGAAGCGCCGTCGTTAGCGGGTGTAAGTCCGCCGTGAGAGCAGGCAATCTTGACATTCAGCTTCGGATAGCAGATTTCCTGACGGATCATCTCGAGCATTCTCTCGGAACCGAATACCGCGTAAGTTACTACGAAAGGAATCTTTCCGCAGGTTGCCATACCGGCTGCTACGCCTGCGCCGTTCTGCTCAGCGATACCGACGTTATAATACTGCTCGGGAAGAGCCTTTCTGAAAGCCTGGGTCTTGCAGGACTTACCGATATCGATATCTACGACACAAATATTCTTATTGGCTTTTCCAAGCTCAACGATCTCATCTCCAAAACCTTCTCTGGTTGCTTTTAATTGATCGCTCATAGTTATCCTCCATAGCAGCGAGATCCGCACTCCTCTTGAGAGCGGCATCGCGGCTCTGAAGGTATCCCTTGCGGCTCTTAAGTCCGACAAGGAGAAGGTTGTTGTTACACTTTGATCTGGTAAGCCTTGCCTGTCATCATCGTCAGATGTGTTATAATGCGTTTTGACCGATGATCAATATCGCAGTGCGAGCGATCGTGCTGCGATATTTTGTTAAAAAGGAGGACTTATGAAAATAGTTGTACTTGATGGTTATACAGAGAATCCCGGTGACCTGAGCTGGAAAGGAATGGAAGCTTTTGGCGAAGTAACGGTTTATGACAGAGTCTCTTATGTGGATTCACCCGTGATCGCGGAGAAACTGGGCGACGCCGAGGTGGCCGTTGTCAATAAGACCCCGATCACGAAGGCAACAATGGACGCCTGCCCGAACCTGAAGGCGGTCGCTGTTTTGGCTACCGGATATAATGTCGTCGACACTGCCTATGCAAAGGAAAAGGGCATTGTTGTGATGAATGTCCCTACTTACGGAACACAGATCGTGGGACAGTACGCGGTGGGACTCCTTCTGGAGATCTGCGCGCACTACGGACATCACGACAAGACTGTCAAGGAAGGCCGCTGGCAGAACAACATTGACTGGTGCTACTGGGACTATCCGATGATCGAGCTCGCGGGAAAGACCGTCGGCGTGATCGGACTTGGACGGATCGGCCAGACATCGGCCAAAATATTGGGCGCGCTGGGTATGCGTGTCATTGCCTATGACAGTTTCCAAAGTGAAGCGGGCGCAAAACTAGCGGAATATGTGGACCTCGATACTTTGTTTGCGCAGTCGGATGTAATCTTCCTTCACTGCCCGCTTTTCCCGTCCACAGAGGGAATGATCAATAAGGACAGCATTGCGAAGATGAAAGATGGCGTGATCCTTATCAACAACAGCCGCGGACAGCTCGTGGTCGAGCAGGACCTGGCCGACGCCCTTAACAGCGGCAAGGTATTTGCCGCAGCTCTGGACGTCGTGTCAACAGAGCCGATCAAGGCGGACAACCCGCTCCTGACGGCGAAGAACTGCCTGATCACGCCGCACATTTCATGGGCGGCCAAAGAGGCGCGTCAGAGGATCATGGACATTACAGTAGATAATATAAGATCTTATGTGGAGGGTGACCCGAAGAATGTCGTCAACAGATGAGAGTCTGCTTGCGGGAGGGGGAGAGAGTAGTCTCGCAGACAGAATTCATGCAGAAGACGGGGTAACAAAAACGATTAATGAAGAAAAATGCGGGGAGGAACTTATGATTCAGCTCAAGAGAATCAAAAGCGAATCTGTCGTACAACAGATAATAGACAGTCTTGTCGAGGCGATGATACGCAAGGAACTTAAGCCCGGAGACCAGATCCCTACAGAAATGGAACTTGCGGAAAGAACGGGATCGACGCATTGGTGATCGCCGGCGGCGACGGGTCCTTTAAAGGTGCCCAGAAGCTTGCTCATAAGGGGATGAATGTGATCGGTATTCCATGCACGATCGACGGCGACATCTCCTGCAGCGACTATACCATCGGTTTTGACACGGCAGTGAATACCGCTATGCGGGCTATAGACAATATCCGCGATACAGCTTCCTCACACGAGAAGTGCAGTATGATCGAGGTAATGGGCAGGAATGCAGGCTACATCGCACTATGGTGCGGTATTGCCAACGGCGCTGAGTCGGTTGTCATTCCGGAGACTTACGACTATAATGAAGTCAAGATCATGAAGACCATTGCCAAGCATCGTGAGAACGGCAAGAAGAACAATATCATCATCAATGCGGAAGGCGTGGGAGACACCAGCAAGATGGCCAAGCGCATTCAGGCGATCAGCGGAATCCATGTCCGCGCGACGATCCTGAGCTATATCCAGAGAGGCGGAACGCCTACCTGCCGCGACAGAGTATACGCTTCTGTCATGGGCGCGAAGGCGGTCGACCTCTTGTGCGAAGGAAAGTCCAACCGGATCGTGGCTTACAAGAACGGAAACTTCGTAGATTACGATGTGGACGAGGCGCTGAGCATGAAGGGCGGAATGACCGAGGGCCTGAAGTATATGTATGAGATCCTTGAAGATCTTTCGGTCTGACGATCTGTACGGAAAACATCATAGAGCAAATTCAGTGTGCAGAAGGCGGCTGAAACACTGGGACAGCGACACATCGATGGAAAAAGACAGCTGCCGGGAGGTTAATAATGAAAATAGGATTTGGAAGTGACCACGCTGCGATCGAACTCAAGTCAGTTCTTTTCGAGCACTTGAAATCTAAGGGCTATGAGTGTGTAGATTTTGGTGCATACAGCCCTGACCAGAAGGTGGATTATCCCATCGCGGGCAGGAAAGTAGCTGAGGCGATCCGCCGCGGCGACATTGACAAGGGAGTTCTGGTGTGCGGCACCGGCGTAGGCATTTCTCTTGCGGCCAACAAGGTCCCCGGCATCCGCGCGGGCGTCTGCTCGGACTGCTTTACGGCCAAGATGGTCAAGGAGCACAACCACTGCCAGATCATCGCCATGGGACAGCGCGTCGTAGGCACAGAACTGGCCAAGATGATCGTTGACAATTTCTTTGAAGCGGAAGAACTGGGCGGCCGTCACGCCAACAGAGTCGATATGATCACACAGATCGAGAGAGACTACGGATACGCTGACGCTCCGATCAAGTGACGCTGCATTGAGTAATATTCGGATATTTGTGCCAAGTGGAGAAGAGAAAGGAAGACAGATGAATATTTTAGCTCCCTCTATACTGTCGGCGGATTTCGGCAGGCTTAAACAGCAGCTCGACGCGGTGAAGGAAGGCGGTGCCAAGTGGGTCCATTTCGATGTTATGGACGGCCACTTCGTGCCGGAGATCTCATTCGGAGAGCCGGTGATGCGCAGCGTATGTGCGATCTCGGATCTGTTTGTAGACGCGCATCTGATGGTGTATAACCCTGCGGACCATGTTGAGGCGGTCGCAAAGGCAGGCGCGCAGATGCTCACCTTTCACTATGAGGTGATGCCCGGCGGCGCTTTCGCGTACGGAGGGATCAACGATCCCGACATGGCTGTCGAGGAAGCTGCCCGTCTCATAGGCAAGATACATGAAGCCGGCATGCAGGCGGGAATTTCCATTAAGCCCAAGACCTCCTGGGAGGTCTTAAAGCCCCTCATCCCGCTCGTTGACCTGGTGTTGGTCATGTCGGTGGAACCCGGATTCGGCGGTCAGGCATTTATCCCCGAGTCTCTGGACCGCATCCGCGCGATCCGCGAGGAAGCTGACAGGATCAATCCTATGCTCCGCATCGAGGTAGACGGCGGCATTAAGGTAAACAATGTCAAAACAGTGCTGGACGCCGGCGCTGACACGATCGTCGCAGGCAGCGCTGTCCTTGGCGGCGACGACGCGATGGAGAAAGCCCGCGCGTTTATGGAGATTCTGGCATAGACAAAAACGGAGGCCTTTCCTCCTGTAAGTTGACAAAAGTACGTGGCCGGAACATCTGATTTTTCAAATGATCAGATGTTCCGGCCGATCTTTTTTGTCCTATAATAGAGGAACAGAGAGCCCGGAGACTATACATGAAAAATCCCGTGTGATCCGGACGGAGGATTCTACACTATGATCGCTAACTATCACACACATACATGGCGCTGCCGCCATGCGGACGGCACGGAGAGAGAATACGTTGAGACCGCTATTGAGGCCGGGTTTAAGATCCTTGGCTTTTCTGATCATACGCCTCAGGTGTATCCGGGAGGATACGTCTGTCCGGTCAAGATGCTGCCGGAAGAGCTGGAAGGGTATGTGGATACGGTTCTGGACCTGAAGCGGGAATATAAGGACGACATCGAGATCCATCTGGGGCTGGAAACGGAATACCTTTACACGCTGTGGGAGCCTCTGATGCGGCTGATCGAGCCTTATCCCATCGAGTATCTGATCCTTGGCCAGCACTATCTGGGAAACGGAATGTACGCGCCGTTCTGCGGTGAGAGGACAAACCGTGCAGAATACCTGCGGCAATACTGCGCGCAGACCCGAGAGGCGCTTGAGACAGGGAAGTTTCTCTATTTTGCCCATCCGGATGTGGTCTGGTTCACAGGCCCGGATGAGGTCTATGAGGAGGAAATGACGAAACTGTGCAGGTTCTGCAAAGAGATCGATATGCCCTTGGAGATCAATCTCCTTGGGGTGCGCGAGGACAGAAATTATCCCCGCGAGCTCTTCTGGAAGATCGCCGCACGGGAAGGGAACTCCGTGATCTACGGCATGGATGCGCATCACGCGGCGCACATGAATTCGCCTGAGGTTGTCGCCAAGGCGGACCGGTTTCTGGAGAGATGCGGGATTCCGAGAGAGAGGCTGATCGATGTGCTGGAGATAGGATGAAGAAAAGGTGTCGCTGCCCGGGGCAGCGGCACCTTTTGTGTCATTAGTTTACGCGTCTGACCTCGCATACGCGTTTTTCATCTTGTTGCTGGTCTCATGCAGAACCTTGCCGAGGACATCGGAAGTTTGCTCCTGCAGCATTTCTGCCAGCGCCTCGTTTGCAGAATCAATGACAGACTGCGGATTCGCGCCGACTTCAAGCAGTTCACCGACCAGACGGTCCGCCTGGTTTAGGATCCGGTGAGCCTCAGCCATGGTCCTGATCTGATAGCGCTCGATGTGGATCTTGCAAGGCTTAAACTGTGCGTCTGCAAGCGCTGCGATCAGCCTGCAATTCCAATAAAAACTGCCGGTGTCGACCTGTTCCTCTGTAGTGGCGAGGTAGGCCGGCACTTTTTCAGTGTTCGTGTAAAATGGAACAAAAGTGTTGAATACATTGGATCCGAAAGTCAGCCACTCGACAGCCTGCACAGTCTGAGGCACATAAGGCCGCAGCTGCAGCAGAG
The DNA here is from genome assembly GCA_902794825.1 of uncultured Lachnospiraceae bacterium. Lineage (GTDB taxonomy): Bacteria > Bacillota > Clostridia > Lachnospirales > Lachnospiraceae > CAG-791. The sequence goes on from CADBIU010000043.1 coordinate 9,118, forward strand.
CGAGGAAATCCGTCCTGTTGACGCCGATAGAGCGGTATGCGCCGCGCATGGAGAGATCGCCGCATTCACTGTAGGGATCGTAAGGTGTTCCCTGAAAGTGGCTGGAGAGAACATATTTGGCGTCCTCAACGGTGATCTTGCGCTCGGGGACCATGCTCCAGGGAAGGTTATTGTCGCGAGGACCGAAATCGGCGTCCGGACCATCCCATTTCGCGCTGCGGGGGTTAAAATGGCGGAGAATAAACCAGGCGCGGGGCGTGTTATATACATGGTCCGCGTCGCTCTGTGTGCCAAAAGCTTCCCGGGGATCAAGACTGCCGTCCATGGAGAGATCGAGGTGGTTGTCTGTAATGAATTCCTTCAGGTCCGCGCTGCAGAGGTGGTTAACGCCTTCTCCCAGTGCATCTTCCAGGTCGAAACTGTCGATGCCGGACTCATTGGGATTGACTACGTAGCGGTCATCCGGCACTTTTTTGGCGATCCAGTGGTGTCCGCCGAGGGTCTCCATCCACCAGATCTCATTGACGTCGGCAAAGGCAATGCCGTTCATCTCATAGGTGCCGTACTTCTCGAGGAGAGAGGCGGTGCGCAGTACGCCCTCGCGCGCACTGTGGATATAAGGCAGAACGATGGTGACAAGGTCTTCTTCGCCGATCCCACCGGGCTGCATGGGAGTCTCTTCTGTGGCAGGGTGATAGACGACCAGAGGATCCGCACCAAGAACTCTCTCGTTGGAGGCAATGGTCTCTGTGGCGGTCATTGCGACATTCGCTGCGTTGACGCCCGCGCCGGCCCAGATGCCTTCACCTTCGAGGGCGTTGGGTACTGCGCTGTAGCGCATAGGGTTGTCAGGAAGATCGATCTCGACATGGCTGATGACGGATACGTAGTGCCTGGGCTGATCCCCGGGCAGAACGACCGTGAGTTTCTTGGGTGTAAAACGGCCGGCAGATGCGTCGTCGTTGCGCGCGATCATGGTGGAGCCGTCGTAACTGGCTTTTTTGCCGATCAGAAGTGTTGTGCAGGACATAGAGTGTACCTCTTTTTCGTAAAATGTGTAGTAAAACAAATGATATGCTTTTTGAGAGGAAAAAACAACTTTGGAAATCGCAGCAGGACATTGAACCCGCATCTTTCAACATCTCTGCAAGTTGTCAGTCTCCGCTGTTCATCATCACGACTGATCCGACGACCATAACGATTCCCAGGATCTCCAAGAAGTAGAGAGGCTGGTGAAAAAGCAGGCTTCCGAGGATCGCGGCGGTGACCGGCTCGATGGTGGTGAGCTGGGCGGCCCTGGAGGTTTCCATGCCCTTCATTCCGGCGGTATACAGGACATACGCGAGGCTTCCGGTGAGAAGCCCGCACAGAAGGGCGAGCACCGTTCTGGCAGGGTTTTCGAAAACCTGACCGATACTCCCGTCAAAGTAGGAGAGAACAAAAAATCCCAGCATTGCGACGCCGAAACTGTAGAACACATTTGTGTATACGGAGTAACCGCGGTTTAGAATAATGCGGCTGAAAATACTGTACAGCGCGTAGCCTAAGCCTGCTCCCAGCCCCAGCAGGAGCCCTGAAAGGGTGATCAGATTCCCGGAAGACGTCCCTGTGAACAATTCTCCGCCTATGCCGGAGGCAAAGGCGCATCCGATGACTGCGAGCACGCAGCATAACACTTTGCGGGCTGTCATGCGCTCGTGGAACAGAATCACGGAGAGCGCCATAACGATGGCCGGCGCAGTGTAGAGAAGGGCTGCTGCAGTCGCAATCTTGGTGACTTTGATGGCTGCGGTGTAACAGGCTGTGAAAAAGAGAAGGCTGAGCAGCCCGTTGGCGATAAAGAGCGGTATATCTGCGGGCCGCACCCTGAAGGCGGAACGGTCCGTCATGCCGATCAGTAAACCTACCGGGACTGAGGTGGCAAACATGCGAAGAAATACGAGTGCGTTGCCGGACAGCCCCATTGAGCTCAGTATTGTCACGAAAGTGCCGTACAAGCCCCATAGCACTGCGCTTGCAATGACCATGGCGGCGGATAAGGCGAAGTCTTTATTTGTGTTTTTCATATAAAAAGCCTGATTTCTAAATGCTGTGTACTAAATCACGGGATGGCGTTCAGTCTCCCTGAGCAGGGGACATGGTGATGCGCAGGTTATAATACAGGATCCCCGCAAGCACGATAACCGCACCGACAAGGGAAAGCTTTCCAAGCATCTCTCCGTAGAAAACGGCGACCAGGATTGGATTGAGGATCGGCTCCAATGCATTGATGATGGAAGCTGTGACAGGATCAGTGTATTTGGTGCCCGTCGTGAAGAAGATATACGCCAGACCCACCTGGACTGCGCCCAGCAGAAAGACTGAGAGCAGAACCGGAGCAGTGAATACGGTCTCCCGAAGGACAAGCGGCGACAGGAAGATCCCGCAGGCGAGCTGTCCGAAGAACACCGAAGACAGCGCGTCCCCCTTCTCAAAGCTGTTCAGCATGAAAACTCCCGCATAGAAGATGCCGGACAAAAGTGCCAGCAGGTCGCCAAGCCATTTGCCGGTGGAGAGCCCTTCAAAGAAGAAGCAGAGGATTCCCGCGAAGACGATCAGGATGGAGATGAGCGCTGAGCGCGACGGTTTCCGGCCGAAGATCAGAAACATCAGGATCACGATCCAGATCGGCGCTGTATACTGCAGGATGATCGTGTTGCCTGCTGTGGTCAGCTTGTTGGCGATCGAGTACAGAGTCGTCACGCCTGCCATGGAAATGGCGCCGACAAGTACGGTCGGATTAAACCTGAGCTTATGCTTCGTAGCCAAAATATAGAGTCCGATCACGACTGCCGCGATCACATTTCTTGCCCCGTTGATCGCAAGAGGATTCCATGGGATCAACTTCATGAGAAGGCCGCCTGTCGAGAAACACAAAGAGGCGGCGAGCATGCATGTTGTGCCGAGGAATTTGGTGTTTTTCTTGGAATTCATTTTAATCATAGTCTTTCTAACTATAGCAAAAGAAAGTCAGTGGAGACAGTCCCAACATAAAATCGAGATAAACAAATCCATTGAAAGATAATCCGATTTGTTTGTCAAGGAAAAGCATGAATTGTGATATAATATCGAAAAGTATGCGGCTGCGCAAATATAAGATTTAAGGCAGGACAACCATGCAGATCAGAATCAACGTAAAGGGCGCCTCGCGCAAAAAAGCGGCGATCGTACAGACGACCTGTGACTATCCGGACAGGCAGATGACGGTGGAAGAGTTTCTGGCGGAGACGGTCAGGCAGAATGTAAGAGAATATAACGCAAGGAAAGACGCAGGGGAGATACTGCGCCTTTTTTCGAATGAGGACGGGCAGAACAGGACTCTGAACGAGCAGTTTGAGGAGCATCTGGAAAACAGCGCCGCTTCCGGTAAGGTCGCTTACGGCGATCCGATGGACGGCAGGAAAGCCGACGAGGAAAAGGCTGTGAAGAACGCTCTGCAATGTTTTGACGACGGGATGGTCGCGCTGTTCGCGGACGGGATCAGGTACACAGACAGACAGGAAAAGATGGCGCTGAAGGAACAGAGTGAAGTGACTTTCATCCGGCTTACGTTCCTTGCGGGCCGCATGTGGTGACAGGGGGTACAGGAAATGGCATTTGATTATAATTCAAGGACGAAATGGGAGAAGGAGCGTCAGGAGCGCTGGAACAAAGAGCACGAGAAGCAGATCAAACAGCTTTCGCCCGCGAAGAAGGAGCTCTTTGACGAAGTTCGATGCTTCAGCAATTATCAGTACTGCGGCTTTCCGGTGATCCGCAAGTGGACCAGGGAGAAACTCGGAAGAGTACCGCTCGGATTACGAGTATATGCTGGACCAGTATGCGGAGTATCAGTACTCGAGAGCGCTGTTCCGACCTACGGTGCGCACGAAGGATCCGGGCGCGCATACTCTCGATGCTTTCGGCCTGATGCAGGCTTACAAGGTTCTGGGGATTTATGGCGTGACGCCTTTTGAGTACCTCGCGGAGAGGACAGCAGAAGGTGCCGGCCTCGACGAGGAGTTCCTGGATTTCAAGAGGAACGATACATATACCCGCGACCTGCATATGGTGCAGTTTGACGATATACTCGCCGCGCGGATCGACAATGGCGACAGCAAGGTGATCGAAGCCGCGAAGGAGGCGATCCTGAGCGACACCAATACTGTGCTGGTCACAGTGCCGCTCATCAGGGGAATCGTGAAGTCGAGGAATACAGAACTGCACGATCTTCTTGCACGTTTCCTTGTCGCCGCGAGGCTGCAGGAGGGCGTGCGCCAGGCGGTCTGCGAGAACGCGGACTGCGGCAGGGCGGAGGCGTTTCTGACGATCCTGAGCGCAATCGAGGAGAACGACCTGATCCGCTTTTCAGGCGTTAAGCGCGCCATCGCCACATGGACCGGCATCTGCAGCGTCGACGCTATGGACCGGGTGTCGGACAAGCTTCTGGCAGGCGTCAGCGAAGCGGTCCGTGACCGCGCCAGAGCCTTTGAAATGACGCAGACCGACGACAGTGTACAGATTGTTACGGGACTGTGGGCACTGGGCTTCTACGAGGCTCAGGACGCCTTAGGACGCATGCTGCAGATCGCGGAGAGCGGTACAAAGAACCAGCGCTTGACGATTTCCTACTATAACAGGTATATGCAGCACTCCGATTACAGCGAGCAGGCCGCAAGGAAGATCCTCGAGACTTACCCGGAGGATCAGCAGATGGCGGCTGCTTTCATGCCCACTTATCTGGACGCTGTGGATACGATCGTCCGCGGCTGCATCCGGAACAATAAGAATCAGTCTGTCTATATGGCGGACGAGGCGGACGTCCATTACGATCCTCTGCCGGTCAGTGAGATATTTGACAGCGAGGAGCAGGCGCGGCTGCACTACAGTATTTTGAAGAATCTCGCTGATTCCATGAAGAAGCGCAAAATAGAGTACAATCCCATGATCTTCCCCTGGTACGGGGCTGTTCTCGACAAAAGCGACCTCACGCAGAGGATGGCTGTGATCGCCTACGCGCTGCAGGACGACGCCCTGATCGACGAAGCCTGCGTGCGCCTGACTGATATCATGGATTCCTACTACAACACCCGCAGTTATTATCTGAGGGTACTTCTGCACGCCCCGAGGACGCAGATACAGCGGGACGCTCTGATCGGATATGTGGCGGAGAAAGAGAGCTTCACGAGAAAAGCTGCTTACCAGATCCTCAAAAAGCTGCAGTCGGATCCGGATACGTCAAAGCATCTCACACAGGACGAGTATCGTCAGTTAGAGGGGTACCTGCGTCTCAAGAATGAGGAGTCGAGACGCTTCATCATCGAGATCCTGGAGGAACAGGATAAGGAGGGCGTTTACGCGAGCATCCGCAGACTTCTGGGAGGCGGGGGGCCTGACGGGGGCAAAACAGAGACAGCTGTTAAGGGCAAAAAGAAAACCGTCTCCGCGGCCGACAGAGAGCAGATGCGTCTCGCAGGCCTTGACATGCTCAAGCGCCGCAGCGAGGAGAGCGAAGCCGCGAAGAAGGAGTGCGCGGCGCTGCTCAGGGAAGTCATTCCGGACGCCTCTGAACTGTCCGACAAAGAAAAAGTTCTTTACGAAGAGATCGCGGGCAGCGAGGGATCAGGCAGCATCCTGAATACGGAAGGGTACGGCCTATATGACCCTAAGGCGACATACGAACCGGAACTTAAGGTTCGGGGAACCGCGGGCGCGCAGTCATCGTCCGGCGTTAAAAAAGGCCTTCAGATACTGAAGAATTCTCTGGGAATGAGCGACACGAAGAAGCTTCTCAAAGACTATTTCAGTCTGAGCGCGAAGGAGATGGATCAGTATTTTGACAAGATCAGGGCGTTTATTGTAGCGCACGGGAAACTCGAGTATACGAGCGTGAACGGCGACAAGCAGCTTCTGGAGAACGGCCTGTATCTGATCAATTACGACAATTACGACTACAGCGGCGCCATTGAGACGCGCTATCCCTTCCCGGAACTCTGGATCGAGGTCTATGAGACGATCATCAAGACCCCCAAGGTGCTGTTCAATCTGTACTTCGCGGCGCGCGACGGCTACGATGAAACGGACGTCAAAGATGTTAACGCATACCTGAAAGCTGAGAAGACGATCTTCGGAGAGGCATATTCCGGCTATCACTACGCCGATCCCAAGTATATGGGCGGGCGCTATGCTCACAGCACTTACCAGACGATCCTGGATATCATCGCGAGCCAGCAGCATCTGGTCCTGCCCGCTGAGATCGCGCAGGCAGCGGTTCTCGCGGCAACGGAGCTCCCTGAACAGATCCGCTGGATGGAGAGAGCCCCGTCAAAATATGCCTCCTATTACGCACAGCGGCCGCTCTGCTTCGTGCGCTCGAACAAGTTCCGGTCGATGCTGTCCCGCGCGTCTCATTATGAGAACGACGAGGAGTTCCGCGGAGTATTCCCTCTGCTCTACCACGTGGACAGGGTCTATCAGTTTGACGCGCACGAGCCGAATACGACCTATGGCAGGAGTTCTTCCAACATCCTCTCGATCCTCTCCTATGTGAAGGCGCATGAACTGGGGATGATCACCAAAGACTTCCTGTATAAGGCGGCCTTCGAACTGGTCGGGCTTAAGTACGCAGTGGGAGATCTGGGCAGCCTGTTCCTTTCGAATGTCACGATCTATGCGCTCAGGCAGCTGCAGTTCTACATGCCGGTGGATATGGAGAAGAAGACACTGGATACACAGAACAGCTTCTACAAACTGGGCAAGGAGATCTACGAAAATATCGTAAACCTCATTCTGGATGTTGAACTCAAGCGCGGCGACACACCTACAGTCTTCTCGGACGCGGTCAGCCGAATCTCCCGGATCGAGGGCATCCCGCGCCTTATGGAGATCCTGCGCGCGATGGGATCTGACCCTTTGGACAGGAACACCTATTACTCATATAACGGCGGTACGAGCAAGAAGGAGAGCCTTTCGCATCTGCTGAAGGTCTGCTGGCCTGCTGATTCAGAGACTGCGGCCGATTTGAAGACGGCGGTAAAGAAGAATAAGGTCAGCACAGACCGCCTGATCGAGGTCGCGATGTACGCGCCCCAGTGGCTGGACCTGGCCGAAGAAGTGCTGGGGATCGACGGCTTTAAGAGCGGCTGCTATTACTTCATGGCGCACATGAACGAGCGGTTTGACGACCGCAAGAAAGCTGTGATCGCCAGATACACGCCTCTGTCGCCTGAAGAACTCAATAACGGGTGCTTCGACACGAACTGGTTCTTCGAGGTGTATGAGAAACTGGGCGAGAAGAATTTCTCGAAGCTCTACAAGGCGGCAAAATATATCGCGGACGGCAGCAAGCACACCCGCGCGCGCAAGTACGCGGACGCCGCGACCGGAAAAGTGGACCGGGACGAACTCGAGAAGACCATCGCGGACAAGCGCAACAAGGACCTTCTGATGAGCTACGGCCTGATTCCCATGAAGGACAGGCAGGACGCTCTGCACCGCTACGAATTCTTGCAGAAATTCCTTAAGGAGAGCAAACAGTTCGGCGCGCAGAGAAGAGCCAGCGAGGCGCAGTGCGTGCAGTACGCGATGAAGAACATGGCGACCACGGCGGGCTACGCGGATGAACTGCGGCTTACGCTCGCTATGGAGACGGAGCTTGTGACGTCGAACCAGCAATATTTTGACGGCATTACGATTGGCGACTACGTTGCGCAGATCCTCGTGGACGCGGACGGAAAGTCAGAACTGAAACTCTTCAAAAAAGGCAAGGCAGTCAAATCCGTACCCGCGGCTCTCAAGAAAGACGAGACCTTTAACGACGTGAAAGAATTCGCCTCAAAGCTCAAGAACCAGTATTCGCGCTGCGTCTCGATGTTCGAGCGGGCGATGGAAGAGGAGGACGCATACAGCTATGGCGAGCTGCAGCAGCTGTGCCGGAATCCTGTAACTGCGGGAATTCTCGGGAGATTGGTGTTTGTGGGGGCGGAGGCTGCGGCTTCGGTTGAAATGGCGAGTGCTGTGAAAGCCGGCGCTGTTGCCGGTGCGCCGGATGCTTTGTTCGGAACTTTGGAAGAGTTCGCGACGGTAGATTCTGCGCTTGCAGAGGATACGAAGCTGCTTGTTGCGCATCCGATCACACTTTACAGGCTCGGCGTACTGCCGAAGTACCAGAGACTCTTCTTCGAAAAGCAGCAGACAAGCGGCACAAAGCAGCCCTTCAAGCAGGTGTTCAGAGAATTCTATCCCAAGCTGGAAGAGGAGAAAGACGCTCTGGATTCCAGGTTGTTTGCAGGTTATCAGATCCAGCCCAAGAAGACAGTCGCAGCGCTTCGCGGCCGCAGATGGGTGGCTGACTACGACGAAGGTCTGCAGAAGATTTTCTTCAAGCAGAACATTGCGGCTACGATCTATGCTTTGGCAGACTGGTTCTCGCCGGCAGATACGGAGTGCCCTACACTAGAATATGTTTCTTTCTATGACAGAAAGACTTACAAACAGAAGAAACTTTCTGAAGTGCCGGACATCCTCTACTCAGAAGTTATGCGCGATGTGGATCTTGCGGTAAGTGTGGCCCATGCGGGCGGCGTAGATCCGGAGACCAGCCACTCCACGATCGAGATGCGCAAGGCGATCTTCGAGTTCAACATGGAGCTCTTTGGACTTACAAATGTGACCTTCGAGGGGACGCATGCATTTATCAAGGGGACAATGGGGAACTACAACATTCAGCTTGGCAGCGGCGTGATCCACAAGGAGAGCGGAGGAATGGTAAATATTCTGCCGGTCCACTCCCAGCAGAGAGGGAAGATCTTCCTGCCATTCATCGACGAGGATCCTAAGACGGCAGAAATTTTGTCTAAGATCCTGCTGCTGGCGGAGGACCAGAAGATCAAGGATCCGTATATTTTGCAGCAGTTAAGATGATTAAGATAACTAATATTGAGAAAATTGAGGCGTCCCTCCAGGCAAGCTGGAGGGACGTTTTATTGACTGCTAATTGTCTGACGTTTAAGTGCCCTTCAAGCACCTCAAAGGGCACTAAAAGGGCAAAAATAGTGTAAAACTGGTAAATTGCCGTTTAAGTGGCGCTTAAGGTAGTACAGGGGCACTCAAATGGCAGAAATCAAACAAAACTAGTAAATTGCCGTTTGAGTGCCGCTCGAGCATCACAAAGGGCACTCAACCGTCAGCCGCCATCCAAATCACAGGCAGCCGCCAGACGACAAAAAAAGGGGCCCGTCAAAGGAATGAAATCCTTTGACAGGCCTCGCACCATAATACTCAGGCCTTAATTCTTCTTAAAGATCGCCCCCTGGTAAGCCGTCCAGAAGGCTTTATACAGGCCGTAGTTCATGGACAGCAGCCGGATCGCGATCTTGTCGCGTCGGGGCGCGCGGGGATCCTTCAGGATCCTCTTTTTGTGGTGCAGGATAAAGCGGATGATCTGTTCGCGCTCCTTTTCGTAGTCATCGGTTCCCAGCATCTGGTTGAGCGTGCTGAAGCGCGCGTAGACGCGCCGGCGAAGGACTGCCTGTCTGAGGGAAGGGTAGGCCTTAATGACCTCATGGCCCATCTTGTCGGTCATCTCCAGAAGATCGAGTTTGCGGGGCGAGAAGCTGCTGTTGACTATGGAGTTCATGTGGTACATGTAGTGATATTTTGACGCATAGCCGACGGCTATGCCGGCGTCACACTGCATCATCAGGGCGTAGGTCGTGCCGATGTCCTCGAAGATCTTTCCCACAGGATAGCATACCGTGTCAAAAAGGCTTCGATGGTAGAGTTTGGCCCAGGCGGAAGTATCGATCACATCGTGATAGAGCATTCTGCGCAGGCAGGTCTCGATGTCCATCAGTTCGTCGCCCGAAGAGCCGTGGTCCTTTACGGTGCCATTGTCGTATTCCGTGACATGCTGGCAGATGGACATTCTGGTCTCGTACTTGTCGATCAGTCTGTAGAGATATTCGACATAATCGGGATCCACGTAGTCGTCGGGATCGATGCAGGTGATGTATTCGCCGCGCGCGCGGGCGATGCCGTAATTGCGGGCGTCGGAGAGGCCGCCGTTCTCCTTGTGGAGAGCTCTGACGCGGGAGTCCTGCTCCGCATAGCGGTCGCAGATCTGCGGGCAGTTGTCAGGCGAACCGTCGTCGACCATGAGGATCTCAAGATTACTGTAAGTCTGGTTCAGCACCGCTTTCATACAGCGGTCCAGATAAGATTCTATATTGTAAATCGGGAGCACAACAGAGATCAGCGGCGTTTTCATCCGGTTTCCTCCAGGATCAGTGAATTTTCGTCAGCCAAACAGTGATGTTTCATATTTCAGCCAAACAGTGACATTTCATTATACAACAAATCAGAGCGTTTCCGTGTATCACTTATAAGAGCGGTACGCCTCCGTCAGAGTGAGTCCGTCGACTCTCGAGAGCCTGTAAGCTTCGCTCAGCGCCCTGCAGAAGAGGTCCATCTCTTCTTCGAGGTCCAGGCGCTCCGCAAGGCCGTAGGACATGCGCCAGACATCGATACAGCGCTGTTTTTCCTTCTCCTCGGGCTTGGAAGCGGCGATGCCGAAGAATTTTCTATGGTAGCCGTCCGTCTTGCAGGTATCAAAATATCGCCTTGCCGCGTTTCGTACCTCCAGGTTAAAGGCTTCAGCAAACAGAGGATCCGTGTGGACTCTCTCGTCGAGTTCGAGGGCTCCGATCGTTGCTTCCACTTCTTTCACATACCTGCCGGGAAGGACACGGCTGCTTCTGTACAGATAGAGAAAATCCAGGAACGCGAGCATGAAGCGGTCCAGTTTCCTCTGGGGATCCGCGGGATCAACGAAGCGGTATTCATATAGCGCTTTGCGGTAGGCGGCGGCCGGATCGCTGTCGCCGGCGGCGGCAAGATATTCGTCCAGAGTCTTCTTCCTCTTATCGGGATCTATCTCCTCATAATAGGATTCTAACAGGTCACTGAAGTCGGCCATAGGGGGCTCCTTTCTGTATACGGATTCGCACATCCGATTTTCAAATCTTTCCATTAATGCTATTATACAGACAGTTGGAACTTTTGGTATACACGGAAAAAGAATTGAATGAAATAAAACAGGAGGCACAGAATCATGCTCAAGGATCCGGTCAAGACCAAAAACGAAATTGTGGAGTGGATTAGGGAATATTTTGAACAGAACGGGAAGGGATGCAAGGCTGTGATCGGCATTTCCGGCGGAAAGGATTCCAGTATTGCGGCAGCGCTGTGCGCGGAAGCCCTCGGCAAAGACAGAGTGGTCGGCGTTCTGATGCCCAACGGCGTGCAGAGCGATATCTCCGACTCCGTTAAGCTCGTGGAATTCCTCGGGATCCCTTATGTGGAGCTCAACATCGGCGGCGCCTTCCAGGCCATGAAAGAGATGCTGACGTCAAACAAAGATCTCCTTGCGCTGAGCGGCACAGACGGGATCACCAGAGACACAGAGATCAACCTCCCGCCCAGGCTCAGGATGTCTACGCTTTACGCGGTGGGACAGATGCTGCCCGGCGGAGCGAGAGTCGTCAATACCTGCAACGCTTCCGAGGACTATGTCGGCTATTCCACCAAATACGGCGACGCTGCCGGCGATTTCAGCCCCCTTTCCCACCTGCTGGTGCATGAAGTGAGGCAGATCGGCGATACGCTGGGCCTTCCTTACGACCTCGTGCACAAGACGCCGTCCGACGGACTCAGCGGACAGGACGACGAGCAGAAGCTCGGATTCACATACGCCATGCTGGACAAATACGTGCTCACCGGCGAGTGTGAGGACGAGACGATCAAGGCGAAGATCGACCGCCTGCACAGGATCAACCTCCACAAGCTCCAGCTGATGCCGGCTTTTGAGCCTGCCGAAGAGACGAGGGCGTAAAGGGAGCGGAATCGGAGGAAGCTTTACATGTTTGACAAACGACTGACGGCCCTGTGCCCGGAGAGCAAAAAATACATTGCGGGAAATGTCATCCTGCAATGGATCGAGCTCTGCATGAACGCCGTGATGATCGGTCTCATCGCCGTTTCGGCGGAGAAGCTTTACCGGGGCGAACTGACGCCGCAGAACGCGGCGCCGGCCATAATAGTCATTGCAATTACCATAGTGATCCGTTTCTTTGCGGCGAGATACGCGGTGCGGATGAGCTATCTGGCGTCCCGCACCGTGAAGCGCAAGCTTCGTGACCTGATCTATAAAAAGCTGTTAAGGCTCGGCATGAGCTACAGGGAGAAGGCGACCACCGCGGAGATCGTACAGGAATCGGTGGAGGGAGTAGACCAGCTGGAGAGCTATTTTGGCCAATATGTACCCCAGTTCTTCTACGCTTTTATCGCGCCGGTGACCTTGTTTATTCTCTTTACGGCGGCGGGAAGCCTGCAGACCGGCCTGATCCTGCTCCTGTGCGTTCCGCTGATCCCGGGCACGATCATGATGGTGCAGAAGATCGCCAAGAAGATCCTGGCAAAATATTGGGACCAGTACACGAAGCTTGGAAGCGCTTTTCTCGAGAACCTGCAGGGAATGACCACCCTTAAGATCTATCAGGCGGACGGCTATAAGCATGAGCAGATGAATAAGGAATCTGAGCATTTCCGCGTCGTGACTATGAAAGTCCTGACGATGCAGCTCAACTCCATCATTATCATGGACCTTCTCGCCTATGGCGGCGCGGCGTTCGGCATCGTGCTGGCGACACATTCCTTCGTGGCGGGGACTCTCGAACTGGCGCCCTGCCTGTTCATGATCCTTCTGTCAGCGGATTTCTTCCTTCCCATGAGAAGGCTCGGCAGCTACTTCCACGTGGCAATGAACGGAATGGCGGCCAGCGACAGGATCTTCAAATTCCTGGAACTGGAAGAGCCGGAAGCGAAGACCGTCGAGTTCCCGATAAACGGCGGCAATTTCCTGCTTAAGAGCGTCAGTTTCTCCTACGACGGAGAGAGGGAAGTCCTGCACAAGATCAACATGCAGATCCCTAAGAACAGTTTTACGGGCATTGTGGGGGAGAGCGGCAGCGGCAAATCCACCATCGCGTCTCTTCTCATCGGGCGCAATACCGTGGAGAGCGGCACGATCATGATCGGCCCCGATCACCTTTCGGAGTGCTCGGAAGAGAGCCGTATGAGGGGGATCACATATATCGGCAGCAGTTCTTATCTGTTCAAGGGGACTGTCAGGGACAATCTTTTGATGGGAGATCCAGAGGCATACGACGACAGGCTCTGGAAAGTCCTGACAGAGTGCAGAATGGATGAGTTCCTTAAAGGAGCGGACGGCCTGGACACACAGCTGACCGAGAACGGCCAGAACCTTTCCGGCGGTCAGAGACAGAGGCTTGCCCTTGCAAGGGCTCTTCTGCATGACAGCCCGGTCTATATTTTCGACGAGGCGACCAGCAACATCGATGTGGAGAGCGAGGAGATCATCCTTGACCGCATCCGCAAGATGAGAGGGCAGAAGACTATCATCCTGATCTCGCACCGCCTTGTGAATACACGTGACGCTGACCGCATTTTCGTAATAGACAAGGGCAAAATAGCGGAGAGCGGCACGCACAGAGAACTGATGAAGTGGGCCGGCACATACTCCGCCCTGTGGAGGACGCAGCAGAAGCTTGAGCGACTGGGAAGAGATGAAGACTCAGGCGAGGAATGGCTGACCGGAGAGATCGAGAAGATCGCCGCGACAGGGGATCTTGGAGCCACCGGCAGGATCGGCAATACCGGGCGCGTCGGAAATACCGGCCGCGTTGGAAATACCGGATCGATCGGCAATACCGGCCGCGTCAGAAGCACCGGATCGATCGGAGACACCAGGCGCATCGGAAGTACGGGACAGATCGGAAAGGAGGGGAGTCAGCATGAGTAAGAGAACAAAAAAGCGCAAACCCTCCAAGATAGGTACTCTCTTGAGAATGCTCGGAGTGGTCAAACCACTGACCAGTTATATGATCCTGGCAGTAGTGGCCGGAACTCTTGCATTCCTGGCTGTCCAGTTCATTCCGATCCTCGGAGGATACGCGATCCTGAGCGGGCTCGGCCTGGACGTCCCGATCCCGATCAGAACCATTTGGATCCTCCTTCCTGTCCTTGCGCTTTTAAGGGCGGTCCTCCGGTTCGCGGAGCAGCGTCTCAATCACTATATTGCCTTTACTCTGCTCGCGCTCGTGAGGGACAAAGTGTTCGGCGCGCTCAGAAGACTCTGCCCGGCCAAACTCGAGGGAAAGGACAAGGGAGACCTTGTCGCCCTGATCACTTCCGACGTGGAGCTTCTTGAGGTGTTCTACGCGCATACGATCTCGCCGATCTGCATCGCGCTCGTGACCTCGACGATCATGTGCGTCTATATCGGCACATTCCATACAGGACTTGGGCTTCTGGCTCTGGCCGCCTATCTGTGTGTCGGCATTGTTGTTCCTCTTATTATCTCCGGGATCAGCGGCAACATGGGAGAGAAAGTGCGCAAGCACTCCGCGGACCTCGCCTCCTGCGTTCTGGAGAATATCCGCGGTCTCGATGAGACGATCCAGTATGACAGCAGCCGCAGCCGTATGGCTGCCATGCACAAGCAATCCAAAGTCCTTCTGTGGCACCAGAATTCGCTGAACCGCCTGACTGGCCTTAACCTGGCGATCGCCAATACCTTTATACTGGTATTTGATGTGCTGATGACAGTCTGCGCCGGGTGGCTCTACACGACCGGAAAGGTGGGTTTTGACGGCTTTCTGATCCCGGTACTGGCGCTCCTTTCCTCTTTTGGCCCGGTTTCGGCACTGGCGAGCCTGGGAACGACTCTGCAAAATACAGTCGCCTCCGGTTCGCGTGTACTTGCGATCCTGGACGAAGAGCCTGAGACAGAAGAGATCACGGGAAAACCGGAAGTCGGATTCCACGGAGCGGAGTGCCGCAAGGTCTCCTTCGGCTATGGCAGCACACCGGTGCTGAGAAACTTCTCCCTGAGTATCCATGAAAACCAGATCATCGGGATCGTGGGCGAGAGCGGCTGCGGCAAGTCGACGCTGCTCAAACTCCTGATGCGTTTCTGGGCGGTCAACAAGGGCAGGATCGGAATTGTAGATATTCCCAAGGATTCTGGTGCGGCTGTTGCCTGGGATATCGACCTTGGAGAGATCAATACAACAAATCTTCGAGACATGGAAAGTTACATGACTCAGGATACGCAGATGTTCAAGGATACTATTGCGGGCAATATCCGAATCGGGAAACTTGATGCGACGAAAGAGGAAGTGGAAGCGGCCTGCCGCAAAGCTTCTCTGCACGACTGGATCATGACGCTGCCCGACGGCTACGAAACAGATGTCGGCGAGCTCGGTGACACCCTTTCCGGCGGAGAGCGCCAGCGAGTCGGACTTGCCAGAGCATTCCTGCACGACGCGCCTTTCATGCTGCTTGACGAGCCGACCAGCAACCTCGACAGCCTCAATGAGGCGGTCATTCTCAAGGCGCTTAGGGATGAGGCGAAGGGAAAAACTGTA
Source organism: uncultured Lachnospiraceae bacterium (assembly GCA_902794825.1). Classification (GTDB taxonomy): domain Bacteria; phylum Bacillota; class Clostridia; order Lachnospirales; family Lachnospiraceae; genus CAG-791. The sequence goes on from CADBIU010000043.1 coordinate 24,642, forward strand.
CTGCTCGTATCCCACAGGAAGTCTACTATGAGAGTGGCGGATGTGGAGATACAGATGTGATATGAATTGTGAGCCACAAAAAGGGGCATGACGCATTAAGCGTGAAGGTTTAAAGCCTACGCTTGGCGGCATGCCCCTTTTAAAGTTACATTGGCTGGTTGGGCAGACTTGTTGGGACAAGTTTTCCAACCATTTTGGCTTGTCGTCAAATCCGATGGGACACGAAATGCATGTTTAGCATAAACGCTACATCCATTCCGGTCTATCGCCAAATTCGATGGGGCTTGAAATGCCAGTCCTGCACAAACTCTCCATCGATATGGGCCTGCATATAAATCGGATGGCGTTTGAAATGACAAACTCTCCATCCCAATCCAGGCTTCAGCTGAATCCGGTGGAGAGCAAGCTTTAAAACGCCAAAACAGGCTCCATCCACATATGACCTTTAGTCGAATCCGATGGAGAGTAAGCCTTAAAACGCCAAAACAAGCCCCATCCCAATATGACTTCATCTGAATCCGATGGAAAGCAAGATTAAAACGCCCAAATGAGCGCCAAGCAAAAGGGGCATGCCGCCAATGGCGGCACGCCCCTTATATAACTAATCTGCTAATGTCACATCGAAATCAGCCCAAACGCATTCGCAATCGAACTAAGCAGAATGATCAGCACGAATACAGGTGCTATATACCTGATCACGACACTGAAGACCTTCTTGCGGCGGAAGGGATGTCCGTCCACTTCTACTTCCTGTTCGATGCGCTTAAGGCCGATGCATTTTGAAACGAGCAGGCAGATCGCAAGGGCCGCGATGGGCATCATCACGGAGTTGGTCAGGAAATCGAAGAAGTCCAGGAAGGGCATTCCGATGATAGTGATAAAGGAAAGCGGTCCGTAGCCGAGGCAGGAGAGCGTTCCGAGAGCGATCATGATCACAGCCATGAATGTGGTGCACTTTGTGCGGCTCCACTTAAACTCGTCGCAGATGGTGGAGACAGCTGCTTCAGTCAGCGCGATGGAACTCGTGAGTGCCGCGAACAGCACCAGCGTGAAGAACAGGACGCCTATGATGCGGCCGATCCCCATGCTCGCGAAGATCTTGGGCATTGTGATGAACATGAGAGAGGGACCTGCGCCCAGCTGCTCAGGATCACCGCCCGAAAATGCGAATACAGCGGGGATGATCATCATGCCGGCCAAAATAGCGACGCCCGTGTCAAAGATCTCGACCTGAACGGTGGAGTCCTCGATGCTGACTTCCTTCTTCATATAGGATCCGAAGGTGATCAGGATACCCATGGCGATGGACAGCGAGTAGAACATCTGGCCCATTGCTGATACAACAGTCATCCAGGAGAAGTTCTCAAAGTGGGGGATCAGCATGTAGGAGACGCCCGCCATCGCGCCGGGACGGGTGATCGAGTAGGCGCTTATGACAAGTGCCAGTACCAGAAGGATCGGCATCATGAACTTGGAAACACGCTCAATTCCGTTTTCCACGCCCATATAGATGATCACAAGGTTGAGGGCTACGAAGACGCAGAACCAGAGTTCAGCGGAAGCGCCGTTTGTGATGAAATCCGTAAAGAAGGTGTCTGTAGCAATTTCATTCATATCAGTGGTAAGGAATGCAAAAAGATATTTGCATACCCAGCCGCCGATGACGGAATAGTAAGGGCAGATCAGGACCGGAACGATCGCGTTGATCCAGCCGCCTGCTTTTGCCCAGGGTGAATCACTGAAAAACTTGAACGCGCCCACAGGACTTTTCTGCGAAGAGCGTCCGATCGCCGTCTCGGCGATGATCATCGTGTAGCCAAATGTGAGGGCAAGGATGATGTAAACAAGTAGAAAAGCGCCGCCGCCATATTTAGCAGCCAGATAAGGAAATCTCCAGATATTGCCCAGACCGACGGACGCGCCGGCAGCGGAAAGAACAAATCCAAGCTTACCTGTAAATGAACCACGATTATTCTGTTCCAAAACTGTTAGCCTCCTTAAAATACAGTCAGTCTCTCAATCATATAACAGTTTTGGAATAAAATCCATATTTTTCAGATATTCCACAGCATGAAGCCGACAACAGATGCATCAAGAATGAAAAATAAAAACAAAAACAGATCGCGCATAGAGACCTCCTTACAAGGCAGTGATGCAATGGGCGGCAGAACCGCTCAAAGCCTGTTCATTCTGTATCCGACGCCGATTCTTGTCTGTATGTACTGAGGATGTGTGGTGTCTTTTTCTATTTTTTTCCTCAGGGACGCCATGAAAACTCTGAGGGAAGCGAGATCGCTGTCAAAAGTATTGCCCCAGATGGCATCGGTGAGGTAGGTGTGAGTGAGTGTCTTGCCGATATTTTTACAGAACAGGCATAAGAGTTTGTACTCAATAGGGGTGAGGGCCAGCTCTTCCCCGTTCATGTAGGCGGTACCCGCGGCAAAATCTACTTTCAGGTCTCCGTTTTCGAAGATATGGGAGTTCATGTTTCCCTGGGAGGCGGCAAGGCGCCTCTGGGTGACACGCAGTCTCGCCAGAAGTTCATCCACGGAGAAAGGTTTGGTCAGGTAGTCGTCCGCGCCGGCGTCCAGGGCCTCAATTTTGTCAGTGTCCTCACTCCGCGCGCTGATTACAATGATCGGAACCGCGGACCAGGTGCGGATCTTGCGGATCAGGTCCACGCCGTCCATGTCCGGCAGTCCCAGGTCCAGGAAGATGACGTCCGGATTGTGGGATGTGATCTGCAGGAGTGCGTCGGAAGCTGAAGCTGCGGTGAGATATTTGTAGTTGTGGATGCCGAGTGTTGTGGTCATCAGGTTCAGGATCAGCTTATCGTCCTCCACAACGAGGACCACGAATTTATTCATGCAGTGTCACCTCCTTCATGGGCAGTCCTTCATGGGCAGGGTAAAGGAAAATACACATCCGTGGGGGATGTTGTCGTCCAGCACGATCTCGCATCCGTGCGCACGGATGATGGACCGGCACAGAGCGAGTCCAAGGCCCAGACTCCGCTTGGAATCCGTCACTTTTTTGCTCCCGCTGTAAAACATTGTGAATACGCTGTCTTTCTCTGAATCCGGAATGCCCGGGCCGTCATCGGCCACGATAACTTTGGCGCAGTCGCCCATGTTCACGCTGCTGATCCGGATCGTGGAGCCGGGAGGAGTGTACTGGATCGCGTTGTTTATAAGGTTTATGAGAACCTGAACGATCAGGCGTCCGTCAACGTCTATCAGGATCGTCTCTTCGGAGGGCTCCGCGATGATCGTGTACTGGGAGGCCCTTCTGTCTATATGCAGCAGCGCTTCCGAGATGATGTCGTCGAGGAGCTCGAGCTTGCGGTGAAGCTTCATGGAGCCGTCTTCGATGCGGCTGACGGCCAGAAGGTTTTCCACCAGACTGATCAGCCAGACAGAATCGTCGTAAATATCTGCGTAGAGCTGCCGCCTCGTCTCTTCCCCGAAGCTTTCGCCTGAACTCAGGAGGTTGCTGGCATTACCTGAGATGGAAGTCAGCGGCGTGCGCAGATCGTGGGAGATGGAACGGAGAAGATCAGCCCTTAATCGCTCATTTCTGCGTCGAAGCTCCGTCTCTTCCTTTTCTCTCTGGATCCGCTCCTTTTCGAGGGCCATGGAGCACTCGCCGAGGATGGATACGATCAGGGAATAGTCAAACTGTCCGGGCTGCCCGGTCTGATCCATGGGATCTGCCTGCTCGTTCATCGGATCATAACCGACCACGGCGTATACGCGGTCATTGCTGCTTATCGGAAGAAAGCGCAGGGGGCTTGACGGAAACATTGCGGTACCGTTTCCTGCCCGTTCATTTTTCATAAAGACCCATTTGACAGCAGCCAGGCTCTTGTTATCTGTAGGAATCTCCTTAGGAGCGGCCTCTCCGGGGGAGAAGAGAAGACAGTTCTCGGAGCCTTTGTTCCTGTCGTACAGGTATACCGGATTGTTTGTGAGCTTAGTGAGCTGCCCGCCGGTGGTACTGAGGATCTCATTGTAGTCGCTCAGCTTGTGGAGCTGGCTCGCCGTATCGGACAGAAGCTTTGTGCGCGCGTACATCAGGTCAGATTGTACGGCGCTCGCTTTAAGCCTTGCCGCGGTCGTACCTGCAATGAGGGAGACGATCAGCATTACGACAAATGTGACCGGATACTCCGCGTCATAGGCGTGCAGCGTGAACAGCGGCTCGGTGAAGAAGAAGTTGAACACGATCATCGCCTCGAAGGAAACAATGAAATTGGTGATGTAGCTCGTGGCCACTACCGCGGAGAGCAGGACGCCCAATATATATACGGAGATGATCGTCGCGTCCGAGAAACCGAACCATCGAAACAGCATGCCGATGAGCGTACAGACTACAAGCACAGCATTACAGATCAAAAAATCGAGAGCCAGGTTTCTGCTGCTTCTGGCGTTCCGGGGGATGATCGACGCGATTTTGCGGCGAAGATCGCTTAAGTTCGTGTCCGAATTTTTCAGTTCAAACATTTATCGATGTCCTTATTTTTTCCTATGACCAGGAGAGTCTGGTTGCTTCGAAGAGGAGCATCGGGGTTGATGTCGGTGATCAAAAGTTCGCCCTGTTTGATCGCGAAGACATTGATCTTATGTTTGCGCCGCAGATCCAGGGAAACCAGGCTCTTTCCTATCCAGTTGTCGGGGATCGAGATCTCATAGACCGCATATTCCTCGCTGAGAGGAGTGTAGTCTAAAATATGGTTTGAACTATATCGTATTGCGGTCCATTCGGCAAGTTGTCTTTCGGGATAGATCACCTCATCGGCGCCGTTTCTTGCAAGGAACCGCGCATGGACATCTCTTGCGGCTCTTGCCACTACATGCTGCGCGCCCAGGTCCTTTAAAAGCGCCGTGGTCTCCAGAGAGCTCTGGAAGTCGTCGCCGATCGCGACAATACAGACATCATAATTGCGTACGCCCAGAGTTTTCATAAAATCCGAGCGCGTGCTGTTGCCGATGAGGCCGTCCGTTACAAAGGGAAGGACGGCATCAACCCGGTCCTCGCGGACATCAATGGCCATGACCTGATGTCCCAGCTCGCTGAGTTTTCTGGCGCAATGCCTTCCGAATCTTCCAAGTCCTATAAGTAAAACTGTTTTCATCGATAATACCTCCACAATATAGCTTTCCGCGAATCAGCAGAACTGATTGCGCGGGGCCGCAGAAATGCGGTCTCAGCCTACAGTGATGTTCTCAAGAGGCAGGCGCTGGTTGCGCATCCTGCGGGAAGGAACGGCTGCGTAGATCAGGGTCAATCCTCCGACTCTGCCAAAATACATCAAAAAGATCAGGATTCCCCGAGATACAGGACCCAACTGCGGGGTGATCCCGAGGGTCAGCCCTACTGTTCCGATCGCGGAAGCCGCCTCGAACATGCAAGTGAGCAGCGGAAGGGATTCCACAAGGCTGATGATCATGGAACTGACAGTGAACAGGGTCAGGTAGAGAGCGAAGATGGTCGCCGCTATTTTGACCGTCTGGTCACTGATCCTTCGGGAAAACGCGGAAGCCTCGTCCCTGTGGCGGAAGGTCCCGTTCGCGTTGAGGATCAGGACCGCAATGGTCGTGGTCTTCATACCGCCGGCTGTGGAACCGGGGGATCCGCCGATCAGCATGAGCGCGATGCTTAAAAGTTTTCCGGAGTCAGAGAATTCGTTGAAGTCCGTGGTGTTAAAACCGGCGGTTCTGGTAGTCACGGACTGAAACAGAGAGGCCAGGATTCTTTCTTTAAGAGGATAGCCCTGGTATTCAATGATGAAAAATAATAAAGCGGGAACAAAGATCAGGATCGCCGTCGTGGTCAGGATCAGTTTGGTCTGCAGCCGATATTTGTGGAGATGGGTTTTGTTCTTTCCGATATCGCTCCAGGTCCTGAAACCGAGACCGCCCACTACAATGAGGGTCATGATCGTGAGGTTGACCGGAATACTTCCCGTGTATCCGGTGAGGGACGTAAACGGCTGATCCTTTCCCATCAGATCAAACCCTGCGTTGCAGAAAGCTGATACCGAGTGGAAAACGGAATATAGAATACTCCTGGACAGTGAATATTTCCGGAAGAAAATGGGGAAGAGAGTGATAACTCCCAGAAATTCCACTGCCAGGGTACCCGACAAAATAAATAGTGTGTAGCGGACTATGCCGCCGATCTGATCAGCGGATACCGCATCTTTCATGATGCTTCGCTGAAACAGACTGATCTTGCGCCCCGCCAGCATAGTGACGACGGTGGCGAGTGTGATCGTTCCCAGACCTCCGATTTGGATCAGGAGCAAAATACAGAGCTGGCCAAAAAGCGACCAGTAGCGGAATGTATCATGTACAACCAGGCCTGTGACGCAGACTGCGGACGTTGCGGTAAAAAGAGCGTCCCCAAATGAAGTCGCAACGCCTTCCGCAGAAGAGACGGGCAGCATCAGCAGTAATGTGCCCGTCAGGATAACGGCCAGAAAACTTCCTATTATGATCTGGAAAGAAGAGATCCTCAGCAGTTTAGTGATTCGCATAGATGCCTCCTCTGTGTAGATCGGTCCTTTTATGTTTTCTTAGTTTACAGTCAATGGCATAAAACGGGGATAAGGGTATTAAGAAAGGTATAAAGATGATATAAAGATTTGGAAGAAAGAAAAGACAGCCGGGTCTTTTCGTGAACCCGGCTGTCTCTCAATATGGACTTGTGTGATGGATCATTCCATGTCTGCGGAGAACAGAATCGCTCCGAGCTTTTCGCCTTCTTCTTCGCTGACTCCCCAGATATTGTTCTGCTCGTCAATGAGACCGTAATGAACAACGACATCCTGAGGCTCGCCGTATTCGGGCTCTTCCAGATTTTCGCGGATGATCTCAGCGATTTTGCTATAGATCAGGTTATTGGCGTCTTCTTCACTCAGCCCCGCGATATCATCCTGGGTGATCCTCTCTGCCAGTTTAGTCTGGGCGCCTGCATACAGCTTCAGAGGTTCAATGGTAACTGTTACATCGTATCCGCCGTCTTCCGTGGGCACCGCGTCGCCGACAGTATATTTTGACTTTGCAAACGCTTCGCGCATGACTTCGGCGAAGTCAGCCTGAACATCTTCGCTAAGACCGGAGTCGCTTGCGATGGCTGCGACAGCGCTCTCGATCGTGCTGTCACGAAGATTGGCTTCTTCTCCCTCCGGAATGTCTGACAGATTTACAGAGTGGTCGTAATCGCCGGTGCACATGATGTCCAGGATCGCCTTGACATAAGCCTTTGCATCCTCTGCTGTGGGAGCATCTGCTTTCGGCGCTTCCGCCGGCGCTTCCGCAGCGGCAGCTTCTTCCTTGGCAGCTTCTGCTTCCGCCGGAGCTTCTGCTTCCGCCTGCGCCTCCTGCACTGCAGCGGGTTCCGCTGCGTCTTTCTTGCCGCCTGAGCCGCTGCCGCCGCACCCTGTGAACACAGTGACGGACAACATTGCGACCGCGACCAGAATCGCGGTCAGTCTGAGTTTGTTTTTCATAAAAGTTCCTCCCTTCGGACCGGATGGCTCACAAAGCCATTTCCGTCTGAACAAATAACTACAATTACAGTATATTGCAGTATATATCTGTGGTCAAAGACTTCACTCTTTTTCTTTGCAGGCCTTTCTAAGCGCCTCTACGACGATCTTAAGGGCTTTGATACGGGCGTATTTCTTGTCGTTGGATTCCAAAATATACCACGGCCCGAAAGTGGTGTTAGTCTTTTGGAGCATCTCGTCGATGGCAGACTCGTACTGATCCCACTTCTCGCGGTTGCGCCAGTCCTCATCGGTGATCTTCCACTGTTTTTCGGGAGTGTTCTGACGGTCGTTGAAGCGCGCGAGCTGTGTGTCTTTGTCGATCTGCACCCAGAATTTGATGATTACGGCGCCCCAGTCAGCCAGTTCCTTTTCAAATTCGTTAATTTCGTTATAGGCGCGCTGCCAGTCATTCTCGCTGCAGAAGCCTTCAATGCGCTCCACCATGACGCGCCCGTACCAGGTGCGGTCAAAGACCGCGATGTGGCCGTCCTTGGGAAGCCTGTTCCAGAACCGCCAAAGGAAGTGCCTGGACTTCTCATGGGGTTCGGGGCTGGCAATGGGATGTACTTCATAGCCGCGGGGATCCAGAGCGCTGGTGATCCTCTTGATATTGCCGCCCTTGCCGGCTGCGTCCCAGCCCTCATAGGCGATAATGACCGGGATCTTCTTGCGGTAGAGCTCATTGTGCAGATCCCGAAGCTCCTTCTGCAGACTATCCAGTTCTTTATCGTACTCCTCTTTGCTTATAGTCTTGTCATCAAGAGACACTTCGGAGAGCTTGGGAATTGGATTAAGCTGGAATATATTCTGGCGGATCGGCGCAGCGAGGGAATGGTTTTTGAGGGCAGTGTCAATGCCCTGGTTGAGGAAGCGCAGGACCTGCAGTTCCGCCCATTTCTTATTACTGGCGTCAATTATGTACCAGGGAGCCGCGGCGCGGTCTGTGTCCTCAAGATACTGCTCGTATACGTCCAGATACTCCTTGTAATGCTTGTTCTCGTGCAGGTCGTCGTTATTCACTCTCCAACGGGTATTCTTGTCCTCCATCAGGTCGTCCAGACGCTTTTTCTGCTCTTTTTTGCTGATGTGGAAGAAGAACTTCATCACCAGGTAGCCGTTGTCGGTGAGAGAGCGCTCGGTGGTGTTGATGCTGCGCACGCGATGCTTGTACTGATTTTCATCCAGCTCGCCTTCCATATGCTGCGTGACTACTTCATTCATCCAGTAGGTGTCGAAGAACGTGAATTTTCCGGCCTCCGGGATCTCGAGCAGGTATCTGTGGAGGAAAGGATAGCGTTTTTCTTCTTCGGTAGGGGAGGCCATTGTCCGGACGCGGAAGAAGCGGGGATCGATGCTCTTGATGACCCTGCCGATCACGCTTCCTTTTCCGGCGGCGCCCCAGCCCTCGAAGATGACTATTACAGGAAGCTTAGCGTTTTTGATCTCCATCTGATAAGACGCAAGTTTCTCCTGGGCTTCCTTAAGTTCTTTTTTCAGTTCTTCCTCACCCGGCTCCGCGGGTTTGACAAAATCCTTTAACATTTTGCTGCCTCCTCAATACTATTATGATCCGGTCTCTGTTCGGTTTGTGAGCTTATCTGCGGTCGTTGTCGATGAACTCCAGGACGATAATCGATAAAACGGCGAATATGAAGGCGAACATCACAAGATGGGCCCAGCAGGAATAAATATTGGTCTTGGACATGGTATAGGCTGCTTCCTGCATGGCTTCGCCGCTGCGGGCCAGGATCTCTTCGAGCTGTCCGGCCTTTTCGATCTGATAGAGGGCTTCCTTGAGCTCGGGACTGCTGTCCCTGATCCTGAAGATCGTATTCCAAAGGGTGACGGACTTAAGGGAGTTATAATCGCCCTGGGCGCAGAGCGCCACAAGCCCGTACTTGCTGATGGTCAGGTTTGTCAGCCAGGCGGCAGGCCCGGACAGAGTGAAGGCTCCTCCGGAGAAGACCAGCTGGAAGATCAGCATGAAAGGCATGACTGTCATCGCCGTAGTTGTGGTGTGTACAACTGATGAGATGAACAGGGATGTGATGTCCGACGCATAAGTGATCAGGAATATCGTGATCCAGATATCAAGCAGGAACCAGGGAGTGATGAAGCCCTTCGTGGGGAATTTAATGCCGACGATCTTGCAGACGACTACTGTGATCAGGGCCTGCATGGCGCACAGAAACATCTGATAGATCAGGTGCGCGATCACATAGGATGAAATATGCATGCCGGATCTGTGCTCTCTCTTGATAATGGCCCGCTCCCTGCACACCGACTGGATGGAATTGAAGAAACCGTTCCAGATACAGACGCATGTAAGCGCAAGGGAACACTGGAACTGCCCCTCCATAGTGACGTACATATTCTGGCCGACAACCAGCGCGATCAGCGCGGCGATCAGAGCGGACATGGGAAGGACCTTCCAGTCGGTTTGGAAGATAAACATGCGAAAATTTTTGCCCAGATAGATCGGAATCTGCGCAAGGCGGCCGCGGTGTCCCCCTGTCATAAGTTTGAAAGGGGAGCGGCGGGGAGAACTATTATTGGAAGAAACACCGGAGTTTGCTTCATTTTTCATTTGGTATCCACCTGCCTTTCCGCATATTTGAGGACGAATTCGTCGGAGCGTCCCTCGCCTCCTTCATCTTTCTGGTTGATCAGGCGAAGGATCCCCTCCATGGAATTCTGCCCGAAAAACTCCCGCGCTTCATCGATACTGCCGTAAAACGCAAGACGGCCTGTCCTCTTGGAGTCCTTGGCGAGCACGATGACGTCGTCGAAGAGATCGACTACGCGGTCCGGGGTATGCGTGATGACGATCACTATTTTGCCCTGGTTCGCGATGGCGCGCAGCCGGCGCATCAGATCTCTGGCGATGACGCCGTCCAGACCTGAGTCGGGTTCATCCAGGACGAAGAGATACGGATCGGAAATGTATTCCATAGCGATGGACAGACGCTTCCTCTGACCGCCGGAAAGCTTCTCAACGAGGCTCCCCTTGACTGAGGAAAGTCCGAACTGCTCGAGGATTTCATTTACACGATTGCCGATATCGGCAAAGGTGGTGCTTGCCGGAAGGCGCAGGAGAGCGGCGTCGTAGAGCGTTCTGTAAACAGTATCGTTGCTGCGGATCAGATCCATCTGGGGAACAAATCCGATCGAGTATTTCATCTTGTCATATTTATCGTAGACGTTCATGCCGTCCAGGAGGATCTCCGCGTTCGCCTTTTCGTAACCGGTCACCGCGTTGATAAAGGTTGTCTTGCCGGCGCCGGATCCGCCCAGCAGAAGGACCATGTGCCCGGCCGGCACGTTCATGAAGATCTCGCGCAGGAGATAGCGCTTGTCCAGAAAATTGCGTACCGTGCGGTCCTTGATCTTTACCGCGAGACCGGAATCGGCAGTATCCACATTTTCATCGAGGGACCTCAGAAGGTCGTCGTCGAGAATGGGGTCGAGACCGTTATAGCGAAGAAGCGTTTTGCTGGGCGTGTACTTGTCGTTGTAAGCCCATACAAGGCAGGGGATAATCTCCGCAAAGACCCAGAGCCACGCCCAGTTCTTGTTCACCTTGAGGTCGCCGCACAGATCTATGCAGATTCTCGCTTTGTAGATCATGCACACGATCCCGAAGAAAATATTGAGAAGCGCCAGATATTTGGCAACCTGAAGGTCGTAATTGATGAGCTGCCCGGCGAGAAGGATCGGGTAAGTCAGGATCTCAAAGATCATAGCGATCTTGCCGTCCTCCTCTCTGTCCGCACAGCGCCCGAGCCAATATATGCGGGCGCCGGGAATAAAGGCCCACCAGCCCTCTATATTAAACTTCTTGAAGATCTTCGAGAGACCGTAGGACGCGATCAGCCACATCATGAAACTTATGGCGTCGATAAAAGAAAAATCAATTATATGCATTGGATCTCCTCCTTGCGCATTCTTCTCTACAGTATATCATGTCAGCGAATATATAGTCTTTAAAAATAAATTCTTCTTGCCTTTAAACGGCAACCTGCCATATAATGAATTGCGATATGGAGGATTACTCAAGAGGTCGAAGAGGTCGCACTCGAAATGCGATAGGCCGCTAATACCGGCGCGTGGGTTCGAATCCCATGTCCTCCGCGAATATACCTGCTGTCTGTATTTGACAGCAGGTTTTTTGTTGTCTTTAGGGGCGGGCGTCTTGTTACAATTATGGATTAAGTGTATAATCAGAATGTGTAAAAACACAGAATTATTGTGGATTTTGGCCAAAACAGACGGCGGAATCCGCGCTTTATGCCCTGCGCAGCGACCGGAAGAGGGAATCCGGTATAAGTGTTATAAATCATTAATGATCAAGGAGGAGCAGGAGATGTTGAGAATCGGTTTTCTGACGAGCGGCGGCGACTGCCAGGCGCTCAATGCCGCGATGCGCGGCGTATTCAAATGCATCGTCAACAACGCCAAAGAACCTGTGGAGTTCTACGGATTTGAAGACGGCTACAAGGGCCTGATCTACGGCAAGTTCCGCATTCTGACGGGACAGGATTTTAAGGGCATTCTTACAAGAGGCGGCACGATCCTCGGAACAAGCCGCGTTCCCTTCAAGACGATCCGCGAGCCCGATGAGAACGGAATCGACAAAGTGGCGGCAATGAAGCAGACATATCACAAACTGCAGCTTGACTGTCTGGTCATGGGCGGCGGCAACGGCTCTCACAAGACGGCCAACCTGCTCAGTGAAGAAGGACTCAATGTAGTCACTCTTCCCAAGACCATCGACAACGATCTGTGGGGCACGGACATGACCTTCGGCTTCCAGAGCGCAATTGATATCGCGACAAAGTGCATCGATGATATTCATACTACAGCGAGTTCCCACGGCCGCGTATTTATTGTGGAGATCATGGGCCACAAAGTCGGATGGCTTCCTCTCAACGCAGGCATCGCGGGCGGAGCGGACATCATCCTGATCCCCGAGATTCCCTACGACATCAACAAGGTTGTCGAGGCGATCGAGGAGAGAGACAAGGGCGGCAGCCGCTTCACGATCATCGTTGTCGCGGAAGGCGCGATCTCCAAAGAGGACGCCAAACTTTCCAAGAAAGAATATAAGAAGAAAATCACAAAGGCAACCGGCCGCGAAGTCCGCGTGACTGTTCCCGGACACACACAGCGCGGCGGAGCTCCGGATCCCTATGACCGCGTGTTCGCGACCAGGATCGGCGCAGAGGCAGGCAAGCTGATCCTCAAGAAGGAATTCGGCTACATGGTCGGCTACAAGAACCGCGAGATGGTCAAGGTTCCGCTCAGCGAAGTTGCCGGCAAGCTTAAGATGGTGGATCCCAAGTCGAGCATCATCAAAGAGGCGAAGATGGTGGGCATCAGCTTCGGCGATTGATCTGCGGAAAAGTTTTGTTGTTTATGGAAATGTTTCGGAAAGGTGTGCTGCGAATGGCAGTGCACCTTTCCTGTGTTTTGGTTATAATAGGTAGTGATCATGCAAAATAAAGAGGCAAGGAAGGATCTATACATGGCAGATCAGCACTATCTGGCACTATACAGAAAATACAGGCCGCGCACATTTGAGGATGTGAGAGGCAGAGATGTCATCGTAAGGACACTCAGGAACCAGATCGTATCCGGGAGGATCGCTCACAGCTATCTCTTCTGCGGAACCAGGGGCACGGGCAAGACGACGATCGCGAAGATCTTCGCCAAGGCCGTGAACTGTGAGAACCCGCAGGACGGCAGTCCCTGCTGCGAGTGTCCTTCATGCAGAGCGATCGGAGCGGACGCGAGCCTTAATGTAGTGGAAATGGACGCGGCTTCCAACAACGGCGTCGACGATATCAGAAATATCATCGACCAGGTGGCCTATTCCCCCACTCAGGGGAAATACCGCGTCTATATCATCGACGAAGTCCACATGCTGTCTACGGCGGCTTTCAACGCTCTGCTCAAGACTCTGGAGGAGCCCCCGTCCTATGCGATCTTTATCCTTGCGACGACAGAGCCCAACAAGCTGCCGGTCACTATTTTGTCCCGCTGCCAGAGGTACGATTACGGAAGACTCTCCACGGAGACGATCGAGGGTAGACTGCGGGAGGTTTCGGACGCTGAAGAACTCCGCGTTGAGGACAAGGCGCTGCGCTACATCGCCGGCGCTGCCGACGGCTCCATGCGCGACGGACTCAGCCTCCTTGATCAGTGCAACGCCTTCAACTACGGAAACGAGATCCTCACCTATGAAAAGACTCTGGAGATCCTCGGCGCGGTGGACACCAGAGTGTTCAGCAAACTCTATAACCACATTCACGAGGGAGATACGGCCGAAGCGCTGAAAGTACTCGAAGATGTTTTGATGCAGGGACGGGAAATGATGCAGTTCGTGGCGGATTTCCTGTGGTATCTCAGAAACCTCATGCTCCTGTGCGCTTCCGAGAGCACAAAGGACTCTCTGGATATCTCCGCGGATAATCTGGCGCAGATGATCGAAGACGCCAGAAAGTCGGAACTTTCCGAGATCATGAGAGAGATCAGGATCTTTTCCTCCCTTGTCGAGCAGATCCGCTACAGCGCAAGCAGGAGGATCCTGACGGAAATGGCCATCATCAGGGCGGCCAGAGGAAGGATGGGAGGCGCCGACACGGGCGCTGAAGACCAACTTGATACCCTCAGAAACAGGATCCGGGAACTCGAACAGAGACTTCTCGACGACGAGAAGAAGATCGCGGAGAGACCTTCGGGCAGCGGATGGGGAACAACCGGCGCAGACGCGGCACAGGCTCCGGGCTCCGGACAGAGAGAGGCTCCGGCAGGAGGCCAATCCGGCGCGCAGGCGAAACCTGCTGTAAAGAAACAGTATCCCAAAGCGGTCCCTGAGGATGTCGCGGATATCGTTCGCAATTGGACCAAATATATCTCCCAGCTCCCTCCCGGAATGACAAGAGTATCGCTCCTTGGAGCGAAACACAGCGTGGGAGACCACGGCCAGCTTGTGATCGTGTTCAGCAATTATGTGACGGCGGATCACTTTATCCACGACGAGGGATACAGAAACAGGCTGCGTTATTTTCTCAGACAGTGTTCGGGAAAGGATGTTGAAATAGAGTACAAGGCACTTGACAAGGGTCAGAAATTCACGGACAATTACGTTGATTTATCCGATATTGTCAAGATGAAGATCGAGGAGGAATAGAAGATGGCAAGAAGAGGCGGTTTTCCCGGCGGTATGCCCGGCAATATGAATAATCTGATGAAACAGGCGCAGAGAATGCAGCGCCAGATGGAAGAGAATAAGAAGGCCCTTGAGGAGAAGGAATTCACTGCATCCGCAGGCGGCGGCGCTGTTGAAGTAGTCATTAACGGCAAAAAAGAGCTGAAATCCCTGACGATCTCTCCGGACGCAGTGGACCCCGACGATGTGGAGATGCTGCAGGACATGATCATCGCCGCTATGGGCGAAGCTACGAAACAGGTAGACGCGGAGAGCGAGAAGCTTTTCGGAGGCATGGGTGGTTTTTAACACGTGGAACTCTACAGCGGATATATCAATAAATTAATCGATGAGCTGGCGGCGCTGCCCGGAATTGGAAACAAATCGGCACAGCGCCTCGCTTTTTATATTATCGGAATGTCTCCCCAGAGAGTGAAGCATCTTGCGGATACGATAGTAAATGCCAAGGAGCATGTGACCTACTGCAAGGTGTGCCAGAACCTGACCGACGAAGAGGTGTGCCCGATCTGCGGAAATGCAAACAGAGACCACAGTACTATCATGGTGGTGGAGAACTCCAGAGATCTGGCTGCCTACGAGAAGACGGGCAAGTATAAGGGCGTCTATCATGTCCTGCACGGAGCGATCTCCCCGATGCTGGGGATCGGACCCGGAGACATCAGGCTCAAGGAACTGATCAAGAGGCTGGGAGAGGAAGAAGTCTCCGAAGTGATCATCGCCACGAACTCGAGCCTCGAGGGAGAGACGACGGCGATGTATGTAAGCAAACTGATCAAGCCCTCCGGCATCAAAGTGACGCGTATCGCCAGCGGCGTGCCTGTCGGCGGCGACCTGGAGTATATCGACGAGGTCACCCTGCTCAGGGCTCTGGAAGGAAGAACAGAAATTTAATACTGTTTATAAATTAAGGAGGTTTGGGGATGAGTGTAGTAAGGGAATATTTTGGCAGACTCGCGGACGGGAAGGAAGTTTTCCTCTATACGATCCGCACTGGCCGTTTGAGCGCGGCTGTGACGGATCTCGGCGCTGTACTGGTAAGTCTTGAGACGCCTGACAGAAACGGTGAGATGAAAGACATCGTTCTCGGATACGATGATGTAGAACATTATCTGGAGAACCCCTGCTGCTTCGGCGCGCCCGTGGGTCCTAACGCCAACAGGATCGGCGGCGCCTCTTTTGTGATCGACGGCGAAGAGTTCCATCTGCCTGTAAATGAGAAGGATAATAACCTTCACTCTGATAAGATGTTCTATAAGAGACTTTTTAACGCCGAGGCGGGTGATAACAGCGTGACCTTTACGCTCGATCTGCCCGACGGTGACGCGGGCTTCCCCGGAAACAGGAGCTTCACGGTAAAGTATACACTTACAGAAGAGGAACTCAGAATTGACTATAAAGCGGTCTCCGACAAAAAGACAGTCATCAACCTGACTAATCACTCCTATTTCAACCTTTCCGGAGAAGACAACGGCAGTATCGGCGATCAGGTCCTTAAGATGAACAGCAGCTTCACCACAAAGGTGAGATCCGATCTGATCCCTACGGGAGAGATTGTATCCGTAGAGGGAACCCCTTTTGATTTTAGGGAAGGCAAGCCAATCGGACAGGATATCGATTCCGACGATGAGCAGATGATATTCGGCGGCGGTTATGACCACAACTTCGTGATCGACGGATACAAAGGTGATAGCAGTCTCCTGACGGCGGCGGAAGTATATGATCCCGCCACCGGCCGCGTTATGGAAGTCCTGACGACAGTGCCCGGCATCCAGTTCTATACGGCCAATGGTATGGTGGCAGAGGGAGGCAAGAAGGGTCGCACCTATGGCCCCAGATCGGCCTATGCGCTCGAGACGCAGTTCTTCCCCGACAACGTGCATCACGACAATTTCCCGAAGGCGATCTTCGGACCCGGCAGGGAGTATGTCCAGACAACCGTCTACCGCTTCCCCGCATGCAGGTAATTGAGGGATAAATGGCTAAAGTTGAACAGTTTCCGGATCAGTCCGGAGAGAACGGAATAACAGAAAACATTAAAGATCAGAAGACCCGCGAAATTATCGGCGCGGGCAGAAGGCAGGGAAATTCCGCCATGCCCGACGACAGCCTCCTGATGGGAAGCAGCACCGGGCAGAATCCTGCCCGGGAACCGGCGGGAGAAAAGACGGCAGATCAGGGCAAAAATCCGACCTATAAAGAGCAGATCAAAAAGCACAGGGACCGGATCCGGATCTACCGTATTTTCGGTGCCCTGATCGCTGTGATCGCGGTCTTGCTCACGGTGCTGTTTTTCACGACCAGGCACTTTAACCGAGCCGAAATCGTAAAGGTCAGAGACTTCCCCGCGGAAGAAGGAGCGGTCTGTGTAAATTTTGACGGCCGCGTGCTGCAGTATGGACCCAACGGCGCTACGTGCGCGGATGCGAACGGGCGCGTCAGGTGGAGCATTACATATGAGATGGACCAGCCGATCGTGAGCATGAGCGGCGGAGTGGCAGCGATCGCTGACTACGGCGGGACTACTATTTACGTGATGAGCGTCAAGAAGCAGCTCTACACAGTAAATACCAGCATACCTGTCCACAAGGTCGGCGTATCGGAGAGCGGCGGAGTGGCCGCGATCCTCAACGACAGCACCAAAAGCTGGATCAGGCTCTATTCAAAAGAGGGCAAGGAGATCGCGTATTTCATCCGCTCAATGGAGGAAAACGGCTTCCCCATGGATGTGGCAGTGTCGCCGGACGGCGAGAAGGTATGCATTTCAAGCCTTCTGATGAAAGACGACTCGGTCGTCTCCAATCTGAGCTTCTACAATTTCGGGAAAGCGGGCAAAAAATATGACCAGAATCTGGTCGGATACTTTGAATATACAAACGAAGTGTTTCCCTATGTTAAGTTTTTGGGCAATAAATCGTGCGCAGCCGCATCGGACTCCCGCCTGGTGGTTTTTGACACAAGTGCGGTTGAGCCGCAGAACAGCTTCAACAACATGCTGACAGAGAATCTCCAGGGAATCTTTGAGAGCGAGAACCGCATCGGCCTTTTATTCACTGACCTGACCAGAGAGAACCTGTATCGCCTCGATCTTTTCGGCCGGGATGGCAAAAAAGAGGGAAGCGTAGGCTTTACCCTGGTATACAACGATATTCAGATCAAGGGAAACAAGGTATATATCAACAACGAGCGGTCCATGCAGATCTATACGGTAAATGGAAGAGAAATCTTTAACGGCGGGTTCGACAGGGCGGTGAAAGTCCTGATCCCCTCCAAAGTATTGAGCGGTCTGGGGGCAGTCTCGGAAAATGAGATCGATAAGATCAAACTTCGGTAAAGGATAAAGGAGCAGGTCAATGAGCATGACTTTCTGGATTCTTATTATAGTGGGCGTACTGGTGTGGGGATATTGTATTAAGAAGGGATCAGAGAACGGTCTGGTCCAGTCGCTCAATACAGTCCTGACTCTTGTCTGCGCCGCGGCATGCTATAACCTGGCAGCAGGCCTCGCCGCCAACTACTCGACGGGAGACATCTCCTCAGCGTTGACAGGCGTACTGCTCATGGTAGTGGTGGTGTGCGCCTTCGGTCTTTTTCACTTGCTCTTCTCCTCACTCCACATATTCTCCAGGCTCCCGGTGATCAGAATCGTAGACAACATCTTGGGCGTCTTCGGCGGCTTTATCGAAGGAGCCGTGATCCTGTACCTGGCGGATTCTATTCTCAGATACTTCGTGATGGTGTGAGATTGGGGGTCTGCGTGGCAGAGAAGAAAATAAACATACTGAATCACATAAAAAGAGCGCAGCACTCTTCCAATGATCAATCACCGGCAGGGTCAGCGTTCTTTTTGTTTTGTCGACGAAAAATCAGTATGATTTGCGTCTAAAAAAGTCTCAAAAAACATCTTAAAAATCTTCTCAAAAAATCCAAAATAGTGCTTGCAAATACATATCAGTAGTGTTACTATTAAATACGCCGCTGATGAAAGCGAAACAAAATTAACACAATCGTAAAGTTGAGTTAAAAA
>CADBIU010000044.1 GCA_902794825.1 uncultured Lachnospiraceae bacterium
CACGATCCCGCTGTCCGCAGTCCAGGATGAAGAGCCCGCTGCTGCTGCTCCCGCAGCTGCTGCTCCCGCTGCTCCCAAGATGAAGGATGAGGTTCTCGGTGCCTGCCTGACAGGTAAGATGCTCCTCATGAACGAAGTTGAGGATGAGGCATTCGCAGGCCGCATGCTCGGCGACGGCGTTGCCATCGAGCCTTCCGTAGGTGAGCTGGTAGCTCCCGCAGACGGCGAGATCACAATGGTATTTGATACCAAGCACGCTGTGGCTATGACCACAACTGACGGCGCTGAGATCCTGATGCACATCGGTATCGACACCGTCAAACTCGAAGGCAAGAACTTCGAGGTCTTCGTTGCTGACGGCGACCAGGTCAAGAAGGGCCAGACCCTCATCAAGTTCGATATCCCTGCGATCAAGGCTGCAGGCTACAAGGTCACAACTCCTTGCATCGTGACCAACTGGGAGGACTACAGCACACTTCGTCCTCTTAAGACCGGCGATGTTAAGGTCGGCGACGACTTCATCGAACTGCTCGGCTGATGCCCAGGCCGCGAGTCAAATCGCAATTAAATTAAACAGTTCAATAAAAAGAGATGCTGCATATGCGGCATCTCTTTTTTGTCAGGTCAAAATATAGTCTTAAAAAAATTTACTTTCTGTTTCTGAGTTCCCAGAACGCCACGGCACTGGCTGCCGCGACATTGAGGGAGTCCACTCCGTGGAACATGGGGATCATGACCGTGTAATCACACGCCGTGATCGTCTCCTCCGCAAGGCCGTCTCCTTCAGTTCCCAGGACTACAGCCAGTCTGGGTTCTGTCATCAGCCCGGGATCCGATATGGACACGGAATCCTTTTTCAGCGCCATCGCCGCAGTCCGGAAGCCGAGTCCTCGAAGCATCTCCATTCCCGGATGGGGCCATCCGGGATCTCTGCGGTCTCCGAGAAATGTCCAGGGAATCTGAAAGACAGTTCCCATGCTCACTCTCACCGCTCTTCTGTAAAGAGGGTCCGCGCAGCCGTGTGTCAGGAGCACCGCGTCCATGCCCAGTGCCGCCGCTGACCGGAAGATCGCGCCCACATTAGTGGGATTTACGACTTCCTCCAGAATACATATCCTTGTCGCTTCGCGGATCGTCTCTTCCACGGGCGGAAGTTCTCTGCGCTCCATCGCGCACAGGCATCCCCGTGTCAGGGGAAATCCCGTCAGATTTCGAAGGACCGCTTCCTCCGCCATATAGACCGGTATGGGATCGCCTCCCATAACCTTTATTCTTTCAAGTACTCCTGCGCCTTCGCCTTTCACCTGTCGGCTGTCCATGAGCATTGAAACCGGCTTATATCCGGCGTTCAGTGCCCTTTCGATCACCTTTGGGCTCTCAGCAATAAAAAGTCCTCTGTGAGGCTCTCTGCAGTGGAATAACTGGGTTTCAGAAAGCTCAGTGTATATCTGCAGCCGCGGATCCTCCAGACGTTCCGTCTCTGTAATGTAATACATGCCTTTAATCCTTCATCCGGTCCCTCGCCATGACCTCAGCCTTTTGGCGCAGCTCTGTCTCTTCAATGACTTCCTCATAGCCTGTAAGAGCCGCAAAAGGAGCGAACTGTGCCGCCCGCATTTCCTCCGCCATCCTAGGATGCCTTTGGGAAGTGTGATGCGGCATATCGATGATATCGCGGTAATCGTCCGCGCCTGTGTTCTTTGTATAACTCAAGCGTTGTGTCCTCCGATCTGGCTGTTACGCTCGATCGCCGTCGCGCCCTCCTCCAGATTCATTCCTTTTACAATGGCGTTATTTCCAAAGCGCTTGCGAATATCCAATATGGCTTTCTGCATACGCTTTTCTCTGTCCTGCTCAGCTTTACGGATTTCTCTCTCCTTTTCCAGCGCTTCGTAATCCGTAAACAGATCCATCTGCTCATAGATCTCTTCCTTTTCCTCCGCTTCCTGCTCCGGAAGCACTCTGGCGGCCGCAACTGTCAGTCTTCTCACAAGAAGGATCGGATCCACGATCCTGTCGTAGAGTTTCTCAGCCTCCTCCATAATGATCCTGGAAGAAGATGTCGGCCTTTCCAGTGTCACTGAGCCGTGGGCGTGTTTCGGAACAAGGCGCCCGTACCAGTCTTTCGTGATCTCTCCCCTGTAGTTCTCCCTGATCTCAGGGATCTCCAGGCTCTCCATGTCGTAACCCACAGTCAGCACGATATGATCGGTGACAAGCCCCTTATCCACCAGCTTAAGGATCAGCTTGTCCATCATTTCCTTCATGATGAGTTTCCCCTTGGCCGCTGTGTAAGCGCAGTGAAGGACCTGACCTTCGCCTATGCTGTTGTCCGCAGGCCTGTAAGCCTTGATCTGCGCGATCGTACAGGGTTCCCATCCCCATGCGTGATCGATCAAAAGCTCCGCGTTGACCCCGAATAAACTGTACAGGATCTCCTCGTTCTGCACCGAACACCGCGCCACATCCCCCATTGTGAGGACTCCGATCTTCCGCAGTTTCGCCGCATATCCTCTTCCGACCCGCCAGAAATCAGTAATTGGCTTGTGTCCCCACAGCTTCTCCCTGTAGGATCTCTCGTCCAGTTCAGCGATACGCACACCATCCTCATCCGCCTCTATGTGCTTGGCAACTATGTCCATCGCTATTTTGGCAAGGTAAAGATTCGGTCCGATGCCGGCTGTAGCAGTGATCCCTGTCTCTCCCAGCACATCCCTGATCATGGTCCGCACTAACTCCGCGGCTGTCATTCCATAAGTGTCCAGATACTCTGTGAGATCCAGAAATACCTCGTCAATGGAGTAGACATGAATATCCTCAGGAGCGATGTACTTCAGATAGATGTTGTAGATCCGCGCGCTGTAGTTCATGTAGTACTTCATCCGGGGCTTAGCCGCGATGAAATCGAGTTCCAGCTCCGGATGAGCGGCCAGTTCCTCACTGTCGCAGGAACGCCCCGCAAAATCGCTGATCCCCAGTTTTCTGAGTCTTTTAAGGCGCTGCGCATTATGAAGTTTTACTTTCTCTGTGACTTCAAACAGCCGCGGCCGCCCCGGGATCCCTATCGCTTTCAGAGAGGGGGACACCGCAAGACAGATCGTCTTTTCAGTCCTGCTGCGGTCCGCGACAACAAGATTTGCCGTGAGCGGGTTCAGTCCGCGTTCGCCGCACTCTACCGAGGCGTAGAAAGACTTAAGGTCTATAGCCGCATAGGTTCTTCGTCTCGCCGTCTCTGCCATCCGTCCTCACTGTCCTTCCCGTTCGCTCCCGCCGTAACCTCGCCGCAGAGCCGGATCGCCTCCTCTCATCCTGGGATGCTCCTCCTCTTCGATGATCGAAAACTGCAGGATCTGTTCTATTCTCTCAGCTTTTCCCTTGAGGTCAAAATAGTGCCTCATCGCTCCCCCCTCGTCCCACCAGAGGGAAAAGGCCTCCCGGGAAGATGTGTTCTGACGGTGTTCCATTTCCACAAGGATACTTGTCATCTCTTCCCGGAGGCCCTTGAGCTCATCCTTATACATCTGCGCATCATACTGCGATATCGTTCTCATACTCTAACGTTTATCCTTCCGGATCCGCCTCAGCACACGGCTTCTGTTCCTTTTTCTCTTCCAGATCCTGTTCCCCCGGGCTCTGCGATACAGATCTCCGCGCGACCTTCTTGCTGTAAACCGGGATACCGGGATCCCGATCCCATATCTTCCCAGCCTCGGCCTGTGGACCAGATGTCTCTTTTCCACAGGTGCAGGTTCTTCCGATATTGGTTCCGGCTCAGGTCCGGGTTCTTCCGGTATTGGTTCCGGATCCAATGCCGGCTCTTCCGATACCGGTTCCTCCTCCGGATCCACGAGGTCAATGAGGATCTTCCCGAAAGCTTCCTCCTGGGTGATGCGGATCTTCTGGTGCTTCATTAGTTCAAGGATCACAAGAAATGTCACGATGATCTCTTCCTTGCTGTCCTCGAGTTCGAGCATCTCCCTGAAGTCCGCATGGGGATGGCTCTGAAGATAGGCCCGGATATAGAGAGTTTTGTCAGCGACGCTGATCACTTCCCTGTGGATCTTTCCGAACCCGCTTCTTATGGGATCGACGCGGCTCTTCCTGCGCTTCATCACATCGGCAAATACGTTTCTGAGGCTCTGCGCCGTCCGATCCCCGATCAACTCTTCATAATTGAGAGGAGGCACGTAGCTGCGCACCTCCTCCGGAAGATCCTGTTCTCTGAAATAGCTCAAACCTGCATGCCGGCTCTTTTCCCTGAGTTCCTCCGACATGAACTTGTACATTTTGTACTCCAGAAGACGTCTCACCAGTTCATCTCTGGGATCCTCTTCTTCGCCCTCCTCGTCTTCCTCTCTGGGAAGGAGCATTCGGCTCTTGATATCGAGAAGTGTCGCGGCCATGACAAGGAACTCGCTGGTGACGTTCATGTCGCTGTGTTCCATCTGTCTTACATAATCCAGATACTGATCGGTGATCGTGACAATAGGTATGTCATAAATGTCTATTTTGTTTTTCTCGATCAGGTGCATCAGAAGGTCCATCGGGCCTTCGAACACCTGCAGTTTAAGAGGTATAGGCATTACTTGGCAGTCTCCTCCTGAGTTGTTGCCTCTGCTGCGGCCGCCTTGTCAGCGGTTTCTCCGGCTTCAGGCTTCTCTTCAGCAGTATTTCCGTCTCCTGCCTCTGCAGCAGTATCGCCGGCCGCTGCTCCGGGTCTGTTTTCCTCCAGATCCGTCACAAGCCATTTTCCATCTTTCTTTACGAGCGAGAGGATAGTTTTCTCTTCGGAAGGCTCGCCGCTCTCAAGGGCCTCCTGCATCTTGCTGATGACAATGGGGATCAGATCATTATAGATCTTTTTATTCATTGCCTTCTCGCCCTCTTCAGTATAGATAGTTATGAGTTCATCGTAGTGCTCAGTCTGATACGCATTGATCAAATCGCCCGTATCATCTGACACATTAGAAGAAGCATCAGGATTATATCCCAGAGTGATCCTGGCCGTGACAGCAGCAGTCTCTTCCTGCACCTTGATATCCTGGATCTCAAAACTCTTATAGGCCTTATCCACTACATTCTTAACGTATTCGTTGACCGCGTTCTGCGCTTTCTCATCCAGATCATTCTTCTCGATTCCCATAGCCGAATAGAATGTGTCGGCGAGATAGTCCGGCTGCATTAATTTCATAGTATCGCTTTTCATGAAATCTTCCGTGGCGTACTGGGAAGCCTTCTCCATGTCGTTAGCGACCATAGCGTTCAGAAAGCCCTCCACAGACTCCGTAACCGCCTTCTGATCAGAGTTGCAGCCGGTCGCAAGAAGCATTACCGTAAAAACAGTCACAAGTACTGATATCAATCTCCTGCTCATTTCCTTCCTCCTATACCAGAACTTCCGTCATTGTTTTTAGAATAGCAGTTATAGCCCGATTCGTCAAAACAATGGTGTTTTGGAGGCTTGTTTCATACTTCTATTTCCCTCAGAAAACAAATATGATCCCTGTAAGGATCCAGCCTTGTGTCTTTGAGGTACCCGGCCGCTTCTTCCCGCCGGTTCCAGTAGTGCATCGGGAACAGATGCCTGCACTCCACCGTGCTCATGAATTCGATGATCGCGTTCGGGGCGTTGTCCTCAAGTCTTGGGTCAAGCGGGATCATCGCCGCGTCGAAGCACCAGCTGCTGATCTTCTCGATCTGCCTTCGGAAGATCTTAAGAGAATAGGCGTTCTGATCGTCCTGTGAATCCTTCCAGTTCCATATGTTGAGATCTCCGGCGTGGAAGAAATTGTATCCTTCCGCGCTGACAACATAAGCTACTCCCTCGTCGTTGGACCGGATCGCATAGACAAGTGTATTTCTGATCCTGTAATGCCTTCCGGGCTGCACATGGAAGATATTATCTCCCTTCTGCTCCGGTGCCGTACAGCAGTCCAAAATGTAGCAGATATTCTGATACATTCCGCGAAGCGTCCATATCCTGGAGGAATAGTGATCCGCGTGTCCGTGAGTCACGAAGACAAACACTTTTTTGCCCGGGTCAAAATCCGGCAGTTCCCCCGAGTACCAGTCAAAGATCAGCACTGTACTCTCAAGTTCGATCACAAAACCGCTGTGATATATGTGTGTTATCTTCATACTCACTCTTCTTCCGCAGTAATCCTGCCGTTAAGCCATTCCGCCGCCGCGGCAAGTCCCTCTGCCGAAAACTCGAATTCGCTGCTCGTCATAGTTTCAGGGTCCGCCGCGCCGTAAGCGTACGGCTCCGGCCACACTGTCGCCAGAAGGACCGCAGGGTCTCTCTGGTCCACAGGGGTGTAATGGACATTCTTCAGAGGCTCTCTGGCCAGTCTGTACCTCGTTCCTCCGCAGCTGCCAAAATATGCCTCGCCGTATTCATAAAAACTGATCGAGTACAGTTCTTTCGGATCTATCTTCATCAGTTGATTCACTTTCTTCCGTGGCACTTCTTGTACTTCTTTCCGGAGCCGCACGGACAAGGATCATTGGGAAGTATTTTCTTACCGCTTCTCTTATAGGTTACATTGCCTTCCGTGAGATAAACCGGCTCTTTCTTCCGCTTCAGTGCCTTCTGATAAGCCTCTTCCATACCTGCTTCCAAGGCTTCCCTGGGTACCTTGATCTCATCGAAGGTCTCAAGTTTGTCCAGGATCGCGTTTCTCATGCCTTCGGCTCCCAGAGTCTGCAGCTGATCCAGGAATGTGACGGCTCTGATATATGTGTGAGGATATTTCTCAGAAACATAGAGCAGTTCTTCTCCGTGGTTCTCTATGTATCTGGTCATGTACCACTCATAGGACAGCACAGTAAGCCTGTCATTGTTGTCCGCATCCTTGTCCCCCGCCATGGGCGCTCTGCTCTCCGCGGAGAGGAAACTTTCCATCATGGCGCTCACAGCGTTATCCTCGTGATATTCATAGGACTCCACCGAGCGGTATGCGTTCTCAATAATGGGATAGTGCTCGCTGTCCAAAAGATAGCCCTGTTCCTCGATCTCCCTGACCAGGGAGCGGAACGGAATGCGGAAAGTGCGTACTGTCAGCGCTGTACTCAGATAAGAGATATTCTGTGCCAGCCTTCTCTGCATGGCTGCGTCCATGGTAACAGTCGCGAGAAATCGTTTGTAAACTCCCATATCCACTGTGAGCTCCATTGCGCCCAGAATGGCGTCCAGATAGAGCGTCCGGACGAAGCAGCCGTCCAGGATCTCCACGGAGCGGACGATACGGGATTCTTCCCAGATCGAGATCTCTTTGCGGTACATGTCCCTGGCCTTTTCTCTCTGCCCCAGGCTCTCGAGACTTTCTGCGTATACTGTATAGTAGAATGGATGGTAGTCCTTAGGAGGGAAGATACCACCAAGCAGTTCCACGGCTTTCTTATAATCCTTCTGCGCGTGGCAGGCCTGTCCGAGGTTGATGATCGTGTTCTGGTCATCCGGATCTGCTTCCATTGCCTTCTCCAGATATTCCCTCGCCTCATCGTAACGTCCCTGGGACATCAGGCACCTGCCCAGCATGGAGAGCACGTCGGCACTGTCCGGCAATACCTCCAGCATTTCTCTGCAGAGTTTCTCCTGACCCGCGTAATCGCCGTCATACTCTCTGTAGAGAGCCTGTCTCATCTGTTCCCTGATCGTCAGCGGCAGCTGTGCCGTGTACTGGTCGATCTGTTCCATATAATCGTGGAGATCACTGCGCACAGTGATCATTCCGTCTCTTTGTTCTGCCATAATCTGCCGCTCATTCCTCTGTATCTGTGTTTTGTGCCGCTTCGGTGGTATCCGTATTCTCTGTATTTTCTGCCGCAGCATCTGCCGTCTTCTCTGCTGCGGAATCTCCGACTGCAGACTCGCCGCCGGGCATCTCGAGTTCTGTGACTCTCACATCCTTAGCAGCTTCCATCATCTTCTCCAGTTCCTTGGTATCCGTCTTGTCGCCGATGTCGTCGGACAGGTCCTCGATCGTGATCTTCATCATATCGTCGTGGGTCGGATTCTCCATAGCCGCGACGCGGCGGGCCTGGTTCGTGATGATGTCCTCGAACATATTGCGGACTTCACGCGCATTGGCAAAATTCTCCTGCCTCATCATCTTTCTGCCGATGATGCGTGCGCGGATCTGCTTCTTCGCGTCCTCTTCCACAATGTAGTCATACTTCTGGCAATTGAGGTAGAAGATGGCTTCGAGTTCGTCAATTGTATAATCCGGGAATTCGAAATACTTGTTGAAACGGGATTTCAGTCCGGGATTGCTGTTAATGAACTTTTCCATCGGCTTTGTGTAGCCTGCCACAATGACGACCAGGTCGTCTCTGTGGTCTTCCATTGCTTTGAGGACTGTGTCGATAGCTTCCTGGCCGAACGCGTCGTCCTTCTGTGCCAGCGCGTATGCTTCATCAATAAACAGAACGCCTCCCATAGCCTTCTTGATCTGTTCCTGGGTCTTGAGGGCAGTCTGTCCGACATAGCCCGCCACAAGGCCGGAGCGGTCCACCTCGACGAGCTGTCCCTTGGAGAGCACGCCGATCTGCTTGTAGAGCCTTCCGATGATCCTGGCGACAGTAGTCTTGCCTGTTCCGGGATTGCCTGTAAAGACCAGATGAAGAGATACAGGTACTGATCTGAGACCGGCGTCGCTTCTCATTTTCTGTATTTTGACAAATGCCATGAGTTCCTTGACGTCATCCTTGATCGTCGTAAGGCCGACGAGAGATTCCAGTTCCTCCATGGGATCTTTCTCAGGCTCCTGAGGCTTCTGCTCCTCTTCCTGTCCCTCGGGACCCGGGCCGCCCGCCGCAACTGCGGACTCTCCGCCCTTAGAAGCGCCCTGAGGCATCCCGACAGGTCTCACTTCCCCGGTCTCATTGGTCAGCTTCATGAGCTCTTCCATCTTCTTTTTGTTGGATTCGTCCATATTCTGGGCGATCTCCTCTGTGCGGGACATAAGGTCCTGAGCCTCCCTGAGGGCCTTCTTCGCGTCCTCTAAGGGATCGGGGCGTTTCCGTCTTGCCTGATCAAGAAGTTCGGCTGCAGACGGCTTCCGGGAGGAATCTGTATCCTCGAAGATATCTTTTGAATTCTTCCTGATCGATGAGCCAAACATATCTCCGTACAGTCCCTTGAGCAGATCCTTCTCTCTGTTTGTAAGCTCGTTAAGTCTTTCAAGGTCTTTCTTAGTTCTCTTATCCACCTGAGCTCTCCTTTCCTCCTGCCGTCCGGGCTTTATTCAAGCGCCCGCGCTATACTCTCTACATCCGGCAGAAACAGAAAACTGCTCCTGCTCTCCTCATCCAAAAATCCCTCCCGGACCATGACGTCCAGCATCTGCCGAAGGGGTTCATAATAACCGTTGAGATTAAAAACAATACATGGCTTATCGTTGTGACCCAGCCTCACCTGGGACATCACCTCTGAGATCTCTTCAAGTGTCCCTGTTCCCCCGGGAAATGCGATATAGGCGTCCCCGTATGCGATCAGCTTCTCTTTTCTCTCCGCCATTGTCTCTGTGACGATGAGCTGTGTGATCCCGTCATGCTGCAGGCAGCTGTCCACGAAAAATCCCGGTTCAATACCGATGACTTCGCCGCCCGCCTGAAGGACCGCTTCCGCCAGTTCACCCATAAGTCCGATCCTGCTTCCGCCGTAGATCAGCCGATGACCTGACTTTCCGATCCATGTTCCGAGTTTGATGACTTCCTGTGCATACCCGGGATGATTACCCGAGGCAGAGCCTAAATAAACCGTAATATTCATATAGTTTGCTTTCTAAACTGTATTTGTGCGCCCTCACCGCGCCACGAATCTTATTTTAACACTAATCTGTGCAGCTTAGCACCAAAATAATGCAAATAGCGTTTATTTTTGAAGCACCGCACATGTTTTAGAAGAATCTGCAGGATCGAAACGCGTAAACGACAAAAGACCGGCGTACCGGGAATCACATGGTTCCCGGTGCACCGGTCTCACAATTCAGATGATTATTTGATCATGCCTTCCAGAACAGCCGGAGCCGCATTCAGAGCACTGTCAATGCCCGCAGGGTTCTTGCCGCCCGCCTGAGCCATAGTGGGACGTCCGCCGCCGCCACCGCCGACTTCCTTGGCGATCGCTTTGATGAGGTTGCCCGCATGAGCTCCCTTCTTAACTACATCGTCTGTCGCCATGGTCATCAGGTTGACCTTGCCTCCCTTCTCTGAGATGAGAAGGATCACGCCGCTTCCAAGTTTCTCCTTGAGCTGGTCGCCCAGGTCGCGGAGTCCGTTCATGTCGACATCCTTGACGGAGGAAGCCAGGAACTTCACGCCCTTGATCTCCACTACCTTGTCCATGACGTCGCCGAGAGCGTTCTGCGCTTCCTTGGCCTTGAGGGACTCGTTCTCGCTCTTGACAGCCTTGAGCTCATCCTGAAGCTTCTTGATGTGGTCAGCCAATGTGTCAGGAGTTGCCTTGACCATGGCAGCCGCCTCATGCATCTTCTTCTCAAGATCCTCATAGTAAGCGCGGACGTTGTCGCCTGTCAGTGCCTCAATTCTGCGGACGCCTGCCGCGACGCCGTTCTCGGACAGGATCTTGAACTGGCCGATCTGGCTTGTGTTCTTTACATGTGTACCGCCGCAGAGCTCAGTGGAGAATTCACCCATCTTGACTACGCGCACTTCGTCGCCGTACTTCTCGCCGAACAGAGCCATAGCGCCGCTCTTCTTGGCATCTTCAATGCCCATGATCGCGGTCTTGACATCGAGACCTTCAGAAATCTTCTCGTTGACAAGATCTTCTACAGCCTTGATCTCATCCGCAGTCATAGCCTGGAAGTGGCTGAAGTCGAATCTGGTGCGGTCTGCATCCTGATAGGATCCCTTCTGCTCGACGTGAGTGCCGAGGACTACGCGGAGCGCCTTCTGCATAAGGTGCGTAGCGCTGTGGTTTCTGCAGATGTCGCGGCGGTTCTTCGCATCGACTTTCAGAGTGACCACATCGCCCATCTTGAACATGCCGCTTGTCACCACGCCGATATGCGCGATCTTTGAGCCTGCCACATGCTCAGTCTTCTCAACCTTGAAAGTGCTCTTTCCGCATACGATCTCGCCGATATCGCCGACCTGGCCGCCCATGGTGCCGTAGAAAGGAGTTTCCTTTGTAATGATCGCAGCACGCATGCCGTCTGTTACTGCCTCGGCAACAGAATCGGGCTCTTCATCAGCTGCATCATGAAGCTCTGCCAGCGCAATGATCTCGCTGTCCTGAACGAGCTTGTCATAGCCGTCGAACTCAGAATTGCAGGATGCATCCATCTGATCATAGACAGTCGCTTCCTTGCCGCTCATGGAAGTCTTGATCCAGCTGCCCTTGGATTTCTCGCGGGCCTCTGCTCTTGCCTTCTCAAAGCCTTCGGTATCAACTGAGAAACCGTTCTCCTCGAGGACGTCCTGTGTGGAGTCGATCGGGAATCCGTATGTGTCGTAAAGAAGGAACGCGTCATCGCCGGAGAGCTGTGTTTTGCCCTCTGCGCGCAGTTTCTCCATCATTCCTGCCAAAATATCGAGACCCTGGTCAATGGTCTTAGCGAAGCGCTCTTCCTCGATCGCCAGGTTCTTGAGGATAAATACTTTCTTCTCCTCGAGCTCAGGGTAACCGCTCTTGGATCCCTCGATGACGGCTTCCGCAAGTTTGGTCATGAAAGCATCCTTGATGCCGAGCTTTCTGCCCTGACGGATCGCGCGGCGGATCAGACGGCGGAGAACATATCCTCTGCCCTCGTTGCTGGCCATGATACCGTCGGAGATCATGAATGTCGCGCTGCGGATGTGATCTGTAATGATACGCACAGAGACGTCTGTCTCGTGATCTTTGCCGTACTCGCAGCCTGCCAGTGAGCAGACCTCATCTCTGAGTGCGCGGACAGTATCCACGTCAAACAGGGAAGCAACGTCCTGAACAGCTACTGCCAGACGCTCCAGGCCCATGCCTGTGTCAATGTTCTTGTGTTCGAGCTCGGTGTAGTTGCCGTGTCCGTCGTTGTTGAACTGGGAGAATACGACGTTCCAGACTTCCATGAAGCGGTCGCCTTCGCCGCCCATGACATCTTCAGGGCCGTTTCCCCACTTCTCGCCGCGGTCATAATAGATCTCGGTGCAGGGGCCGCAGGGACCGGATCCGTGCTCCCAGAAGTTATCTTCCTTGCCGAACTTGTAAATTCGCTCAGCCGGGATGTGCATGTCGTTGAGCCAGATATTATAGGCTTCATCATCGCCTTCGTAAACGGAAGGATAGAGTCTCTCGGGATCGAGGCCGACCCACTCAGTCAGGAATTCCCATGCCCACGGAATAGATTCTTTCTT
Organism: uncultured Lachnospiraceae bacterium; assembly: GCA_902794825.1. Taxonomy (GTDB): domain Bacteria; phylum Bacillota; class Clostridia; order Lachnospirales; family Lachnospiraceae; genus CAG-791. Next base: position 12,361 of record CADBIU010000044.1, read on the forward strand.
GAAATAGTCGCCGAAAGAGAAGTTTCCGAGCATCTCGAAGAAAGTGCCGTGGCGCGCTGTTTTGCCTACATTTTCAAGGTCGCCTGTGCGGATGCACTTCTGGCAGGTCGTCACACGCCTCCTCGGCGGGATCTCCTCGCCTGTGAAATAGGGCTTAAGGGGAGCCATTCCGGAGTTGATGATCAGAAGGCTCTTGTCGTTGTGGGGAACCAGAGAGAAACTGTTCATTCTCAGGTGTCCCTTGCTCTCAAAGAACTTCAGGAACATTTCGCGCAGTTCATTTACGCCATAGTATTGCATTTTTATAGAATCCTCCAAAACACAGATCAGAAATCAAACTTGTCAGCGAACCATGCGTCCAGCTCAGCGATCGGAACACGGACCTGCTCCATGCTGTCTCTCATACGGATGGTCACGGACTTGTCTGTCTCGGAATCGAAATCGTAGGTCACGCAGAAAGGCGTGCCGATCTCGTCCTGCCTTCTGTATCTCTTGCCGATATTGCCTCTGTCATCGTACTCGCAGTTGAACTTCCTGCTCAGGTTCTTGTAGACTTCAAAAGCCTCAGCGCCGAGCTTCTTGGAAAGAGGCAGAACGCCTACCTTTACAGGCGCCAGCGCGGGATGGAATCTCATGACGGTTCTCTTGTCGCCGCCCTCGAGTTCCTCCTCGTCGTAAGCCGCGCAGAGGAAGGCCAGCGTTACGCGGTCAGCGCCCAGTGAAGGCTCTACTACGTAAGGAATATATTTTGTCTTCTTGATATCGTCGAAGTAGCTCATATCCTCGCCGGATACGTTCTGGTGCTGGGTCAGGTCATAGTCGGTCCTGTCAGCGATGCCCCAGAGTTCTCCCCAGCCGAAGGGGAAGAGGAACTCGATATCGGTTGTTGCCTTGGAATAGAAGGAGAGTTCTTCCTTATCGTGATCTCTCATTCTGGTCTCCTCGGGCTTAAGGCCGAGCTTCATGAGCCAGTTCCAGCAGAAATCCTTCCAGTATGCGAACCACTCGAGATCTGTATCAGGCTCGCAGAAGAACTCCATTTCCATCTGCTCGAACTCACGGGTTCTGAAAGTGAAGTTGCCGGGAGTGATCTCGTTGCGGAAAGACTTACCGATCTGGCAGATTCCGAAGGGAACTTTCTTTCTGGAAGTCCTCTGAACGTTCTTGAAGTTAACGAAGATGCCCTGCGCGGTCTCGGGTCTGAGATAGACGGTAGATGCGCTGCTCTCCGTAACGCCCTGGAAGGTCTTGAACATCAGGTTGAACTGACGGATGTCTGTCCAGTGGAATTTGCCGCAGCTGGGGCAGGGAACGGCGAACTTGTTGATGAAGCCCATCATCTCGTCGCTGGTCCATCCGTCGACGCTTCCGTCCAGAGTCATCTCGTGCTCTGCCGCGTAGTCTTCGATCAGCTTGTCGGCACGGAATCTCTCGCCGCAGGCTTTGCAGTCCATGAGCGGATCGGAAAAGCTGGCAAGGTGTCCGCTGGCCACCCATGTCTGGGGGTTCATCAGGATCGCGCAGTCAACGCCTACGTTCTCAGGGCTCTCCTGTACAAATTTCTGCCACCAGGCCTTC
>CADBIU010000045.1 GCA_902794825.1 uncultured Lachnospiraceae bacterium
TCTGATATCCCTGAGTTCCCGTCGCCGGGGACGGTACATCGCGCAGATGCCGGCGGTCAGGGCTGGCGGACGGGATTGCTTATTAATGCCTTCCATTTTAATTGTGATTTCTTAATTCCGGGCCTATAATTCCTCTTTGCAATTATAAAGCGGCGTGCCAAAAAGCGAAGGTTTTGAACCCTCACTTAATGCGACAGCCCCTTTTCTATTTTAAAGCTCCAGTTCCCTCCTAAACCTCAGATACAAAACCGCCGCCGTCACCACCGACGTCACCTCCGCAAACGGTGTTGCCCAACTGACGCCGTAAAGCCCCATCAACATCTTGAAAACGTACATAGCCGGGATGTCGGAAGACCGCCGCTTTCCCGCCGCCTGGAAGATCGTGTTAGCCATATAAGACAGCGCGCACAATGGCGCTGCGAAGGCCAGTACGCTCAGGAAGCGAGTGCCGAATTCAACTGAGGCCGGCTCGTTGATAAAGAAGGTGATGAGCTGCCGTGTGCACAGTCTGAAAACAATTGTGCAGCATGTTGTAAAGCAAAGCGCCACCGAAACGGTAAACCGGATCGTTTTCTGCATGCGCTCAAATTTGCGTGCGCCGTAGTTATATGCGATCAGAGGAAGAACGCCCTGTGTAAGTCCCAAAGTGGTATTAAAGGCGATCATATTCACTTTTTTGGCAATACCCATGCCGGCAACAGCCGCGCTGCCATAATCTGCCACAAGCTTGTTGGCGAAGATGTTGGAAACCATGGCAAGGGAAGTCTGCAGGGCTGCCGCTGAGCCGATAGAGAAGACTTCTCCCGGAATCCCCTCATCGATAGTAAAATCGGCCGGGGAGAAAGTAAATACAGGGTTATCGCGGTGTCTGTAGAGGTAGATCAGGAAATAGGCGAGGGCTATCGTGTTGGACAGGCAGGTCGCAATGGCAGCGCCTGTCACTTCCATGCCGCGCGGGAGCAGCACGAACATAAACAGAGGATCCAGAATGATATTGAGGACTCCGCCCATTGACAGGCCGAATCCCGCCTCTTTCGCCGCGCCGATAGAGCGCACCAGGTGTCCGCAAAGGGCATTTCCCAGCGTCGGAATGGCGCCGACCACCATGGTCCAGAACATGTAGTCATAGACATATCGGTAAGAATCCTCGCTTCCGCCGATCAGAGGGATCATAAGAGGCCGTGAGAAAAACACCGTGATCCCGTAAATGACCGCTGCCATAAGGCCTCCGTAGAGGCTGAAGGCGAAGATCTTGCGGGCGCGCGTCACTTCTTTCCGCCCAAGGGCTCTGGAAATAGCACTTGCGCCGCCGATCCCGAACAGGTTCGCGAGCGCCTGAATGATGATAAAGATCGGAAGACTTACAGAAAGCGCCGCCATCATGGCCGCGCTCCCCGTTCTGCCGACGTACCAGGCGTCGGCGAAATTATAGACAATATTGATCAGCTGCGTGATGATGGTCGGAATGGCCATCGTAAACACAGCCTGCGCGATGGGCGCCTCCTCAAAGATCCAGGTTCTGTTGTTGCTGTTCTCTCTTTTCATGTGTTGTCCTGTTCTGTCAAAAAAGCGCCGCAGCCGGTGCTTATGAGAGTTCCATCGGTCAGTATCCTCTCTCGCTGTCCCTCATCATCTCTTCCCTGAATTCCTCGTAGGAATCTCCGTAGATCCGGAAATCCTCTTCCATATGTACGCGCTCCTCCGCAGCCCTTCTGCGCACTCTGTGAGGCCCACTGTAAGAGCCGCCGCCGTCCCATCCGATGGGTTCGTCGGGCTCAGGCTCCTCTTCTGCGGGTTCCATAGCGCCCTTGAACTGCGTCTCATAGAGTTCAGTGTAGACGCCGCCGGCTTTGACCAGATCCTTGTGCTTGCCGCGCTCGGCGATCTCGCCGTCTTTGATAACGAGGATCTCGTCCGCCGCCAGGATCGTGGAGAGCCTGTGGGCGATGAGTATACTGGTCCTCGAAGATACCAGAGGATCGATGGCGTCCTGGATCTTGCGCTCGGAGATCGAGTCAAGAGCCGACGTCGCCTCGTCGAAGATCAGCAGCGCGGGATCCCGCAGCAGCACGCGCGCTATGGAAAGCCTCTGCTTCTCACCGCCGGACAGCTTCAGGCCACGGTTGCCGACCATCGTATCAAGACCGTTCGGTTGATTAGAGATAAAGTCATAGATATTGGCCCGCTCGCAGGCATCGATCAGCTCTGCTTCCGTAGCCTCGGGTTTTACATAGAGCAGGTTCTCCCTGATCGTCCCATTGAACAGGTAGGTGTCCTGGGTCACAACGCCGATATTGCCGCGCAGGAAGGTCAGATCAAGCTTTTTGACATTGATCCCGTCGAAGAGTACCTCGCCGCTTACCGCGTCGTAGAGGCGCGGAATCAGGTTTACAAGTGTACTCTTGCCCGAACCCGACGGACCTACGATCGCGATGCTGTGGCCGGTATCAAGCTTGAAAGTCACGTCTTTAAGGATCTGTCTGGACGGCTCGTAGTAGAAATTCACGTGCTTGAACTCAACGCTTCCCTCTGCGTGATCAGGAGTGATCGCATCCGGAGCGTTCTGAATCTCCACCGGCATGTCAAAATATTCAAAGATCCTCGAGAACATAGCCATGGATCGCATCCAGTCGACCTGGATGTTGAGAAGGGAGTTCACAGGACCGTACATTCTGCCGAGAAGCGCCACCAGCACCGTTATATCACCGACCGTAAGATCTGAGTCATAGCGGAGCATTAAAATGCCGCCCACAAGGTACAGGAGCATAGGTCCGACGCTTGTGATAGTGGTAAGAATGACCCTGAACCAGCGTCCCGCCATGCTCTCCTTGATATTGAGCTCGATCATGCGGCGATTTGCCTTTTCGTAGCGGTCATACTCGTAATTCTCTTTGCAGAAGAGCTTTTACGAGCGTCTGTCCGCTCACGGACATTGTCTCGCCGAGGATCCCGTTGATCTCGTCGTTGCAGGCCTGGGCCTCCTGAGTCAGGCTCCAGCGCTTCTGGCCGGCTTTCCTGGTCGGGATCGTAAAGAGCGGCACAATGATGATGCCTACCGTCGCCAGGATCCAGTTCTTCTGATACATGGCGATCAGAGCCACGACCAGCGTGATCGAATTGGACAGAATGCTGGTGAAAGTGCCGGAGATCACTGTTTTGACACCGTCGATGTCACTAGTCATGCGCGTGATGATATCGCCCTGGTTGTTGGACGTAAAGAAGCGCTGGGACATGCTCTGCAGATGGCTGTACATCTGATTGCGCATATCGAAAGTGATGTGCTGGGCGATCCAGGTGTTGAGATAGCTCTCCGCCACTCCGATCAGGTTCGCGCCGGCTGTCACTGCCAGAGACAGCACAATGTACATGATCAGCTTATTGAAATCTCTGCCGATCAGGCCCTCGTCGATGATCTTGCCGGTGAGGACCGAAGGCATCAGCGACATGATCGACGAGAAAACGATGCACAGAAGCGTCAGCGCAAGCTGCTTCCAGTAAGGCGTAAGGTAGGAAAAGACACGCTTAAGAAGCTCCGGCGTCACCTGCGGGAGGTTCTTCTTTTCTTCCTCGGACATAAAGTTTCTGCTTCCGGGGCCGAAGCCCATTCCATGACCTCCAGGGGGCATAGCGCACATCCTCCTTCAATCAATACTTGTTGATATGGATCTTGCCAAAGGGAAGCGACTCCAGGGGCGTCTCAGGCCAGTCCTCTTCGGGCATCCCCAGAGACAGGATCGCCTCCAGTTTGCACTCCGCGGGAAACTGCAAAATAGTGCGGGCATACTCCTCCGCTGTCTCTCCGTCCATTGCCATTCTCTCCCGGCACTGGATCCAGCAGCTGCCGACGCCCAGGGCGCTGGCCATCAGGTGCATGTTCTCCATGACAACGCAGCAGTCCTCAGTCCAGACGTCGGATTTTTCCTCGTCACCCACTACTGCGATCGCGAGATCGGCGCCTGCGAGCATTCTCGCGGAGCCGCCCATTCTGCAGCTGGAGAGGCCGATCAGTTTCTGCTTGTCCCTGATGACGATCAGTTCCCAGGGGCGTATCGCCCTGCCCGACGGGGCCATCATTCCTGCCTGAAGGATCAGGTTCAGTTTCTCCATCGGCACTGCTTCTCCGGAATAACTGCGCACGCTGCGCCTCTTCTGCATGATCTTCAACAGTTCTTCACCGCTCATACTGTTTACCTCCTCTTTAAGTATACCCCAAAAATCCAGATAAGCGCTGCAGATTGTATCCGCAGCGCTTTATGACTTTGTTCTGAACCCGCGTCCCAAGCGCTACACACTTGAGACTTTGGCGTGATTATTAATTACAGTACGCCTTTGTTGGCGTTTTTCAGCACAGGAATCTCTGACTCATCCTTGTCGTTGATATGTTCACCGCTGTACTTCTTCGTCTCCGCCGCAATAACATTGCTGAGAAGCAGCACAGCAAAGATATTCGGGATCGCCATCAGGCCGTTGAGCAGGTCCGCCATATCCCAGACCAGGTTCAGTTCCACCAGGGAGCCGACGAAGATGCCGATCACCCAGAGGATCTTGTAGAGCATGATAACTTTCTCACCGAAAAGGTAGACCGCGCATCTCTCACCGTAATAATACCATCCGAGGATCGTGGAGAACGCGAATGTGATCAGGCCTACCACCAGGATCGGGACGCCGATATAAGGGATCATGCCAAAAGCCAGACTCGTCAGCTCACTTCCGTTGCCGGAAAGTCCGTCGATACTGGGGTGCTTGATGATACTGGAGACCAGAACAAGACCGGTCATAAGGCAGATAACAACGGTATCCCAGAAGGTGCCTGTCATGGACACCATAGCTTGTCTCTTGGGGTTGCGGGTCTGCGCGGCGGAAGCCACCAGAGGTGCGGAGCCCATACCGGACTCATTGGAGAAGAGTCCGCGCGCGAAACCGTAGCGGCATGCAGTTGCAATTGTACTTCCCACAAAGCCGCCGCCGACAGCCTTTGCCGTAAACGCGGAAGAAACGATCACTCCGATCGACTGTCCCAGTACGTCCGCGTTCATGATCAGGATGATAAGGCATCCGAGCACATAAAATGCTGCCATGAAAGGCACCAGTCTCTCAGAAACCTTTGTAATTGACTGGATTCCGCCGATGATGACTAGCGCGACGATCACGCTGAGGATTACCGCCACGATGACAGGGCTGATCTTGAAGTTTGTCGTAATATTGGATACGACCGCGTTCGCCTGTACCGTACATCCGATACCGAAAGCGCACAGCGCCGCAAGACTCGAGAACAGGATACCCGCCCACTTAGCATTAAGGCCTCTCTCCAGCGCGTACATAGCGCCGCCGATCATGGTTCCGTTCTCACTCTTTACTCTGTATTTAACACCGATCAGGGTCTCGGCATACTTGGTCGCAATACCGAAGATACCGGTCATCCACATCCAGAAAACAGATCCCGGGCCGCCCATAGCGATCGCAGTGCCGACGCCGATGATGTTGCCGGTACCAATGGTCGAAGACAGCGCTGTCGTCAGCGCGCCGAACTGGGATACATCTCCCTCGGAGCCTTCATCCGCTGTGACAGACATCTTAATGGCTTTAAAGATATCTTTCTGGATAAAGCCAGTGCGGATCGTCATAAAGATATGCGTTCCGAACAGAAGGATGATCAAGGGCCATCCCCATAAGAAACTGTCAATGGTGCTTACCAATTGTGCAAACATAGTTTTCCCCTTCCTTGCCTCAGCCGGCGAATCATTCGGCGGGACCATTTCCCCGCTGCAGCCTTTACAGGTGCAGTTCACCCCGTCGCAGCCGCCTCACTTCAGCACGTAAATTCACTTAGGTACAAATTTATCACATCATAGGGTGAAAGTCTAACATAATATCCGTCAAAACATGCATCAAAAAAGACCGTCACCGAAGTGACGGCCTTCCCCGAATCAGTTTCATGCCTTCTTGTCAGCAGCTCTCGCCTGCAGCTCTTTGACTGTTTCCGCAAGCTCATGGAGCGCCTTATTGATCTCTTCAGCGGCAGAATCTTCGCTGGTCAGAACACCGAAGATCTCCACCAGCTTTTTGTGAAGACTGCCCTTAATCTCCTCGCCGATGCTCAGAAGCTGGACATTGCCGTCGCCGTTCTTGTCAATATACATAACATCGGGAAATTTGTTCTCATCAGTATCATCCAGATAAAGGTTGAACTTGTGATCTCCCGTCAGATCCAGCGCGAGAAGATCCGGAAATCCGGTCCCGTTGGTGTCGATCAGAGCAGCATCAGGCTCTCCGTCACCATTAAGATCGAGTGTGATCTTGTCTTTCCCGGCTTTTTTGATCTTGATCTTGTCAAGATCGATCGCCTCAGCAAGTCTCTTTTTCATTTCTTTCATTGCCATAGTAGTTCCCCTCCGACTAAAGTTCATTTTAGTACTATAATCCAGTATATCCCAAATCATGTTCAAATCAAGCGGTCAAACGTCCTATGATTGTACAAAAATGAAATAAAGATATCAGGATCAGACTTCATCTTCCATGCTGTCTTCAAGCGCGTCAACGATAGTCTCCACCACCTTGGTCGCCTTCTTCTGTACGATCTCCGGAGCATAGGGGAAAGTATAGGATATGTCGGAAGCCTCAAGGAGGGGCAGATCGTTGATGGAATCGCCGATTCCGTAAAGCTTGATCTCTCCGTAAGTCTCTCTCATATACTCGCGAAGGAACTCCACGCCCTTGCCCTTGGAGCAGCCCTTGGGCGCGATATCGATCTCAATGACGTTCTGGAAAGCATTTACGCTGTCGCCCCAGATCTCATTGATCTCTGCTGCCATTCTCTCAGCCTCGTCCAGGCTCTCCGTATGGATGCTGACCTGATGGATCAGTCCCTTGGGGCAGTCTGCGACGCTCTTTACCACATAATACTTGCCCGGATAGTCCATCGGAGCGAATACGCAGATGTCGCCTTCCACATCCAGAGTGAATCTGTAGTTCTCAATTCCATACTTGTCCAGGATCTCCTGCGCGACTTTCGGATCCACCCCGCGCTTTCTGATCTCCTTAAGGTCCTTGTCGACGATGTTCGCGCCGCTGCTGGTGATGTAGAAATCGGGCTCCACAAATCCGGTGATGAAAGGCGTCAGTCCTCCCACCTGTCTGCCGGTGCACAGGCCGAACAGGTGCCCAGCCTTCTGGTACTCACGGATCTTCTCCACGTTCTCCGCGGGCAGTTTGCGGTCATCTTCCGCTTTATAAAAATACAGCGTTCCGTCGAAATCACTTGCGAATACTTTCTTCATTATTATTACCCCCGCTGTTCTGTTCAGACTACGAAATCATCCTTGACAGACGCCTTCAGTTTCCAGATCTTAACCTGCACATCGCCGCATGCGGTGTAGTGGAACTCTTCCGCTGTCGGATAGCTGTGCGCCGCAAATGTCGCTTCTCCGTCGTTGGCAAAATACTCAACGGAGCTTCTGTCTACGAAGATATCCAGTTTCTTCAGGCCGTTTGCGAGCGGCATATCGAGCACTTCGCCGACGTGCTCATTGCAGCGGTTGGTCATTCCTGTCTTGTCGAAAGTGCAGATACCCTTAGCTGCATCGTAGTGCATGGTGAGGCCGCCGGTTCCGTCAGCCTTTGTGAAGAAATTAAAGTCCGCGTCTCCGCCGCCGAAAGTCACTTCGATCTCGCACGCCGCGGGCAGTGTTCCGTCCGCAGGCGCCTCGCCGTCACGCAGGCCGTAAACAGCGCTGACAGGAGTCTGAATGAGCTTTCCGTCCACAATGCGCAGCTCTCTGGGCAGGCTCATGCTGCCCTCCCAGTCCTCAGGCTCCGTGCAGTAGTGGTTATCAGGAAGGCCGATCCATCCGATCAGGATTGCCTTTTCAGGATCGCCGACATTGGAAGCTCCCTGGGCCGCGTAGAAGTCGAATCCGAAGTCCAGATACTGATAGTCGCTGTCCGGAGTGAAGGTAAGTGTATCATAGTCCATTGTACCGATCAGGTATACGTTATGATTGGTGCTCTCGGCTCTGCCGGGGAGTTTAGTATACTGAGGCGAGAAGATCAGCAGGTCCTTGCCGCTGATGTTGACAATGTAGGGGCACTCCCACATTCCGCCGAAACTCTCATAGCCGGGAACGTTAAGCTGGCCCGCGAAGCTCCATCCGCCCAGCAGCTCCTTGGACTTATAGATCAGGATCGTGCCCTTCTTGTCAAGAGTCTGGGCGCCGATCAGAATGTAATACATATCCTTCTCTTCGTTATAGATGACCTTGGGATCTCTCTGGTGCTCGCTGTAGTCGTCGCGGGGACCGAATAAAGGCTCAGGGAGCTTCTCCGGATTGCCGTCCGCTCCGAGGATCGCCGCGCAGGTCCAGGGCGTGCGCACCCAGTTCTCATCCCTGTGATTTCCTGTGTAAAAGAAATACAGGTCATCTCCCGCGGAGATCGCGGAACCGGAATGAGTTCCCTTGTTGTCATAATCTCTGTCAGGTTTAAGGCCGACGCCGGCGTTCTTCCAGTGCACAAGATCCTCGCTGGTCACATGATACCAGTATTTGAGGCCGTGGACCGCCCCCCAGGGGCACCACTGATAGAAAAGATGCCATACGCCCTTGTGATAAGTAAATCCGTTCGGGTCACTGGACAGGCCCGTAACGGGCTGTACATGGTATAACTGTCTGTATACAGACTTCGAGATCTTTTCATGCAGATCTCTGATCTCATCTGCGCTCTGAAGCACTCTGTAGCGTTCGTCTCTGCTCCATTCCCTCATTTGTAACCTCCCTGGCATAAGTATGAAGAGCTGTCAGTAATCTATCTCCATTCTAACATGTCAAAATAGTGATAGTCACCCATGTTTGTGCATTTTCGCCATTTTTTCATCCTGCGTACGCCTGCGTTTGTACAAAAAAGACGCGCCGGAGAAATCATTCTCCGACGCGCCGCTTTTACTATAAACTGGCAGTTTATAAACAGTAATTCAATTGATTCAGACATTTTGCCAAATGGCTGCCAATATTCTCTTAGGTCTATCAGGAAAGCGCAGCTGTGATGATAGCCATGGAATAAACCTCGATCGCGTTGCAGCCGCGGGAGAGGTCATTGATCTGTGCGTTCAGACCAAGAAGGATCGGGCCATAAGCCTCGAAGTTACCCATACGCTGAGCGATCTTGTAGCCGATGTTGCCTGCGTTGATATCAGGGAAGATGAAGGTGTTGGCATAACCAGCAACCTTGGATCCGGGCTTCTTCTGCTGGCCTACGTTAGGAGCAACTGCCGCGTCAAACTGCATTTCGCCGTCGATCGGAAGATCCGGATACTTCTCCTGTGCTTTCTTTGTAGCGTTCTGCATCTTGGTAACGGAAGGATCCTTAGCAGATCCTGCAGTGGAGAAGGAAAGGAAAGCGACCTTGGGATCGATACCGAATACCTTCGCGCACTCAGCGGTCTCGCCTGCGATCTCGACCAGATCATCCTCGGAAGGATTGATGTTGATAGCGCAGTCACCCATCGCGATAACTTCTCTTCCGCCGGTAGCAGCGCCGCGGACCAGAATGAAGCAGGAAGATACAATGCTGTTGCCGGGTTTCGTCTTGATGATCTGCAGAGCAGGACGAACTGTATCAGCAGTGGAATAGGTTGCGCCGCCAAGCAGGCAGTCCGCAACGCCCATCTTTACAAGCATTGTTCCAAAATAGTTAGCCTGAGAAAGGATCGGTCTTGCCTTCTCGGGAGTCATGCCTTTGCTCTTTCTGATTTCGCAGAAAAGGTCGACCATCTCTTCAAAGCGGTCATACTTAAGGGGATTGATGATCTGCGCGCCGCGGATGTTGTAGCCTTCATTCTCCGCTGCGTCAATGATCTCATCCTCATCACCGATCAGGATAGGTGTAAGGAAATTGCTGGCTAGAAGACGGGAAGCTGCCTCGAGAATTCTTGCATCCGTTCCTTCTGTGAAAACGATTGTCTTAGGATTTTCTTTAAGTTTCTTGATCATTCCGCCAAAGCCGTAAGCACTCATAAAGTAATACCTCCTAAAATAGTTTTGTAATCATCCGTAATTCAAATATAACACAAAAAGGGACTGATTTATCACAGGAATTGTTTAACTTTTGAGACAATTGAAAAGTTATTTATTTATCAAATAAGCGCCGCCCGGGCTTTTGTGATATACTGCAATGAAGTGCGAAAGCACATATTATCACCTCGGAGGTAATAGAAATGAAGATCAGTCAAATCCTCAGGTCAAACCCTGTCACGATTTCCATGGAGGTCTTTCCCCCAAAGTCCGACGTAAAGCTTGATTCGGTGCGCGCCACCGTGCGCGAGATCGCACAGCTCCGTCCCGCCTTTGTGAGCTGCACCTACGGCGCCGGAGGAGGAACCAGCCAATACACTGTCGAGATCGCCAGGGACATCATGGAAGAAGGCGTCGCCTCCATGGCCCACCTCACATGTGTCAGTTCCACGAGAGACAGCGTGCGAAGCCAGATCGCGAAGATCCGTGAAGCCGGCATCGAGAATATACTTGCCCTCAGGGGAGACATCCCCAAGGACATGGAATTCCCGAGCCGCAGATACTACGAGCACGCCATTGAGCTCGTAGAGCAGATCCGCGCCGAGTATCCGGACGCCTGTGTCGGAGGAGCCTGCTATCCCGAGAAACATCCTGAAGCTTTCAATAAGGATGAGGACATCCGTCATATAAAAGAAAAAGTAGACGCGGGCTGTGACTTCCTGACAACACAGATGTTCTTCAACAACTCGATCTACTACAATTACCTGTATCGCCTCAGGGAAGCCGGGGTCACTGTCCCGATCCTCGCCGGCATCATGCCTGTCACCAGCCGCCGGCAGATGGAGCGCTCCATCCAGCTCTCGGGATGCGTTATTCCGCCCGAGCTCGCCGCTCTTGTAGACCGCTTCGGAGACTCTCCGGAAGCCATGCAGAAGGCCGGGATCATATACGCTTCCCATCAGATCATCGACCTGATCGCGAACGGATGCGGCCATATCCATGTCTATACCATGAATAAACCGGAGGTCGCAGAGGGGATCCTCTACAACCTCCGGGGTATCATCTGATCTTACCGGATCAAAATATAGGCCGAACCGCATTCCTTTCTATACGTCGTACGCTTATTCGCGCCGCAGCGCGTCGATAGGATTGAGATTGGCCGCCTGGACAGAGGGCAGGAATCCGAAGATAACGCCGATCGCCATTGAGAACAGCACGCTGAGTATTATCGCCGGTATGCTGATGGCGACCGGCGTTCCTGCTGCCCGGGAGATCACTTCCGCGAGGATGATCCCCGAAATGACCCCCACGACGCCTCCAAGGCTCGTCAGTACCACTGCTTCCGTCAGAAACTGCGCCAGGATCCTGTTGTCCCTTGCGCCGAGCGCTTTTTTGAGCCCGATCTCATTGGTCCTCTCCGTCACGGATACAAGCATGATATTCATGACGCCGATTCCGCCAACTAAAAGCGCGATGCTGGCGATCCAGATCAGAAGGCTGTTCGTGCTGTTGGCGAGTTCCTGCTTGTTGCGGGCTTTCTCCAGGAGATCCTCCGCCTTATAGGTGACCGCGTCGTCGCTTCCGGAACTTCCGGCGACAGATTTCTTCATGATCTTTTCCACCGATCTGCCCATCTCGCTCATCTTTTCCGTGGTCACAGCCCTTGCTACGCAATCCTGAGGCTCGTCATAATTGTAAATGATCGGCCAGTCCGCGTCCGGTATGAGCACCGTTCCGTACTCTTCCCGGTTGTACGTGTCGTAGTCCTGAATGGACTCGATGACGGGCTGGAAATCGTCCGATTTCTGCACCAGTCCCACTACGGTAAAGGGTTCCCCCGAAAGTTCAACGATCCGTCCGATCGGGTCCTTCTCGGGAAAGAGCAGTTCCGCCGCCTTTTCATCTAAAAGGGCCACTTTATGAAACTTTGAGTAGTCCGTCTCAACAAAGGGTCTGCCCCGGAATACCACAAGTCCCACCGTCGGCAGGTAATGTGAATCTATGCCCAGAATACTGCCTCCTGTCAGGCTGTTTACCCCGGCGCTGATCCCGCCTGCGTATTTTCTCCTGACATAGAAGGAGGCGTCCGCCACACTGTCAAGATTTCGGATCTCCTCTTTCTGTGATTCCGTCACCGGGATCACATTGTCCGGAACTCCTCCGTCCATCCAGTATTCCGAATCTCCCTGCCGAAGAGAGATGGTAATATTATTGTTGCCTGCGCCGATCAGATTCTGCATGATCTGCTCGTTCGTCCCTTTTATGGTAGAGACGATCGCGATGATCGACGCGATACCGATGATCACGCCCAGCATCGTCAGAAAAGACCGCAGCCTGTGGGACCATATTCCCTTCAGCGCAAGTCTTATGTTTTCACCCATTTGTCGTTCTCCTCGTGTCGTTTCCCGGATCCGCTTCGCGGCTCCTTCCCTATGATCACTCATAGAGTTCTCTTATGGAGGCCTCTCTGGTCTTGGCGCCTTCCTTCACGTTCTTTCCGTAAGGGAAAGCGATCCAGTCGCTTTCACTTAATCCGTCAAGCACCTCATATCCCTCGTCGCTGAGCGTGCCGGTCACTATGTACTGTTTCCTCAGTCTATTGTTCTCGCCGCGCACAAAGACGTACTTTTTGCTTCCCTCCTCCCGGACAAAAGCTTTCATCACTGACATTGTGCCGCCGCTCTCCGCGCTGCTGCCGGAAGTCTTATAGGATACTCCCACCCACTCTCCGTTCTGGAGCACGGCTTCGCGGTCGAGAATATTAGCCGTAAAGGGGAAATAAGTCTCCGTTCCGCTCTCGTCGAACATCCCGGTACTATCCGGATAAGGGGAGATACTTCTGATCTCCGCTTCGTACTGCCCTCCGGTCTGCCATGATGTGACTGTCACAACATCGCCTTCCTTCAGAGTTCCGAGTTTACTCTCCTTGATCCCGCTTCTGACGAACAGTCCGTCCGAGCCTGCCACTGTTATAAATGCGCTTCCGTCCGTCGGCGGAGACTTCGGATCTCCCGCCGTCTTGACGACGCCGTTCATGTCGGCTGTGATCACGCCCTTATCCAGCGCCTTCCGCGCTTTCTCGATCTTGATATCGGACTCTCTCAGATTCAGTTCAAGGTCCCTGAGCTTATCCTTTGCTTCCCGCCTTGCTTTTGCCAGTTCATCGCTGGTATAAGAAGTATCCGAAGACAGGAGCTTGCTGCCGCCGTTTTTGGAAGTCGTATCGGTCGCCGTACTCGGTTCCGACCCGCCGGCGCCGCTGTTCTCCTGCTGCTCGGGTTCGGGCTCAGAAGGCTCCTCT
>CADBIU010000046.1 GCA_902794825.1 uncultured Lachnospiraceae bacterium
TGCTTCTCAGCGGGATATCTCTCCCAGTATACATCGGCGATATAGCCCACCGCTTCCAGTGTGTAGAACGAAATTCCCATAGGGAACATCACTTTCACCAGTGGCAACTGCGTACCGAGCTTACCGAGGAAGATATTCATGTTGTCGATCACGAAGTTCAGGTAGTTTACATAGAACAGAATGCCCAGCAAAACAAGGACTCCCACTCTGAGAGCCAATACTCTCTTCTTCTGGAACTCCTTCTTTACTTCACTCTTCTGTTTGCGGTCCGTGCACTCCGCCTGCTTCTCCTTGTACTCGGCGCCGATCTTATCCAGCCACAGGCCTATTCCCCATGTGAACGCTGACGTCGCCATCAGCAGAAGCACAAGGTATTTGCTGAATGAAATATACAATGCATAGCTGGCGGCGAGCAGAACTCCCCACCTTGCTTTTTTAGGTGCCAGCTGGTATATGATCAGAACAAGAGGCAGAAATACCAGCAGGTACAGATTGGTATGTATGGCCATTTACTCAGTTCTCCTGAAGCCTCTGGATCATTTTCCACATTGCAGCTGCCGAGTTGAAGTTCTCGGGAGTCATTTCCGCCGCGTCTACTTCGATATCAAAATGCTCCTCGATCTCGGAGATCAGAGTGATGATTCCGAAAGAATCAAGAATGTGATCGTCGATCAGTGCTGTCTCGTTCTCATAGTCTACAGAGTCGTCAATATCCTGCAGGATTTCCAGTAATTCTTCCATAATTTCCTCCTAGTATTTTTTCATATAGTGTAAGTAACATGCTTATCATAACTTATTTACAGCAAAACTGCCATATCACAATGGTATTTGTTTGCCCTCAATATTTTGCCATATTGAAAGTATAGGACTGGATCTGGTCCCTTGCCCTGATAAACCCGTCTTTCTCTCCGTAGAGCACTACCGCGGGCAGTTCATGGCTGAGGAACAGAGACATTCCTTCGTAAAAGCTGTAAGCGCCGGTCTTAAAGAATACCACGCGGTCGCCGAGTCCCAGCGTCTCCGGGAAACTCCGGCAGAGCAGATCGTTCATTGTGCAGAGGGAACCGTAGATACTCCAGTCCTTCTCTGCTCTGTCGCAGGGCTCGTCCGCAGGGATCACTGCCATCTGAGGTCTGTACATTCCCTTGATCTGCCCGTCGTAATTGAGCTGGTGAATGCCGCCGTCCACAAGGCAGATCGCGTTGCCGTTGTTCTCCTTGATGTCCAGCGCAGTCGTCACATAGCATCCGCACTCGGCGGCGTAGGCCCTTCCCATCTCAATGGTCACGATGCCTTTCCACTTCATATCCTGTACCATCTGGCGGAACATCTCAAGGTGTTCCGGATCCCGCAGGTCCTCTTCCTTCTTCTTCTGGTCCTCGAAATAGGAAACGGCAAAACCGGTACCATATTCGAGCTCAGGAACCTCGAAATCCGCTTCGGTTCTGAGTCTCTCGAAGAAAGCGTCCAGCATGGCCAGTTCCTTCTCATGCTTCTTAAGCTTTTTCTTCTGCGTTCCGGAGAAGAAATGAATTCCCGCGAACTGTATATGGGGATAATTCTTTCTATCCTTTATAAGGCCAAGGATCGTATCCTCGTCCATGCCGAACTGGCTGTCGTTGGTGAGTCTGGGATATACCCTGAGGGTCTTTTCATGCGCGTCCGCCCACTCAGACAGCATCTTAAGCTGGAGCGGGGATTCCGCTGTATATCTCGCAATGTCCTGACCGTATTCGAGGATCTCCATCAGGTCTTCGCGGATCTTTAAAACGCCGGAGATATAGAGCTTCTCCGCCGGGATCTCAAGGTCTCTGCAGATCCTGAACTCGCCCATGGAGCACACTTCGATCCGCTCCACCTGTCTGGACATCTCAAGGGTCAGAAAAGGGTTGGTCTTCATTGAATATGTAAGTCCGATCTCTCCTCTGAACGCGTCGCGGAATCTCTGCACGCGGTCTCTTATGCAGTCGAGATCAAACAGATACAGCGGTGTGCCGAAGCGGTCGGCCGCCTCTTTGATTCTGTTCAGTTCCATAGTCATAACCTCTCTTATTTCGCAGCCAGAAGTGACCTGAAATATGCTCTGTCGATCTTTCCGTTCTTATTATAAGGCATATCGTCGACTCTGTTGATCCTTCCGGGAACCATATAAGCCGGTACCTTCTCCTTGAGACGGATCCTCACTTCCTTGGGATCGATGTCGCCCATGTACCAGCACACGATCCTGTTCTTGGGCTCATCGAAGAGGCATACTGCTCTCTCCACGCCGTCCAGCGCCATGAAATTGGTCTCGATCTCCTCGAGCTCGATCCTGTGTCCCATATGTTTGATCTGGAAGTCTCCGCGGCCGGCAAAATAGAGCTCGCCGTCAGTTCCGTATGCTGCCAGATCGCCTGTCTTATAGACGCGCTGCTCGCCTTCGCCGAAGTCATACATGATGAACTGCTTCGCGGTCTGTTCCGGATTATTGTAATAGCAGATCGCCAGGGACTCGCCTGCGCAGCAGATCTCGCCTGAGACGCCGGGCTCCGTCACTACTTTGCCCTCTTCGTCCATAAGGAAAACGGTTCTTCCGGGGAAAGCGCCGCCGATGGGCAGCTTGTCCGTCTTCTCGAAAGTCCTGTTGATCCTGTAGTAAGTGCAGTTGCAGGTGATCTCGGAGGGGCCGTAAAGATTTACATACTCAGTCTGAGGAAGAGCCGCCTGCCAGATCTGCAGATGCTTGATCGGCATCACTTCGCCGCTGAACATGATGATCCTGACCTTCTCGGGCACTCTGTAGCGCAGTCCCTTGAGTCCGGATACGATGCAAAGGGCTGAAACCGCCCAGATCAGTACTGTCACATTCTTGTCGCAGAGATAATCTAAAAGCCTCGGAGGCGTGCTGAAGAACTCTCTGGGAATGAGGACGACTTCCGCTCCTGTGAACATTGCGGAATACAGGTCCTTGACGGATACGTCGAAATCAAAGGGAGCCTGGTTTCCGAGAATGTCCTCACAGGTAATTCCGAAGATCTGAGTGAAATGACCAATAAAGTCGATAACCGACTTATGGCCCACGATGATGCCCTTGGGATTTCCCGTGGATCCGGATGTGAAGACGCCGTAAAGCGGGTCCTCTCCCTTGATCTGTCCGCGGATCTTAGCAAGTCTCGCTGCTTCTTCCTCGCTGATCTCGCCGGCTTCCGCATAAAGCTGCTCGAGATAGAGAACTTCGCCGGTATATCCGGACGCTGTGAGCTGCTCCCTTCTGGCTTCATCCACCACTACGATCTTTGATTCAAGGACATCAAGGATCTTGCGGATCCTCTCCGGCGGCTGCTCGGGGTTGACGCTGACGTAAAAGCC
The DNA here is from genome assembly GCA_902794825.1 of uncultured Lachnospiraceae bacterium. Taxonomy (GTDB): domain Bacteria; phylum Bacillota; class Clostridia; order Lachnospirales; family Lachnospiraceae; genus CAG-791. The sequence goes on from CADBIU010000046.1 coordinate 3,349, forward strand.
GCCCGCGTAAACAACGCCGTACATGCAGGAAAGCGTAGCCGTACTCTTTTCAGCCAGGATAGCCACAGGCTGCTTCAGGCTGATCTTCCCGCTCAGGATCGCGCCGATCCCCCTCGCCTTCGTGACGAGTTCCGTATAAGTAAGGCAAACCGATCCGTCGTCAACTGCGGGACGGCTGCCGTATTCTTTCTCAGTCAGTTCAAGTCTGTCAAGTATAGTTTCCAAAAGTTATACACTCCTTCCAATATCAATAATTGACTTTAACCGCATCTAATCTACCTTAATCTCTAAACTACATTTTTGCAAGCCTATTGTGTTAATTACCGGCAAAAACTCGACAAATTCTTTCTTCTGCATTATACTGAAAATTCAGAATTTGTCACTTTCGGGAATTGATCAAAATTGGAAACAATTTGTGATCGCCGTAAAGCCGCCGTTCGGTCATTTATTAAGGACTTACAGGACATGCCGCAGGAACCCTCTACAATCACTAAATCAAAATATAGCGTCCCCATACGGTCGGTGCTTAAGATCATCGCATTTTTCATGATCCTCGCATTCCTTCTTGTCGGAGCCGGGATCCTCTTAAACCCGGGGCAGTGGTTTTTGGAGGGAAGGATCAAGGACAGAAATGCCCGGGACGCGGAGATCACAACGATCCCCCGGGACTGTATCGATATCTATAATATAGGAAACAGCCTCGCAATGGTGGGCATCTCCCCCATGGATCTCTGGAAAGACGAAGGATTTACATCCTTTAATCTATGCAAAGGCGCGGCGAAGACATCGGAGGCATATTATCTGCTAAAGCACGGACTCGATTACCAGCATCCGGATCTCATACTCATTGAGTCCAATATGCTGTTTCGAACCGACGATCCTTTATCCGATCTCGGCACCGGACTCACGGAGTTCTTCGAGTATTACTTCCCTTTCTGCAGATACCACAATCTGTGGCAGGCCGTCGGATCGGCTCCGAGCCTTCGCGAATACTATATGGGATATCTGATCAGTGAGCATATCCTGCCTTACACAGGAGATACAGACTACTTAAAGCCCACAGATGAGAGGAAAAAGATCGAGCACCTCTCCACTTACTACATGGACAGGATCCTCAGACTCTGTGAGAAAAATGATATCGATGTCATCTTCTACAGCCTCTGTTCACCCAAGTGCTACGATACCACAAGGCTCAACTCCATCAGGGACTACGCGCAGTCCCGCGGACTTACATACATCGACCTCAACCAGAACTGGGAAGAGATCGGAATCGACTGGAGTCACGACACCAGGGACGAGGGCGACCATCTCAATGAATACGGCGTCGCTAAAGTCACTTCTTATATAGGAAACTTTCTCAGAGAGAATTACAGTCTCACAGATCACAGAGGAGAGCCCGAATACAGCGACTGGGATACTCTGTACACGGCATATGAGAAAACGCTTGAAAAAATGGAGGGCGTCAGTTACTACATGCTCGAAGGCGATGAGATCTACGACTGACCAATAATGAAAGAAAACGGATGGTTCCTCAGAACCATCCGTTTTTTTGACATACTTTATAGATTCCGTCGTCCACATTTGCAGGGGCGATCTCATCCGCAGCCGCCTTGAGCGCATCATAGTACAGTCTGAGAGCGTTCTCATATACCAGCGGGCTGTTCTCCACAAGCATTTTGTCGATGACGATCGCCTTGCCGCCGTTGCACACCATATTGTCAAACCCGTTCTCTTCAAAGAACTTCCTTGCTTTATAGTGTGCCCTTCCGGTGTTGATCGCGACGAAATGACCGGCGTCTCTGAGTTTTGAAAGAGCAAGCGCCGCCGAAGGAACGATCTTTCCCGTACTTCTGTCCGTCAGCGTCCCGTCGATATCAAAGAAGAAGTACTTTTTTTCCATGATTCCGCTCAGCCTCTCAGTTCTCTGTACTGCTCCTGAAGGCTGCCGTAAAACTCTGTGCCGTCAAAAGTCGCGAAGTAGTCCATCTCAGTCTCCGCCCTGCGGATCTCCTGTACGCTTCCGTCCTCTTTCAGAAGAAGTTCAGCGCTGCGCAGTCTTCCGTTGTAGTTGTAACCCATCGCAAAACCGTGCGCGCCGGTATCGTGAATAAACAAGTAATCTCCCATGTCGATCTTGGGGAGCAGACGGTCCACCGCGAACTTGTCATTGTTCTCGCACAGAGAACCCGTGACATCATACATGTGATCCCGGAGCGCGTCTTCCTTGCCGAGCACCGTGATGTGATGATAGGAGCCGTACATAGCGGGCCTCATCAGGTTAGCCGCGCACGCGTCCACGCCGATGTATTCCTTATAGATATGCTTTTCATGGATCGCTTTGGTGATCAGCGCGCCGTAGGGAGCCAGCATAAAGCGGCCCATCTCGCAGTAGATCGCCACATCTCCCATGCCCTTGTCTCGCAGGACAGCGTCGTAAACTTCCTTAACTCCCTCGCCGATCACCGCGATATCATTAGGAGTATCATAGGGGGAATACGCTATGCCGACGCCGCCGGACAGGTTGACGAAAGCGATATGCACGTCGAAGGTGCGGTGCAGTTCAGCTACAAGTTCAAACAGCTGGGCTGCCAGCATCGGATAATACTCGTTAGTGACAGTATTACTTGCCAGGAAAGCATGGATTCCGAAGTGCTTAACCCCCTTTTCTTTGAGGATCCTGACTCCCTCGAAGAGCTGCTGCTTCGTGAAGCCGTACTTGGAATCGCCGGGGTTGTCCATGATCCCGTTGGACATCCTGAAGACGCCGCCGGGATTATAGCGAAGGCTCATGGTCTCAGGGAATTTACCTCCCAGAATCTCCTCCAGGAAAGGAATGTGCGTGATATCATCCAGGTTGATGATAGCGCCGAGTTTAGCCGCATACGCGTACTCCTCTGCCGGCGTATCGTTGGAAGAAAACATGATGTGATTTCCATCTGCCCCGACAGCGTCGGCCAGCATCAGCTCCGCAAGGGAAGAGCAGTCGAATCCGAAGTCATAATCGTTAAAGATCTGCATAATATAGGGATTCGGCGTCGCCTTCACGGCAAAATATTCACGAAATCCCGGATTCCAGGAAAACGCCTTTTTCACCGCCTCCGCGTTCTCGCGGATTCCCTTTTCATCATACAGATAAAAGGGGGTGGGCCATTTCTTCGCTATCTCTTCTGCCTTCTCTCTGGTGATATAGGGTGTTTTTTTCATGATTCCTCCATTTCCCGGAAGATCCGGTGATCCTCCATTCTTTATTCACGCGGTCAGAGCTGCCAGTCTATAGGCGTCTCTCCGTGTGCTTGCAAAAATTCGTTGCACTGGCTGAAATGCCTGCATCCGAAAAATCCTCTGTAAGCCGACAGCGGACTGGGATGCGGAGCCTTAAGTACCAGATGTCTGGGATTTGTCACCATTACGGATTTGGTCTGAGCCGGTGAACCCCAGAGCATATAGACGATCGGCCTGTCCTGCTGCTCCACCGCCTGTATGATCGCGTCCGTGAACTGCTCCCAGCCGTGCCCCCTGTGGGAATTCGCCTGATGAGCCCTGACGGTCAGCACCGTGTTGAGAAGCAGGACTCCCTGCTGCGCCCATTTGGTCAGGCACCCGGTCTGCGGCATTTTGCAGCCGACATCGTCGTGCAGTTCCCTGAAGATATTTATCAGTGAAGGCGGGATCTCTTTCTGGTCCTCCGGCACTGAAAAACAAAGGCCGTGGGCCTGGTGCACATTGTGGTAGGGATCCTGTCCGAGGATCACTACTTTGACCTTCCCCAGCGGGGTCAGGTGCAGCGCATTGAAAATCTGGTCCGCAGGCGGATATACGGTTACGTTTCTGTATTCTTTCTGCAGGAATGTATAAAGCTCCCTGTAGTAGGGTTTAGCGAATTCCGCTCTGACAGCGGGAAGCCAGTCGCCCGTGATCTGTGCCATTTTCTTTCCTCTGTTTTATCTAAAGATCAGAGTGCAGCCTCCTTAAGGAGCGCCAGCACAAAGGTCCATACATTTTCCACGGAAGAGATCTTCATTCTTTCCCTCACCGTGTGAACGTTTTCCAGGTCCGGGCCGGTGGAAATGCAGTCGAGTCCTTCCAGTTTGCCTGCCAGAATGCCGCACTCAAGGCCTGCATGGATCACATCCACTTTGGGTTCTTTCCCGTAAAGCTTCTTATAGGTGCTCACACAAAGGTCGCGGAGCGGTGAATCTTCTCTGTACTCCCATGCGGGATAAGAGCTGCGAACCTCCGGCTTCCCGCCGAATCCTTTAGTGATACATACGAGACGGTCCGCCAGATAAGCTGCCTGGGAGTTCACCCCGCTTCTGACCATGAATTCAATCCTGACTGTATCGCCTTCGGTACGGATAACGCCAAGGTTCAGGGATGTCTGGGGCATTCCGGCGATCACATGGCTCATGTGAGTGATACCGTTGGGCAGAGCCATCAGGTACATGAGCAGATTATCCGTGTTCTTCTTGGAAGCAGCTTTCACCGTTTCCGCGTCCGTCCACTCAAAATCCCACTCCATGCCGGGATCGGTGACGGAATACTCCTGTTTCATCGCTTCCGCGGCTGCAGAAGTCGCAGCTTCTATCTCCTCGCAGGAAATCTTCTTCGAGAACAGAACCTGCGCTTTGGATCCGGTCGGCACTGCGTTATTGGCGTCTCCACCGTCTATGCGGATCAGGTTAAAAGGAAAAGCTTTGTAGAGAACGCGCAGCATTCTTGCCATAAGGACATTTCCGTTAGCGCTTCCGATATGGATATCCGCTCCGGAGTGACCTCCCCTGAGTCCGCTGACGCTGATACTAAGTATCTTGCCCTGTCTGTTCTTCATTTTCAGAGGCATCCGGCAGACCACATCCGCACCGCCTGCGCACCCTGCGGTGAACACGCCTTCGTCCTCGGAATCCAGATTCAGGAGTCTGCGGCTTCTGAGGCCGGAGATGTCGATCGCGTTCGCGCCGATCAGTCCTACTTCTTCATCGGATGTGAATATGCAATCCAGATAGGGATGAATGATCTCATCGTTCTCCAGGACCGCGAGCATCATGGCTACTGCGATTCCGTTGTCAGCCCCCAGTGTTGTTCCGTCTGCACTCATCCAGTCCCCATCGGCAACGATGCTGACCGGTTCAGTCAAAAGATCGATCTCCTTGTCGGGCTCACTGGCAAGGACCATGTCGATATGTCCCTGCAGCGCAATGGGTTCGGCGTCCTCGCAGCCTTCCGAAGCGTTCTTGGAAATAATGACGTTATTAGCGTCATCCTGCATGTACTCGAGCCCTTTTTCTTCCGCAAACGCCGCGATATAGTCACTGATCTCCTTCGTATGATGGGATCCGTGAGGAATCGCAGAGATCTCGCGGAAATAGTGGAACACTCTGTCAGCGTTGGCCCTTTCAAATTCAATGGGCTCCTCTTCCGTTATTACCGGCGCTGTATTCTCACCGTCTGCCGCATCAGGCTGCGTCATAACATCTGCCTTTGCGGTATTTTCAACGCGGTTCTTCTTTCCTACGTTAGGTTTTCTCTTAGGTGACTTGCGGGTTTTTCTGAATAATTGCATATTATCTCTCCTGCTGTTCAGTTGGTATTAACACATCTATCTGTATTCCGGTCACAAACGGACCGGTATATCTCTTCCTTTGAGATATTCCTTGACCTCCCGGATCTCCAGTTCCTTGTAATGGAACAGGGATGCCGCCAGAGCTGCTTCCGCGCCTCCCACTGTCAGCGCGTCATAGAAGTGCTCCAGCCTGCCGGCTCCTCCCGAGGCGATCACGGGGATTGACAGGCGATCGGAAATAGCCCTTGTCAGTTCCAGATCATACCCTGCCTTCGTACCGTCGCAGTCCATGCTGGTCAGAAGAATTTCTCCGGCCCCGAGTTCCTGGGCTCTTACCGCCCACTCAACGGCGTCGATCCCTGTGTCGATCCTTCCGCCGCTTCTATAAACTGTCCATCCGCCGCCTTCTTTTCTTCTCCTTGCGTCGATCGCGACTACAATGCACTGGCTGCCGAAACGCTCTGCTCCCTCGGCGATCAGTTCAGGCCTCAGGATCGCCGCTGAGTTCACGGAGATCTTGTCCGCTCCCTCTCTAAGGATCGCCTTCATATCCCCCACGCTGCGGATCCCGCCGCCGACGGTAAAAGGGATAAATACCCTCTCGGCGACTCTCCTCACCATGTCCGCAACAGTCTTTCTGGCGTCGCTGGTCGCAGTTATATCAAGGAAGACCAGTTCGTCCGCTCCCAGCCTGGAGTAGGCCTCTCCGGTCTCCACGGGGTCTCCCGCGTCCCGCAGCTGCACGAAATTGATTCCCTTTACGACCCGCCCGTCCTTAACGTCCAGGCAGGGGATGATTCTCTTTGTGAGCATCGGCGCTCCTTTCTGTCAGTCGAAAAACGACCCTTCACTTATCAGATATTAAGGAAATTATCCAGTATCTTCATTCCGACTGATTCACTTTTCTCAGGATGGAACTGACATGCGAAGACATTTCCTTTCTCCACTGCCGCGTCTATTCTGACACCGTACTGCGTAGTGGCAGTCACGATCGAGGGATCCTCCGCTCTCAGATAATAGGAGTGGACAAAATATACATAGACACCTTCTGAAAGGCCCTTAAAAAGTCTTCCGGGATTGGGAAAAGCAAGATCATTCCACCCGATCTGAGGAACCTTTCTTCCGTCCCCTTCCGGGATCCTCAATATTTTGCCCTTCAGTATGCCCAGACCTTCCGCGCCGGGACTCTCCTCGCTGCTCTCGAACAGAAGCTGAAGTCCCAGGCAGATTCCAAGAAGAGGGATCTGCCGTCTGACGACCTCCCTGAGCACTTCATCCATGCCGTATTTTCTGAGGCGGGTCATGGCGTCGCCAAAGGCTCCCACTCCGGGCAGGATAACGTGATCCGCAGAGAGGATCACTTCGCTGTCTCTTGTCAGGACAGCATCATGGCCCAGAAACTTTACCGCATTCTCGACGCTCTTGATATTACCGGCACCGTAATCGATGATCGCTACCATATTCTCAATCCTCTTTGACCGCTGATCCCGGAGCAGTATCCGCGACAGCTGCTTTCTCAAGTTCAAACCAGAATGAAACGCCGTTGTCGTAATTGATCACACCGTATCCCTGATGGAGCTGGTCCATGATCGCCTTGACGACCGACAGTCCTACGCCGGATCCGCCATAGGCTCTGGTCCTTGCCTTGTCCACCTTGTAAAACTTCTCCCACAGATGAGGGACCGACTCCTCGGGGATCGGTTTTCCGGTATTGAAAACAACGACCCGAACACAATTCTGCTTCTCTTCAAAATGAATGTCAATCACTTTTTCTCCATCGCAGTGATTCACTGCATTGGAGAAGTAATTCATAAAGACTTCCTCCGTCCAGAACTCGTCCGACCAGACATAGAGCGGTGAACGTTCTTCCATTCTGACGCTGATCTGTTTCTGCTCGGCGAGCACTCCCGCATTGTTCAGGCATCCCCTGATAAAGCCTACAATGTCAAAGCGAACCATTGTAAACTGCGTGTCGCCGAATTCCAGCTGATTCAGGGAAAGAAGCCTTGCGACCATTCTGTTCATCTTGTCCGCTTCATCGACGATCACATCGGTATAGAACCGGATACTGTCCGGATCCTCCGCGACTCCCTCGGACAGCCCCTCGGCGTAGCCCTTGATCAGGGCGAGCGGCGTCTTGAGTTCATGGGTCACATTGGAGAGAAATTCCCGTCGCATCTCCTCGGTTTTCTCTTTCCTCTCTATATCCTCCCTGAGCTCGTTGTTCGCTGTCTTAAGTTCCGAGATCGTCTTCTCCAGTATCTCTGAGAGCTCATTGATATTCTCGCCGAGCTCCGCGATCTCAGTGCGGCTGTGTCCCTTGTATTTGGCGCTGAAATCCAGCTTCTTCATCCTTGCTGAAATCTCTGTCAGTTCCCGGATCGGCTGTGTCAGTTTCCCCGCGAGAAAGAGAGCGAAAAGAGCTCCCAGAAGCGATATCGCGATCCCGACATATCCCATGAACCTGTTCGCGATCGCCGTGCTGTTATGGATACTCTCCAGCACCGTGCTCAGCAGGCAGAAGCTTCCGTCGTCCAGGACCCCGAAGAGCTCCATGATCTTCAGATCCATACGGCTGTCATAGATGATTCTTACACTGTAATTATCAGTATCAGAAAGCGTCCGGTATACATAATACTGACTCCGGATCTTTTCCCTCTCCTCAATGGACGGTGTCTGGCCAAAGAGGTTGTCCCACATTCTGCGCACCATCGCGGAACTGTCCGAAGCGTACATCTTCACAGTGGAGCTCTCTGCATCCATCACGATCAGGCTCACATTTTCCGTTCCGGCAAGAATGCTCACTTTCTCGTCAAACTCGTCGGAATCGATCGAGTTGTTATTGCTCGCCTCGTTGACTTCATTGAACATCTGCGTCAGAGCGATCCTCTTCTCCCTGGTATAATATCTCTCCAGAAATGTGCTGTTGATGATCCAGCACAGGCTGATCGCCCCGAGCATCAGAAAGAAAAAAATGAGCGTGAACTGGATCTTTATGGAATACCGGCCCCTGCCGGATCTTTTCTCAGTGGTACTCACGGTCTGTCATGCCTCCGCGCCTTTTCGTCCGGCGCATTTTACGCCTCCAGTTTATAACCCATTCCCCAGATCGTCTTGATCAGTTCTCCTTTGGCTCCCAGTTTGCTCCTGAGTTTCTTGACATGTGTATCAATGGTCCTTGCGTCGCCAAAATAGTCATAATTCCAAACATGGTTGAGTATTTTTTCTCTTGAAAGGGCGATCTTATTATTCTCCATGAAGTATTCCAGCAGTTCAAATTCCTTGAAACTCAGTTCCACAGGCTCGCCGTCGATCGTGACCTGATGTGCCGATTTATCAAGAACGATGCCGCTCAGCTCGATCCTGTCGTTCTCCTCTTTGCCGCCCGTTCTTCGAAGGATCGCGTTGACTCTGGCGACCAGAGTGCGGGGGCTGAAGGGTTTTGTGACATATTCGTCCACGCCCAGTTCAAAACCTCGCAGTTCATCCTTCTCATCAGAGCGCGCCGTTAGCATGATCACAGGGACCTGAGACGATTCGCGCATTTCCCTGAGCACCTGCCATCCGTCCATTTTGGGCATCATCACATCTAGAATAACAAGCGCGATGTCTTTATTGCTGTAAAAGAGATCCATGGCTTTCTCTCCGTCTCCTGCTTCGAGCACTTCAAAGCCTTCCCGTACGAGAAAGTCCGACACAAGTTTGCGCATTCTCGCCTCATCGTCCACCACAAGAATCTTCTGTACTGCCATTTTTATTTACTCCTCATTCATGTTCCGGACTATTACCGGTCCGCATCGTTTTTGCAGATTAAAAAATGAACCCCGCAAAACGGGCCAGCCTTCTTCGGGGTATAACTTGCCTATCAGAGTATCCTGTACGCTCAGGATTTCTTACACGGTCACTGTTTCCGGCCTGTAATTTCACTCCGGATGATAAAGCGTAAACACAGCGACGCTTCTTTCTTTCAGCGTGAAGATCGGACTGTGTACAAATCTGCACTCTTCATGGAAATACTGTTCGTCGTCCGCGTCAGTATAGATATTTACGCCCCACGCCAGTCCTCCGGACAGAGCGGGGAGTCTGATCTGCTGTTTCTCCCAGTACGCGTTGATCGCCATATAGACCACATCGTCCCCGGAGTCATCGGGCAAACGCCCTGCGAACAGAACGCCCA
>CADBIU010000047.1 GCA_902794825.1 uncultured Lachnospiraceae bacterium
CCCTGCATCTATTTTACCAGATATAGACTTAGGACTCAGTAGATTTCCCATATTTATGGGCTTTTTATGAATGGATATCATCCGTTCAGCAAACACTACTTATTAATATTTTGACGCATATATGGAACCTGCGTCAATGATTATTTGTTTCGCTTACATTAACGGCAGTTTACACTATTGTGCGAAAATCACAAGAATGGCCGCTTTCGTATTTTAGGAGCCTCCGAGTGTTGTGCGGCCGGATGAGGTTGTACTAGAATGACTCTCGGAAACAGATGAAACAGTCTGTACCGGCCGGGAGGTGATGCAACACTTAGTTTTTGTTTAATATTCATATCTAACAACACATTTATATGGGACTTTCCCATTATCTGAAATCTATTGCCGGTCAGGCAAAAAAGAGAATTCAGCATGTTAATTTTGCGTCTGATTTTTAATGTCATTTATTAAAGGTACAGTTTCTGTGTTTCCCTGGGCGGATACAGGATACGGCAGGACAATTCTCACGGGAAAAATTGCGGCCTTCAGATCTCTGCAGTCCGTCTGCAAATCGAAATAAGATCGCGGAAGATCTTATATCTTTATTCAAGTCTTGAGCATATTGAGTCATTTCTGGGAACGCTTCGTATATCAGGCAGTGCTGCGGGACCCGCTTGCGGCAGACGGTATTCGAAGCGTTCCGTCAGGTTAGGATTTATTCATTTGTTACATTCCCAATACTCTGCTATAATAGGCACGTAAATTTGAAAGGAGAGTGACAGATGAAGAAAGTATTGCCGACATTAGTGATCCTGGTCCTGATCGGTGTGCTTGGCGTAGTGTTTTACAATAACTATTTCGTAAAATACACCTACACCGATGATAAGGTGGATCTTAAGTTATACTATGAAGTAAAAGGCGAAGACGATTATCCGGTGATACTCCAGGACAACTGGTCCGATTATCATGCCAGGAAGATCGGGGAGCAGTATTATCTTGATTATGAGACTGTGACGTCGCTTCTTAACGACAGGTTCTACTACGGAGAGAAGGACGAAGAGCTCTGCTACTGTCTTCCCGATACGCGCATAACGGCGAAGGCCGGAGAAAATGTTTGGACCGATTCCTCCGGCGCCGAGACGCAGGAGCCGTATACTATCTGCGTGAAAGAGGGCGATACACTGTACGTTGCGCTGGATTTTGTCCGCAAGTACACCAACTTCTCTTACGAGGTGTTCACAGAACCCAACCGCATGAGCATCTACAACAGCTGGGGAGAACGCCAGGAGGCAGAGATGACCAGAGATACGAAACTCAGGTCGTCGGGCGGCGTGAAGAGCAAAGTAGTCGCTGAAGTTTCAACGGGAACAAAAGTGGCGGTCATTGAGAGAATGGACAACTGGAGCAAGGTCGTGACGCCGGACGCTCTGATCGGCTATGTAGAGAACCGAAAGATGACTGAGCCGACTGCGGCCGCAATGACGCCGGTCACGGATTATCAGGAGCCGGAGTATAAGCGCACGGCGCTGGACGGCAAAGTGAACATGGTCTGGCACAGCATAGCCGGAGCGGCGGGAAATGATACTTTTGCCGGCAGGATCGCCAATACCCAGTCCGTAAATGTCGCGGCGCCCACATGGTTTGTAGTACTTAATGAAACCGGTTCCGTGGAAGTGCGCGCGACCCAGGCCTATGTGGACGCGGCTCACGAGAGAGGGATGAAAGTCTGGGCTGTGCTGGACAATTTCACCGGCCCCGATGGAGTACAGCAGCAGTTCCTGGCCTCTGACGAGGCGAGAAGCGCAGTCATTTCCAAGACGGTCGATACGGCTTTGGAAATGGGGATCGACGGTATCAACGTTGATATCGAAGGCATCTCGGAGAAGTACGGCGAAGACTTTATCGAATTTGTGAGAGAACTTTCCATTGCCTGCCGCAGAGAGAGTCTTGTCCTGTCTGTGGACAACTACGTACCTTACAATTTCAACAACCATTACCGCCTTGACGAGCAGGGCGTCTTTGCCGACTATGTGGTGATCATGGGATATGACGAGCATTACGCCGGCAGCCAGGAGCCCGGAAGCGTCGCATCCATCGGTTATGTGACTTACGGGATCGAGGAAGCCCTCAAGTGCGTTCCCGCCCAGAAGCTGATCAACGGTATCCCGTTCTATTCCAGGATTTGGAAGACCGCGGCAGATGGCGTGACCAGTATGGCATACGGCATGAATGAACTGCAGACATTCATTGCCAACCACAACATGGCAGTGGAATGGAACGCCGCGTCGGAACAGAATTACGCCGAGGTCTCCGAGGATGACGCGACATACCAGATCTGGATAGAGGATGCGGAATCCATCGAGAAAAAGCTTGAAGTTATGCAGGCGCACGGCATCGCAGGCGTTGCGGAGTGGTGCCTCGGAATGGAAAGCGCGGATGTCTGGACCGTCATCGCCGATTACATGAACAAGTGAGTCCGGAAAGGAAGCAATGACAACAGAATATGTGGTTATGAATGAGGAGGCGCCGGACCTGTCTGCGATCAGGCGGGCAGGGCGGATCATTAAGGAAGGCGGCCTTGTCGCTTTTCCTACTGAGACAGTGTACGGGCTGGGCGGCGACGCGCTTAACCCGGAATCCTCCCAAAAGATATACGAAGCGAAGGGAAGACCCTCTGACAACCCTCTGATCGTGCATATATGCAGGCTGGAAGATATAGAGCCCATCGTCCGGGAAATACCGCCGGAGGCGAAGAAGCTTGCCGAGGCCTTTTGGCCAGGCCCTCTGACTATGATCTTTGAAAAGAGCGGCCTGGTCCCGAAGGAGACGACAGGGGGCCTGGATACTGTTGCGGTGCGATTTCCGAGCAATAAGATCGCGCAGGCCCTGATCGACGCGGCGGGCGGTTATATCGCGGCTCCCAGCGCCAACAGATCCGGAAGGCCCAGCCCGACTTTGGCAAAATATTGTCTGGAGGATCTTGACGGCAGAGTGGAGATGATCATCGACGGCGGACAGGTGGGGATCGGGTTGGAATCCACCATTATCGATCTCACAGAGGACGAGCCGGTGATACTGCGGCCCGGATTTATTAACAAAAAGATGCTGCAGGAAGTACTCGGAAGGGTAGAAGTTGACTCGACGCTGATCACACCGGATTCGGGGATCGCCCCCAAGGCGCCTGGAATGAAGTACCGGCACTACGCTCCTAAAGGCGAACTGGTGATTATTGAGGGAGAACGTGATAAAGTAGTATCGGAGATCAACAGAGCGGCCGGTTATAACAGGGCGCACGGCCTGAGGACCGGAGTGATCTGCACGGATGAGACGAGAGATCTGTATGATGCGGATTGTGTCAAGAGCGCGGGACCGCGCGGAGACGAGGACAGCGTCGCCAGAGAGCTGTTCCGGATCCTGAGGGAGTTTGATGACGACGGCGCTGAGCGCATCTATTCGGAATCCTTCAGCGGCGGGGAACTCGGGCAGGCGATCATGAACCGGCTTATGAAAGCTGCCGGGCACAGGGTAGTGCGGACTGACGAAGGAGAAACACTGCATTTCAAATGATATTTTGGCAGAGATGCAGTTTTTATACACTCAATATGATGGAGGACTGAAATGAAAAATGTATTTATCATGGATCACCCGTTGATCAAGCACAAGATCGGCCTGATCAGGCGCAAGGAGATCGGAACCAAGGAGTTCCGCGAGACCATCGGCGAGATCGCTATGCTCGAATGCTATGAGGCGACCAGAAACCTGGAGCTCGAAGACGTTGAGATTGAGACGCCCATCTGCAAGACAACCGTTCAGGAGATCAAGGGCAAGAAGCTCGCGGTCGTTCCGATCCTGAGAGCGGGCCTTGGCATGGTAGACGGCATGCTGACAATGATCCCCGCGGCGAAAGTCGGTCACATCGGTCTTTACAGAGATCCCGAGACGCTGGCTCCTGTAGAATACTACTGCAAGCTTCCCGCTGATTGTGCGGAGAGAGAGATCTTCGTCGTCGATCCCATGCTGGCTACCGGCGGCTCCGCTCTGGAAGCAGTTGAGATGCTCAAGAAGCACGGCTGCAGAAAGCTTCATTTCCTGTGCATCATCGCGGCTCCCGAGGGAATCAAGGCTTTCACAGAGGCGCATCCCGATGTGGACCTCTACATCGGCGCTGTAGACGAGCACCTGAACGATCATGGCTACATCGTTCCCGGCCTTGGCGACGCCGGCGACAGGATCTTCGGAACCAAGTAAATTCAGGAGGAAAATATGGCTGTCAAGATGACCGGCAAACGAAGCGACTATATTACCTGGGACGAGTATTTTATGGGAGTAGCCCAGCTCTCGGCTCTGCGCTCCAAGGATCCCAATACGCAGGTCGGGTCCTGTATCGTGAGCAAGGCTCATAAGATCCTTTCCATGGGATATAACGGGTTCCCGATCGGCTGCTCTGACGACGACTTTCCCTGGGCCAGAGAGGGCGACACGCTTAACACCAAGTATCCCTTCGTGACACACAGTGAACTCAACGCCATATTGAATTACCGGGGCGGAAGCCTTGAGGGCGCTACCCTGTACGTATCTCTGTTTCCCTGCAATGAGTGCGCGAAAGCGATCATCCAGAGCGGGATCAGAACGGTGGTTTACGACAGCGACAAATACGCTTCTTCTGATATGACGATCGCAAGCAAGCGGATGTTTGACGCGGCGGGAGTCCGTTACTATCAGTACCAGAGGACCGGAAGAAAGGTCGAAGTGGACTTATAAAAAGTGAAATAACAAAAAAAGAGGCAGCCATTACGGCGTGCCTCTTTTTTGATGTCTTTAATGTCTGGGCAGGATGAAAGTCTTACTGGAATTTTTTGCCTTCTGCCTGCGCCTTGTTGTAGCGTTCGATGATCTTCAGGATCTTTTCCCTGGGATCGAGCAGGTCGCTGATGGAGCTGTCGTGGTTGAGCGTGTCGATGAGATAAGCGAGGTATTTGCTCATGCCGCAGCACACGTACCAGGGGCGCTCCTTGAGTTCGGGTTTCTGGTAGATCAGGTTTGTTGTGATGATCTTGTCGAACTTGCCTTCCGCATAGGCTTTATCAAATTTCTCGATTCCATCAGTGAAGAGTCCGAAGGTCTCGCAGATGAAAACTCTGCGGGCTTTTCTTTTCTTGAGGGCTCCGGCCACTTCAAGGATGCTGTCGCCGGAGGAGAGCATATCGTCGATGACGATCATGTCCTTGCCCTCAACACTCGAGCCGAGGAATACATGATCGAGAACAGGGTTCACGCCGTTTACGAAGGTGGTGTAGTCGCGGCGCTTGTAGAACATACCCATATCCAGGCCCAGTACGTTGGCATAGTAAACTGCGCGCTTCATGCCACCCTCGTCCGGGCTGATGATGAGCATATGATCTTTGTCGACCTTAAGGTCATCCACACTGCGCAGGAGTCCTTTAATAAACTGGTAGGCGGGCTGGACAGTGTCAAACCCGTTAAGCGGGATCGCGTTCATGACGCGGGGATCGTTTGCGTCAAAGGTGATGATGTTGTCTACGCCCATGCGCACCAATTCCTGAAGCGCGATGGCGCAGTCGAGAGATTCTCTGGAGGTGCGCTTGTGCTGGCGGCTCTCATAGAGATAGGGCATGATCACGGTGATCCTGCGCGCCTTGCCGCCGATAGATGCGATCACTCTCTTGAGGTTCTGATAGTGATCGTCGGGGGACATGTGGTTGGTGATCCCGAACATTTTGTAGGTCTCACTGTAATTTACAACATCTGCAAGGAGATAGAGATCCATTCCGCGGACAGACTTGGAAAGCACGCCTTTGCCTTCACCGGTACCGAAACGGGGAAGATCACAGTTAATGATATAAGATGGGCTCTTGTAACCGATATAAGCGACGGAACCCTTGTGCTCACTTTCGCGCTCCGCTCTCCAACGGGTGAGATAGTAATCGATCTCGGAAGCCATTTGCTCGCAGCCCTGGACGGGAATGATCCCCAGGGAACCTGCAGGTATTGAATCCAAATGCCGTTTGTCGTGCTGCTTGATCGGTTCCATCGTGTTGAGATGCAGATTTTCGGCGTTTTTGATTGGTTCCATTAGCCATCCTCGCTTTCTGACTTTAGTAAGAAATTAGTGGATCTTTTTAATGATGAGCGGCGTTCCGCTGCCTGCGCTTGAGGACGCGGATATCGCTGCCGGTGAGCTTGTAGAGTTCGTAATCATTGGTGATCCTTGAAAAAACGCGGTCGGAATACCTGGACTGCATTTCAGCAAGGGAAAGGTTTGTTGAGATCACGGTCGATTTACGGTTCAGATGACGTTCATTCAGGCAGGCGAAGAGCTGCGCCGATATGAACTGGTTGGTAAGTTCTGTTCCGAGGTCATCAATGATGAGCAGGTCGCATTCGTAGAGGTCTGCGGTAAAACTCCGCAGTTCCTCCTTGGTCCTGACATCGAAGGAATACATGGAAAGCTTGTCGAACATAGCGGCGGCGCTGAAGTAGAGGACGGAATGTCCTGACTCAAGCACTTCCCTTGCTATGCAGATGGACAAAAAGGACTTGCCGGTGCCTACCGTGCCATACAGGTAAAGGTTTCGGTACGCCGTGTCGAATTCCGCGGCCATTCTCCGGCATGCGGCTGCCGCGATGCGGAACCTCTTTAAATCCTCGCCCTGATAGAAACTCTCTGAGAGCAGATCAAAATTCTGTTCTGCCACCAGCTCTTTCAGATGGGAGTGGCTGTAGAGGATCTCGACTTCTTTCCGGCGGAAGCATCGGCACTTTTGGCCGTTTACAAAACCTGTATCATTGCAGAAAGGGCACTCGGGACTCACTGTGAGATAGTCTTCCGGAAAGCCGTGAGAGGCGAGCAGTTCTCTTTTCTTTGCCGCGATCTCTTCAAGCTGAGGGCGCACAAAAGCGGGAGAAACGATAGTATCATCTCTCTTTTCTCCCAATCGTGAATGAAGATAATCCACGGCGATTTCTGAGACCCGGTCCGACAGCTGCCGGAATTCGGGAATTCTGGCGTAGACCTCGTCCCTGCGCTGAAGAGTAAGCTGATGCCGCCGGCTCTGCTTCTGCATATAACCGCGCATGATCTCGTCGTACTGTTCTCTTGTCAGTGACACCTGTTTTCTCCCGGCTTAGTTGCTAAGAATGTCTTTCTCAAGTTCGTCAAAGTCATACTGATTCTGCTCGAACTGGTTGAACGGATTGGCAGAGGGTTTTACGCCCTGCATGTTCCGTCCCTTTCTGCTGAAACTGGAGACGGAGCGCTCCGCCTGTTTGGGGGTGGTAATGCCGCGCTCGGCCCAGTTGACAGCCACTTTCTGGATATAACGGAAATCTTTCTTGCCTCTGTCAATGCAGTATTGCAGCAGATAATCGATCAGCGCGTCAGAGAAGTGAAGCTGTTCGGAAATATAGTATACAGACTCCACCTCGCTCGGCGCAAGAGGTTTTCCGATATACTGCTCAATGATATACAGAAGCTGCGCCCTTTTAGTGCTGCTCTTGAAGGCCTCCACAGAAGCCGCGTCGGGATGGCGGAAAGGAGCCTTGCGTTCGGCGGTTTCCGCTTCCGGGCTGCCGGAAGAAACCTGCTCGCCGGAGCTTGCCGGAACGGCAGTCTGCGAGGGGGCAGATTCGGTCAGAGTATTGTGCTGCGCCGGGATCGCCATGGCCTGAAGCCGGGGGACTGACGGCGCGGTGCGGCTCTCTTTTTCGGGAAGGACAGACTCGTCCTGCGCGCTGCCGGAAACAAGCCCGCCGCGGAACGGGACAGGGTAAGCCTGTGCTTCGCTGTCGGACCTGGGGGACACCATGCGCAGGGACATAAGATCGCCTGCTCCGCTGTATTCGAGCACAATAAGGCCGCGGCGCTCCCAATAGCGGAGAGAGCGCATAACTTCTCTCTCCGTGTGGTTGAACTGATCGGCCATATCCGGAATGCTCGTGGTCCTTCCCGCGTTCATCATTCGAAGAAGATAGAGATAGACCTTGAGCTGCGCGTCATTGGCGTCCTTCATATATTTGTCGATAAAGAGATTGGAGATCAGGGTAGAGCCCAGATCTGCCTCGCTGTAAACCGTGAACAATGCACAAACCTCCCTTATCTGTCCGGCGGGTCAGGACAGGCGCACATTCGCTCGTGATTCCCCAAGTCTTATCAGAGCGCTGCGCGGTCCCGGCGCGGATAGTGTCATTATAGTCTCAGCCGCTGCGGATCTGTCGATATCTGCGGCAAAATAGCATAATTTGATAAGTGCAGTATAGCATAGGCAAACATGTACCGAAATGGTCATTTTGTCCATAATTTTTGGCGGCAGCGGGAATCGGACAGCGCCCGGGGCAATTGTGGATAATGAGGATAAAGTGGAAAAAACTCCCGAAATGCCTTGATAAGGGGCACTTCGGGAGAGCAGGATATCCACATCGGTCATGCGGCTTTTTGGGGGTGATGATGTGGAAAAGTCGAAAAAGGGAAGTTCACATAACCAGTTTTTTCCCTACTTCATTGATATTTCCGGCCCCCATAGTTATCACCAAATCATCCGATTGGCAATTTTTCAGGAGATACTCTTCAATTTCTTCAAAAGAATCCAGGCAGAGGCAGGGATGCCCCAGCTGTTCGATCTTTTCGGCCAGGGTGCGGGAGCTGATCCCGAGATCGTCGGTCTCCCTGGCGGGGTATATTTTGGCAAGGATCACGTGATCCGCCAGAGTCAGAGCCTTGGCAAATTCATCCATCAGAGCCTTGGTCCTGGTGTAAGTGTGGGACTGGAAGACGCACCAGAGCTCTCTGTGAGGGTAATTAAGCGCGGTCCTCAGCGTTGCCTCGATCTCTGTGGGGTGATGCGCATAGTCGTCGATGACTGTGAAGCCGTTCCGGCTTCCCAGGATCTGGAAGCGCCTCTCGGTTCCGGTATAGCCCGCCAGAGCTGCCGCTGTGTACTTGCGGTCAATGCCAAGGCAGTCTGCCGCAGCCGCTGCCGCGAGGGAGTTGTAGACATTGTGCTTGCCGGGAACTCCCAAAGTGATCGCCTGCCTGTCAACCGTTCCGTCAGCGGAGCGCGAACAGAGTGTGTAAGAGGCACGGGCGAACTGATCGTAGGTGATGTCCTCAGGCCAGTAATCCGCGCTGTCGTCGGGACCGTAGAGAATCACTCTGCAGTCAAGGCCGCCGGAGATCTCTTCATAGTCCGGAATCTGCGTATTGATGATCAGGGCGCCGTCCGCGGGAATAAGCTTGGCAAATTTGCGGAAAGAGCGGCGGATGTCGTCGAGATCCTTGAAGAAATCCAGGTGATCCGCGTCGATATCCAGAATGATGCCGATGCCCGGGAACATATCCAGGAAACTGTTCGTGTACTCGCATGCTTCCGCGGCAAAATACTGACTGTTTCCGATCCTGACGTTTCCGCCGATGCTGTCGAGGATGCCTCCGATGGAAAGGGTGGGATCCGTTCCGGCTGCCATCATGATCTCGGAGATCATGGATGTCGTAGTTGTCTTTCCGTGGGTGCCGCTGATCGCGACGGGATCCTTGTATCCGCGCATGATCTGGCCCAGAAGAACAGACCTTGTTATGTGCGGAATTCCGTTTTCCATAACGGCGATATATTCCGGATTGTCCGGTCTGATCGCTGCCGTGAAGACGACGAGATCGATGTCGGGCGTGATATTCTCCTTCCGCTGGCCGATAATGACTCTGATGCCGTCCGCAGCCAGTTCATCCGTAATGGAAGAAGCGGCGCGGTCGGATCCGGAGACCTCAAAACCTCTGCTGCGAAGGATCTGCGCGAGACCGCTCATGGAGATTCCGCCGATCCCTGAAAAATAGACGTGGATTGGCTTGTCAAAATCGAGCTGATACATATGTCCTCCCTGATTTTATTAGTATTCAGAAGCGTAGCGCTTCTCATCTGATTGAGTTGACGTTCGTATCATACAATAAGAAGTCTTACAAGTCAAAGGAGTATCCGAATGGAGTATGCAATACTCGCCGGCAGGATGGAAATTGTCTGCAAATAAAACTGGATTACGTTTATATTAGAACGATTTGGTGACCATAATGTACAGTTTCATTTCTGTATTCGGTATGGTATAATATCATTGCAAAATTATATACGTTATTATGTAAAGGATTTTGCAAAAACCATACCAGAGGTGGCAACATGATAGTTAAGAAAGAAATGATCGCTATGCTGTTGGCAGGCGGCCAGGGAAGCAGACTTGGAATTCTTACATCAAATATGGCTAAGCCGGCGGTATCCTTCGGCGGGAAGTACAGGATCATTGACTTTCCGCTCAGTAACTGCATTAATTCAGGTGTGGATACTGTAGGAGTACTTACACAGTATATGCCGCTGAGGCTGAATACGCACGTCGGGATAGGAATTCCGTGGGACCTCGATAAGAATGTGGGAGGAGTCACGGTACTGTCTCCGTATGAGAAGATCGCTCATACGGACTGGTACACGGGAACTGCGAACGCAATCTATCAGAATCTCACATATATGGAGAGCTACAACCCCGATTATGTGCTTATTCTGTCCGGTGATCATATCTATAAGATGGATTACGAATCGATGCTGGATTTCCATAAGGAAAACAATGCAGAAGTAACTATCGCTGTCATGCCGGTCCCTAAGGAAGAGGCGAGCCGTTTCGGGATCATGATCACTGACGAGAACAGAAGAGTCGTGGACTTTGAGGAGAAGCCCGCGCATCCCCGCAGCAATCTGGCTTCCATGGGTATTTATATATTCAACTGGAAGACGCTCAGGGAGGCGCTGGTGACCAATAAGGAACAGCCCAATCTGGATTTCGGCAAGCACATCATTCCGTACTGCCGCGATAAGGGAGCTCCTCTCTACGCGTACGAGTTTAACGGATACTGGAAAGATGTCGGAACCCTGACCTCCTATTGGGAAGCCAATATGGAGCTGATCGACATCGTTCCGGAGTTTAACCTGTATGAGGAGTACTGGAAGATCTACACACAGAGCACTTCCAACGTTCCGCAGTATTTTGGCGCAGAGAGCACTGCGGAGCGGACGATCATCGGCGAAGGGACAGAAATTTACGGCAGGGTTTATAACTCTGTGATCGGTTGTGACGTGACCATTGGGGAAGGCGCGGAAGTAAGAGACTCGATCCTTATGAACGGCACCCGCGTTGGCGCAGGTAGCAGACTCTATAAAGTCATTGCCGCGGAGAATGTCACGATCGGGAACGGAACAGTCCTTGGTGAAGGCCGCGACATCCCCAACGAAACAAGATCCGATATTTACAGGGACGGTCTTGTGACGCTCGGAGAAGGAACGGAGATCCCGGCCGGAGTGCGCATCGGAAAGAATGTCATGATTTCCGGTGTCACGACCGCAGATGATTACCCTGGCGGAATGCTTGAAAGCGGCAGAACTCTGGTGAAAGAAGGTGACGTAGAATGAGGGCGGTAGGAATTATCTTGGCCGGCGGCAACAGCAAACGAATGAAGGAACTGTCCAGAAAGAGGGCTGTGTGCGCGATGCCCGTGGCGGGAAGTTATCGCAGCATAGACTTTGCGCTCAGCAATATGGAGCACTCCAGAATTCAGAAAGTGGCTGTCCTTACGCAGTATAATTCCCGGAGTCTGAATGAACACCTTGCATCGTCAAAGTGGTGGGATTTCGGGCGCAAGCAGGGAGGATTGTTCCTCTTTACGCCTTCCTTTGCGGACGCCAGCAGTCAGTGGTACCGGGGAACAGCTGACGCGATCGCGCAGAATATCAGTTTTCTCAAGACATCTCACGAACCCTATGTGGTGATCACATCGGGCGATTGTGTTTACAAGATGGATTACAATGATGTTCTCGAATATCATATGGAAAAGAGAGCGGATATCACTGTAGTGGTCAAGGAAATGCCGGAAAACTTTAATGTGGAACGGTATGGCACAGTGCAGATGGATGCGGACGGCAGGATCCAGGAATTCGTGGAGAAACCGGTCGTTGCGCAATTTAACACAATTTCATGTGGAATCTACGTGATAAGAAGGAGACTTCTTATTGAATTTCTCGAGAAGAGCATGGAAGAGAACCGGTATGATCTGGTTCAGGATATCCTCATTCGCTACAGAGGACTGAAGAGAATCTACGGTTATAAGCTGCACAACTATTGGAGCAATATTGCGACTGTTGAGGATTATTACAGGACAAATATGGATTTTCTGAATCCGGCGATCAGGGACTATTTCTTCAAACAGTATCCGGACGTTCACTCGAAGGTGGCCGACCTTCCTCCCGCGAAATACAATGTGGGAGTGCACATTCGAAACAGTTTGCTGTCAAGCGGATGTATCGTGAACGGAACGGTGGAGAATTCCGTATTGTTCCAGCAGGTATATGTTGGCAATAATTGTGTAATTAGGAATTCACTCATTTTGAATGATGTTTACATCGGAGACAATACTATCATTGAGAACTGCATCGTGGAGAGCGGCGACACCATTCAGGCAAATTCCTGTTACAAAGGTGAAAATGGTATAAGGATCGTTGTTGAAAAAGGCGAACGTTATACCATTTAGAAATGGAGAACGCTATGCAGGTGACGGATGTAAGAGTTAGAAGAATTGCCAAAGAAGGCAAGATGAAGGCAGTCGTCT
>CADBIU010000048.1 GCA_902794825.1 uncultured Lachnospiraceae bacterium
GGAGGCGTATCCGCAGGTGCGTTAGTCCGGCCGCCTAAAGCGGCCCTGTGGCGTAAGCCGCAGAATGGAAGCACGTGAATTTATTCATGTGAGCTTCACGGATTGACAAAATATATACCGGATCTGGAAGAGAAGAAAGACGCGCACCGGATCATCAGCAAGATAGAAGACGCGGTCTACAGTTTTGTACACAATAATCCGAAGTGCGGCCTCAAGTACTACAGAGATATCTTAAAGAGCAGAGGAGTAGATATCGAGAAGACACCGCTGTCCGAAGTTGACGCGGCAAGCCTTGGCTGGCTGGGCGTCATGGCGCTTCTTGCCGCCGCGGTACACGGCGAGCGCCACAACTGCGGAACGCTGAGCGCGATCTACGAGGACGGAAGCCTGCTTGCTTAAGTGGCTTCTATTATTAAAGAAATTTGATGAGCAGATGTAATGAAAAAAGGGGCTGTCGCATTAAGCGAAGGATTAAATCCTGCGCGGGTGCGGACCTGATTCATGACGCTTGACAGGCAGGTCACTTTTCATATCCGTATAACACAAAAACCGGACTCCAAAGAGCCCGGTTTTTGCTGTAAAATCAAGTTATGCAACTAACAAAAATCTTACGTAACTGTTCAGAACCCCTACTTATTGCAGGACAATCTCAGCATTTCCGGCAAAAGCAGCGGTCAATGCTTCGTATGCGCTGACACCATGCTTTCTGCCTGTACTGATATATGACATGATGTCCAGATAATCCTGCGCACCACTTTCTGTGCGAAAACAGCCGGACACCTTGGTCTTGGTTTTAACGTTGCGGACATCACGTTCCGCCTGGTTGTTATCAAAGGGAACGTCGAAGTTCCTGATAAACAGGCAGACTGATGCCTTGAGTGCTACAAGGCGTTCGATGAGCGATCTCTCTTTTCCTTTTTTCTTCCGTCCTTTCTTTTTCTGCGGCGGATCCGGTGGCAGAGGACATTCCTCATCGGCCAGCTTCATAAGCCTGTCATACTCTGTGTCAAACTTATGAAGGTAATAGTAGCTAAGTTCCGTTTTGCCTTTGATTACTGCTTTATCACGGGCTCTTTTCATGGAACGCAGGAGCGCTTTGAATGCCGGTGCCCATTTATGTTCCGGGCTGTACTGTTCAACACCGGTCAATTCCCGAAGCAGATGGGCATTACATACCGCATGAGTAACCCCGCCGTATTTCCAGTACGGAGACCAGCAGTCATGGACAGCGATGCCGATGAACTCGGTGAGTACGCCATTGTTCTCCATTCCGGTCTGGCCACGTTTCGCGTTGATCGTCTGATAGGTCAGTCCCGGAGTAGATGAGTTGTGCACCCAGATAGTCTTTCCGCTTACATCGGTACCAGTCTCATCAAAGTTGGCAACCTTTGCTCCGATCAGCATAGACTTTATGGTTTCAAGTGTACTGCCTACTTTTTTGGCACATTTCTTCACCATGGAGGTTATCGTTCCGGTGGACAAACTGACACCGAGAAGACTTCCCAGCAGGACATGGATCCGCATCGTGCTGACCGCACCATAGGTGCTCAGTAATCCGGCAAGCACG
This sequence comes from uncultured Lachnospiraceae bacterium, assembly GCA_902794825.1. Taxonomy (GTDB): domain Bacteria; phylum Bacillota; class Clostridia; order Lachnospirales; family Lachnospiraceae; genus CAG-791. The sequence goes on from CADBIU010000048.1 coordinate 1,568, forward strand.
GAAACAGAATCGCCATACTGCACATATGCCCGGATCCCTTCAGGGAATTCTCCGGCCAAAGATTCTCCGGTACACGGGCACGAATCCACATGAATTGACTGATGTTCCGTTACCCTGGTTGTGATAACCGCGTTGACTTCATAACGCTTCTCGCCGCAGGTGAATACATTACCATTCATGACACATTCGTTCAGGTGCGGGCAGGACAGACACTTTTTGGGCAGGTGCCTGCTGTACTCATCCGGTTCATGCGGAATCGACATATGCGATCCGGGATGCCCCTTTTGTCCACCCTGTTTCTTCCCGGATTTCTGGCGAAGACTCTTCGGGTTTGGCTTGTTAAAGCCATCACTTGACGGCGGTTTGGAACTGTTCCGGGAGTTCTGGTTCAGCTGGCGCTGGAGTTCCCGAATCGTTTCCTGCAGTTCTTTAATGGTCTCATTAAGAGCTGCGTTGGACTCTGTAAGCGTTTGCACAAGGGCGGTGAGATCCGCATTCTGTTTTACCATTGTTTCGATGATAAGATCTTTGTTATCCATTGATCCGCTCCTTTCCGGAAGCGGTATCCATAAGGATATCACAAGCCTTCTTCATCGAACGGCGGAAGGTGCGGTTTTCACTCTCCACAGCAGAAAGCCGGCTGCGAAGTTCAGCTATTAGCGCATCCTTCTGTTCCATTGCCGCAAGAGTCTGTTCATAAAGAGCCTTATAGTCTGTATCACTATGGGACAGTGTGGAAGTGTTTGCTTTTGTCCGCCTGACTGTCGGAACAACCTCGCCTGTAGCAGGGTCAATGCGCCCGATCAGCTTTCGATGGGAACGCGGCTGCTTCAGCTCCTTATCCCAATAGGAAACAGACTCATAAACATATGTTATATTTCGTGCTTTATTATGAACCTTTACGACGCCCATAAACCATCCCCTTAAATAGTGTTACTGTTTTGTATATTGTATCACTATTCAAGGAGCATTTCAAATGTTATGTATCACTACGGCGTATAACTATGTTGCCGCAGGGGTTCTGAATAGTTACAATCTTACAGGGTGATTATACCCAATCCAGATCTTATTATCAAATCAGACTTCCTATTGATTTGGAGCCAATGATCCCGGATAACGACCCGGTGCGCCTCCTGAATGCATGCGTGGAGGGCATGGACCTTTCTGAACTCTATAAGACCTATACAAGAGTTCCGAAAAATCTGGCGACGCCGAAGCAGCTATTCAAGATCGTGGTCTACGCAGCTATGAACGGGATCTATTCCAGCAGGAAGATCGAAGCCGCCTGCAGGCAGAACATAAACTACATGTATCTGCTTGAAGGAAAGCCTGCTCCGGATAACACTACGATCGCCCGTTTCATATCCCTTCATCTCGCACAGTGCTCAAAAGAACTCATGTCAGAATCCACATGGCTCCTGCGCAGGAACGGCCTCATTTCCTCTGAGGTTGTATTTATTGACGGCACCAAGATCGAGGCAAACGCTAATAAATATACTTTTGTGTGGAAAAAAGCGGTTACCAAAAACCAGGCGCGTATGCTGGAAAAGGTCGCGGAGCTCATAGCGGTATGCGAGGAAATGTATGGCATCAGGGTCGCTTACAATGACCGGATCTCACTTGGGACCATAAAAATGCTGGTCAGAGAACTGGATAAGATCTGTCAGAAAGAAAGAGTCGTTTTTGTCCACGGGAGCGGGAAAAGAAAAACAGATCTCCAGAGGTTTGCCGAACAGGCCGGGGAATACCTTAAGAGGATGGAGGAGTATGTTTATAAGCTCGATGTATGCGGGGACCGGAACAGCTATTCTAAAACAGACCATGACGCGACCTTTATGAGAATGAAGGAAGACGCCATGCTGAACGGCCAGCTGAAACCGGCTTATAACGTCCAGCATGCGGTGGACGCCGGATTTGTCACATGGGTGGACGTCAGTTCCCATCCTGGCGATACCCTGACCCTCTGCCCCATGCTTGCTGATATGGAGAAATATCTGCACTTCAGGTACCGCGATATAGTCGCAGATGCAGGATATGAAAGCGAGGAGAATTACATGTACCTGGAGAATAACGGTCAGGCCTCGTATATCAAGCCGACGAACTATGAGATATCCAGGACAAGGAAATATAAGACAGACATCGGCCGCCGGGAAAATATGTCATACGACAAAGAAACAGACAGCTATACCTGCAGAAACGGGAAAAAGCTGAATGTGTGCGGTACCAGAAGATCCAGGACAACGAGCGGGTATGTAAACGTTTCAACCATCTACAGGTGCAGCGAGTGCTCCGGATGTCCGTTTAAGAGGAAATGCATCAAAGGGAATAACTGTAACACTCCGATGGAAGAACGCAGCAAAGTCCTTTATGTATCAAAGACCAAAGAGGAAAAGAGGGCAGAGAACCTGAAGCGCATCCTGAGTGATTACGGTACACAGCTCAGGATGAACCGCAGCATACAGGCAGAGGGGACGTTTGCTGTTGTAAAAGAGGATATGGGGTTCAGACAGTACCTGTACAGGGGGAAGGATAGTGTACTGGCAGAGAGTGTGCTTGTTGCGATCGCGTATAACGTCAATAAGCTGCACTGGAAGATCCAGTCTCAGAAGTCCGGGATCCGGCTCTATGAACTAAAGAAAACGGCATAAAATTTAGACATTTCAAAACGAGCCGTCATTCAGAAATGCAGACATCGGGGGATGTCTGTTTCAGTGCGTCTGAAATATAAAGCGGATGAAGAATGGAAAGGTATCTGATGAGATCAGGCCGCAAAAACGGTAAAGATCAGAGAGAAAACCATGGTTTTGGCGCAAAAAGAGGGCGTTGCCCTCGCTGATTAATCAGCGAGATGCAACACCCCCGAGAGTTCGCTCTTCGCATTACAGCGGCATAATTCCAAATACAACTGCAACAAGCATGCAGAGGATGGAGAATGCCCATACATACAGGAAGCTTGCCTTGATGTGGTCCTTGATATCGACCTCCGCGAGACCTGTACCAAGCAGGGTAGCAGGAACCATGGGGCTGATGAAGGTAGCGCAGTTACGGCAGACAACCATAGCAACAGCGATCGGCAGAGCCTCGACGCCGAATGCCTGGCCGATTCCGATAACGACGGGAAGCATGCCATAGAAGTAGGAGTCTGTATCGAATGCCAGTGCCAGCGGAACGGACAGGATACCGATAACCAGAGGAAGGTGCTGACCGAGAGAAGCGGGCATAATGCCGGCAACGATGTTAGCAAGGCAGCGGACTACAGACGGGATAGCATCCGCAGGCAGTTCCATTGTCTTAGCGGAGATAACAGCGCCGTCTGCACCCAGAGAAGATGTCAGGATACCCATCAGGACGGCTGCGCCCATCAGAGTGGAGCACATCATAAGAGCCGGGCCTGCGTGCAGGTTGATGATCTTCTTGTGCATCTTGGCAGTAAAGCCGTAGTTCACGAACAGTGCGATCGCCACACCGAGCATGAAAGGATAGTAGCTGGGGAATACGTCCCAGATCAGCATTGCGATAACTGCGAGAGTCAGGGTAATGTTGAAGATGAAAAGTCCGGGGCGCTTGAGTTCGTTGTTATCATCAGCGACGGCAGACTCTTCGACTTTAACTTCTCCTTCTACCTCAGCAAGTTTGCCGTGGAGGCCGGCGCCGCGCGCCTTCTCCTGGAAACCTGTAAGTACGGCATGTGCAAGGGCAAGAATGATACCGAAGACCTGGATGGGAAGGATTGTCTGCCACAGGCTGCCTGCCTCAATACCGAGAACGGAAGCGGCACGCATTGTGGGGCCTGCCCAAGGCATCAGGTTCAGAACGCCCATTGCAAGGACTGCAATACGAAGCAGGGAAGTTCTGCGCATATGCATGCGGTCGAATACGGGCATCATAGCGGGAACAACGATACAGAATGTGGAAGCGCCGCCGCCGTCCAGATGGCCGACCAGAGCGATGATGCAGGTAACGATACAAACGCCGATAACATTGTCGCCGACGAAGGTCATCAGCTTACCGATGATGACATCAAACATACCCGCATCGGTCATTATACCAAAGTATAGAACCGAGAAGACGAACAGAGCCGCTGTAGGGCCTGTGCTTCCGAATCCGCTTTTGATCATCGCGGCGATATTGTCGAATGAATAGCGGCCGGTGACGACCAGGATCAGAGCAAGGATTGTAGGCCATACGATGAAAGCGATAGCCGGCTGTGTTTTGCTCTGGAACAGAGTTACAACAATCGCGACGATTGTGAGCAATCCCAAAATACCAACAATAGTATTACTCATAAAGAGTATCTCCTTTCAGTTATTCCGCCGGCACGCGGGTATCCCGGACCCGCGCGCCGACTCATTTCCCCTCAGTAAAAGTGCTAAAAGCAATTTGGAATCATTCGGCAGGTTTGACCTGGCGAACAACGTCCATGATGGTGCCGTCACGGGCTTCGATGATACCGACGATGCGGTCGCCGAATTCTACGGGATCAGGCTCGCCGACGATGGAATACGCGATGTCGCGCAGCTCTTCGATGGTCTTGAGCGGTACGCAGTCCGCCTTGCGGAGGCACTCCAACAGATCATGACGGTTAGGGTTGACAGCTACGCCGTAGTCTGTGACTACGATGTCCACGCTCTCGCCGGGAGTGGTCACGGTCGTGACTTCCGAGCAGATCGCGGGGATACGGCCCTGCAGAAGCGGGCAGATGACGATGGTGCACTTAGCGCCCTGGGCGGTATCAGGATGTCCGCCCTGCGCGCCGGTGATGACACCGTCGGAGCCTACCACTACGTTGCAGTTGAAGTGGACGTCAACCTCAAGGGATGCCAGAATGACATAATCAAGTTTGTTGACGAACGCGCCCTTGTTGAAGGGGTTCGCGTATGCACCTGCAGTGATGCGGTGGTGAGCGGGGTTGATGACGTTGTTGACTGCGTCAAGGTCAAAAGCCTGCGTATCCATCAGGACGCGGACCATGCCCATATCCAGAAGGTCGCACATGGGTTTGGTCAGTCCGCCTACGCCAAATCCCATCTTGATGTTGCGCTCTTTCATGATGCGGGTCAGGGAGATGGTCGAAGCGATGGAAGCTCCGCCGACGCCGGTCTGATAGGAGAAACCATCCTTGAAGTAAGGAGTGTTCACAACGACCTGCGTGCAGTATTCAGCCATCATCAGCTTGCGCTGATCGGTAGTGGGTTTCGCTGCGCCTGTAGCGATCTTCTCGGGGATACCGATGGCATCCACAACGACAACACAGTCAACCTTGGTCATGGAGATGTGTGCCGGGAAGTTCGGGAAAGGTACCAGGCAGTCAGTGATCGCTACTACATACTCAGCACAGTCGCCGTCGACGTGGGAGTAACTCAGAACGCCGCAGTTGGTCTTGCCGCCGACACCGCGGAGGTTGCCGTAATCATCGGATGTGGGAGCGCCGATGAATGCGATATCAACCTTTGTCTCACCCGTTACCAGAGAGCGGACACGTCCGCCGTGGCTGCGCATGATCGCAAGGCCCTTGAGCTTGCCGTTGGAGATCGCTTCGCCGATCTTGCCGCGGACGCCGGAGGCCTCGATGCGGGTGATGGTGCCGTCTTCGATCATGGGAACAAGAGCTTCGTGAGCCTTGCCCAGGGAAGTGGCTGCCAGTGTGATGTTCTTAAGACCCATGTCGTGGATCTCCTTCATGACCATGTTGACGATCAGGTCGCCTTCACGGAAATGATGGTGGAAGCTGATGGTCATGCCGCTGTGCGCTTTGCATTTGACCAGGGCTTCACGGATATCCTTGCACATCTTACTGTGCTGATTGTCCATTACAGGACGGATAATGGGAGCCTGTCTTCTGAAAGGCACGCCATTTTTATAATTATTGCCCTGAAAGGGCTCTTTCCCCGTTGCTCTGAGGATTTCATCGGGAATTTCCCGACCGACTGCATTTCTCATATCACAAATCTCCTTACGCTCTTAGTAGCGTGGTGACAGATTGCAGAGCAATCTGCAAAGGAGAGCTCGCTATGAATGAATAACATTACAGCTCTCCTTTATAAACGCCGGATGCTTTGGCGAGCGCGAGAGTGCGCTTTGCGCCGTCATAGAAAGCGATGTCGATCATCTTGCCGTCAACGGTGAAGACGCCGATGCCCATTGCCTTCTTGGTGTCGATTTCGCGAACGACCTTCTCAGCGAAGATGATTTCCTTCGGCTTGGGAGTGTAGATGTCGTGCACGATCGGAATCTGTCTGGGATTGATGATACTCTTTCCGTCAAATCCCATCGTGTGGATGGTCTCGACATCCTTGCGGAAACCTTCCATGTCGTTCAGATTCGTGTAGACAGTGTCAAAACACTGTTTGCCTGCAGCGCGTGCCGCAATGATCATGTGCTGGCGTGCGCCCATGAGCTCGACGCCTGTGCCGGAGATCGAGGTCTGAAGGTCCTTGGTGTAGTCGCCGCCGGAAAGAGCGATACCAAACAGACGGGGAGAAGCCTCGCAGATCTCAAGAGCGTTCAGAACGCCCTTAGCGGACTCAAGAGCCGCCATGATCAGCGTGCGTCCGTCTTCGATGCCGAATTCCTTTTCAGCTGCGATAACGGCAGCTTCCACTCTTTTGACATCTTCCGCGGTCTCGGTCTTGGGAATACGGATCGCATCGCAGCCGCCTGCTACGGAGCAGCGGATGTCTTCTTCCCAGAGATCGGAGTCAAGACCATTGATACGTACAACGCGCTCTACGCCGCGGTAATCGATTTCCTGCAGCGCGTGGTAGAGCGAATAACGGGCGGCATCTTTCTCGCGCTCCGCTACCGCGTCCTCAAGATCCAGCATGATCGAATCGGGTCCGTATACATAGGGATCCTTGATCAGGCCGGGTTTCTGGCAATTCAGGAACATCATGCTCCTGCGAAGTCTTTTCAGGTTTGGATTCATCTGATGGCACCTCCCCAAGGTAAACCGCCCTTGATGTCGTTGCTGCGGTAGACGGCGCATTCAACTCTCGCTTTGATGGTGCAGTCGAGAGCGCCTTTATCTACAACGGTCACTTTGACATCATTGACGTCAAGACGTTTCAGGGTATCATAGATCACTTTGCGGATCTGCCTGCCGTACTGGCGGATGACGACGCTGTCGAGATCAAGATCGACCTGCCCCCTGCCAGGCTCAACTGTTACCATGCAGTCACTGGATTCCAGAGTGCCGGCAACCGCTGACTTTTTGATATCCATTTGACATTTCTCCTTTCCCCTAAGATTGGATAATCTTTATTTGCTACAATAATATAATTACATAGTTTACCATAATCTTCAAATACTGATTTGAGAATAAGGATATAGTATTTATATTATATCTTGGTATTTGGACTATACATGCTATACTTATTTCGAAGATAGAACAAAATAAGTGAAATAACGTAGGATGATGTGATGAAATTTAATATAAATAGGGGGATTTTCCATGAATATAAAGCAGGCGCAGTACATTCAGACCATCGCTAATGAGGGAAGCATAACGGCGGCAGCAAAAAAATTATATATCAGTCAGCCATCTCTGAGCCAGATGGTGCGCCAGGTAGAGAAAGAACTAGGAGTAACTCTGTTTGACCGGACCTCTCTGCCGCTGAGGCTCACTTACGCCGGGGAGAAATATCTCGAGTGCGCGCACACGATGATCGTCGCCAACGACCGTCTTGAGAACCAGCTTCAGGATATCCGGCAGGAGAACAGCGGACACTTGCGCCTGGGGATCAGTGTGCAGAGGGGAATGAGGATCCTTCCCCTGACAATGCCGAAATTTATTGCCCGCTATCCCAATGTGTCGCTGGAATTGCGGGAGACGGGGTCCGTGAGAATGGAAGATCTTCTTCGGTACGGTGAGATCGATCTTGCCTTTGCTGCTCTTGAGTCCACCAGCGCGAGGTTTGATTACAAACTGATCGAGAAGGAGACCACAGGAATACTGGTAGGCAGATCCTCGAAACTTGCCGAGCGGTTTGAATCAGGAACGGCGATCCCGCTTAAAGAGGCGAAGAACGAGCAGTTCGTCAGTCTCAAACAAGGCCACAGTATCAGGGTGGTGCAGGACCAGCTGTTTCGGATGCTTGATATTGACCCCAAGATCCTGATGGAAGTGGATTCCCTCGAGATGGCCAAGCGGGTCACGGTATCCTGCGGGGCGTGCATGCTGTGCCCGGATATCTATTTTGACGAAACGGTTATAAAGAAAGGGGTATTTTACCCGCTCAAAGGAGTTGAGAATCACCGGCATTTCTATGCATGCTGGAGAAAGGGAGAGAATCTGCCGAGGTATGCGGAAGATCTGATTGAGATCGTGACCGGCGTGCTGGACGGCAGAAGGGCGTGGGAGATCTGAACGGATAAAGAGACAATATGTGGAGGTGACTAATGAATAAAGGAGCGATTTTTGACGTCGACGGGACGCTGCTGGATTCCATGCCGATTTGGGAGAACGCTTCAGAGAGATTTCTTGAAGGGCTGGGCATTGAGGCTAGCCTACCTGAGGTCGGCCTATAATCTTGCCATGACTGATCAGGAAATCAAGGAAGGCGTCCTTGGAGTGATCCGCGACTTCTATTTCTATCAGGCGCAGCCCAAGCCCGGCGCGGCAGAGTTTCTGGAACGGATGAAGGGGCGGGGAATCCCGATGTATATTGCTACATCCAACAACAGGGAGCATGTCCGGGCAGCCTTTGAGAGGCTTGGACTGTATGATTACTTCGAGGGACTGATCACCTGCGAGGAGGCAGGGGCAGGCAAGGACGCTCCCGTGGTCTTTATGCTGGCGTCGGAGCGAATGGGACTTACCCCCCCTGACATATTTGTGTTCGAAGACGTGATCCACGCTGTCCGGACGGCGAACAGGGCGGGATTTGTGACGGTAGGCGTATTTGATCCCGCCAGCAGCGCAGATAACGCCGCGATGAGGGCGGAGAGCGGGCTTTACCTGCATTCGCTTGAGAACTGGGAGAGATTCAGATTCCGGAATTTCGCGTTTAATGCGGCGAAATGATCGCTGTGAGTATCGGATTCCTGAAAGGCAAAAAATGGCATAAAAAAGGGCGCTGCTTAATGCGGCGCCCTTTATTTGCCTTTATTCTTCTTTTTTAACCTGCACCTTTACCCGTCTGACTCTCCGTTTCGACACTTCCAGGATCGTCACTTCGATATCTTTGTATCTGAAGACGCTGTTGACATTGGGGAATCCGTTGTTGTACTCGATGCACCAGCCGCCGACGGTCTCGGAATCGAAATCGAAGTCATCCTCTTTCCAGCCCATCAGCTCCAGGAACTCATAGATCGGCGTGTCGCCGTCCAGTTCGTACTTTCCGTCGCCGTGCTTTACGACATCCTTTTCCACCGTGTCGGTCTCATCCCAGATATCTCCGACCAGCTGCTCCAGAACGTCTTCCATGGAGACCACGCCCAGCGTTCCTCCGTACTCGTCGGTCACCACCGCGATGTGCTGCTGAGCGTTCCGCAGAGAAGAGAGCACTGCCGGAAGCCTCATTGTCTTGTACACGTAGCATGTGGGGAGCAGGAGAGAACGTATCTCTACTTTGTCCTTGTCGATCATAGCCTTAAGGAAGCGGTTCAGGGACAGAATGCCGATTATGTGGTCAATACTGTCCTCATAGACAGGGATCCGGGTATAGGGGGAGGAATCGATGGTCCGCAGGATTTCCTCCCACGGGTCGTCTATGTCGATCGCTACAATATCCACCCTGGCCGTCATGACTTCCGAAGCCGAAATGTCCGCGAAGTCGATCGCCGCGCTGACAAGTTCCGACGCGTCCTCATCAAGGACATCCTCGTCCTCCGCCATGTCGATCATTGTGTGCAGTTCCTCCAGAGCAGCGTCGCTGTCCGGGTCCTCTATGTCGGGCAGCAGGCGGGTGATCAGATTGACCAGTCCCACAACTATGAATGTCACCGGTTTTAAGATGATCATCAGCGCCCTGATCGGGTAGGCAAAAGAGAGAGCAAATCTGGTCGCGTTCTTCTTGGCCGTGATCTTGGGAATGGTTTCGCCGAAAATTATGACCGCCACTGTGATAAGCGCCGTTGAGACCCAGGTGTAGTGCTCGCCCAGCGTCATCATCACTGCGACCGATCCCATGGAAGAAGCAGCAATATTCACAAGGTTATTTCCTACCAGAATAGTGGAGAGGGCGTCGTCAAACTTATTCGCTATTTTGGCCGCGATCCCCGCTTTTTTGCTGCCGTTGTCCCGCTCGTGCTCAAGGCGGACTTTGTTGCAGGCGGAATAGGACATCTCAGACGCGGAGAAGAATGCCGAGAGCATGACGCAGACGATAATTCCTAAAATATAAATATACAGATCCATCTACGCGTCACCTCCCCTCTCTTGCGGAAGGGCGCATAGCCTTCGCGTAGTGCTTGTTTTTGACCTGTTGAACGGCATACGCTTCGCCTTTGGCAAAGCCCTCGTAGTTTTCCCTGATTTCTTCCGGGCTGTCATCGTTTTCGGCGATCCTGCGGTCTTCTTTGAGTTCCGTATCGGTCAGGCGGCGCACTTTAAGGCGCATGATCCTGTTGTGGCGCATGACGAGGATCGAGATCTTGGTTCCAAGATAGTGGAAGCTGTCCCCGGCCACAGGAATAGACGGGAACGCCTCATAGGCAAGCTCGTTCATGAGCTTGTATCCGATGCTCTCCTCCTGCTCCTCAGTGTATTCGACGCCCAACTCATCCAGGATATCCAGAACCTGCTCTTCAGGGTTGACGCTGTAGGAGCCGTCCGTCATGGGGACAACATTGCGCACCGCGCGGTCGTCCTCATCCCAGATCTCTCCCACAAGTTCCTCCAGAATATCTTCGTCTGTCACAATGCCGAGGGTTCCACCGTAGTTGTCCGTGACAACAGCGATGTTGATCTTGTTTCTTGACATGATCGTCAGAAGATCATCGATCTTGGTCGACTGATGGACGAAGAAAGGTTCATAGAGGAGAGGCCTGATATCCAAAGCTTTTCCTATGCGGATGTAATAGCGGATGTATCTGCGGATGTGCAGGATGCCGATGATATTGTCGATACTTCCTTCATATACCGGAAGGCGGCTGTGATTCTGCTCCTTGATGAACTGCAGGATCTCCTCCTGGGGCATATTGATGTCAATAGCCGCAATATCCATGCGGGGCGTCAGAATACTCTCCACGGTCACATCACCGAACTGCAGCGCCGAGGAGATCAGCTCGCTCTGTTCCTCATTGATCGTCCCTTCCTCGGTCATGTCCTCAATGATGTCATAGATATCATTTTCTGTGACGGACGTCTCGTCGTCGCCCTTTGAAGCTTTCGCCGCGGCGTTGCCGATCATTGTCAGCAGCGCGGCAAAAGGCTTGAGGACCGTCATGATCACGCGCAGCGTGCCTGCTGTCGCAAGGCTGATGGGCTCACTGTATTTTCTCGCAACACTTTTAGGCAGCATCTCTCCGAAGAAGAATACTACCAGCGTGGTTACCAATGTGGAAATGGATACTGCGGAAACGCCCCACCGCTTGGTGACATACACTGTCACAATGGAGGCTGTCGCGATGTGAACAATATTGGTACAGATCAGGAGAGTTGTGATCGCACGGTCAAAGTGATCCGTCACATACAGCGCCGTTTCTGCCCGCTTATCCCCTCTCTCTGCGTCTGTCTTGAGACGCACCCGGGAAACCGATGCAAAAGCGGTCTCCGCTATAGCGAAAAACATTGCGGCAAACAGCAACAGAATTACGATCAGCCATGTTGATTGACTGCCATCGTCCATAAGACTCGATCACACTCCTTCTAAAATCAGGAAACGAAAAACATATGATTTCATGTTCAAGAGCGTATCATAAAAGCACATATTGCGCAAGGGCAGGCACTTTCCTGCTATTCGGAAATCATATATAATAGAGGTCACAGACGTCCATACCCGCTTAAAGAACAGGAGGGAAAAATGAGCGATTTACATGCAGGACTCGGCAATACCGGAACGGATTACGGAGCCAGCGATCCCCGTCCCAAGAGGAGCGTGGAATTCTCCCAGGTTGAGAATGTATATGTGATTCGGTATGAGAATATCAATCCCACAGGAAGGCTGTTCGGCGGGCAGCTCGTCTCCTGGATCGACGAAGTGGCCGGCGCCTGCGCGAGCCGCCATACAGGACTCGCGGTGACTACCGCATCCATCGACAACCTCACATTCAAGCGCGGCGCGTATCTCGCCGACCGCCTTGTTCTGGTAGGCCGCATCACCTTTGTCGGCCGTTCCTCCTGTGAGATCAGAGTCGACTCTTTCATAGAGGACAAGGACGGTTACCGCCATATCATCAACCGCGCTTTTCTCACCTATGTAGCCATCGATGAGAAGGGAAATCCTCTGCCGATCCCTTATGGCCTGGAGGTCAACACCGTGGCTGAGAAGGCCCGCTGGGACGGGGCCCTTCTGCGCCGCAATAACCGCAAATCGAGGAAGGACATCGGATTCTGACCCTTTAAGACAACGAAGAAGCTGTGAAGAAATGAGCCTGATACAGGACTCATTTCTTCACAGCTTTTTTTAAATATTCAGCTATGGGCCGATCATAATAAGGTGGGCCTGCGGCTCCTTCGGGAGGTCAAAAAACCGAAGGGGCTCCTTTTTTCGTTCAGGAGCCTGGCCGATACGGAGGCGTTGCCGGTGCCTGAGACGGGGGAGACACTGAAAGCAACTTCTCTGTTAATGATCTCCAGCAGTTCGGCTGAGCTCTGCGGGCGCTTTGCGGGGTCAAGTTCGAGCCCGCTAAGAAGCAGATCGTTTACAAAGGCAGGAAGATCGCTTACGTGAATAACGGGCGGGACAAGGGGCTCACCCCGCAGACGCTCCACGCATTGTCTGGGCGGTTCTCCGCAGACAGCGTCGTATATCGTGGCGCACAGACAGTAGAGGTCTGTGGCCGGGGTCAGGGTGCGGCCGCTGATCTGCTGTTCGGGGGCCGCATAGCGTATATTGACTGCCTGCCGGACTACGTGATCTTCCATACTGCCGCTCAGATCCACGGCGTTGCCCCAGTCGATGAGATAAACGCCGCCGTCCCTGCACAGGAAACTGTTGATAGGACTGATGTCACAGTGGATATAGCCCCGGCTGTGTATTGCCTGCAGGATCTCAAGGGTGCCCTTCATTATATAGAGCGCCAGGGTAAAGGGCATGCGGCCGCGGAAGCGGTCCATGTATTCTTTACAGGTCATGCCTTCGAGATATTCCTTGACGAGATAGAAGGTGTTGTTCTCCTGAAAGGTGTCAAGGACGCCGGGAACGCCGGGAACACCGCTGAAGAGATCCAGCATCTGCGCCTCCCTGCGCACCTGCATCAGGCCTCTGGAAAGCTTTTCCTCGCCGGAAAGATCGGAGGGGTCAGGCACGGGCTGCGGCTCAGAACGGTTCGCGATATCATAGGCGTTGACGCGCAGGGCGGTCGCAAGTCCGTCCATGTGCTCGGCGGTAAATTCCTTGACGGACACCTCTGTCCCAGTGGTCTCATCCACAGCAAGATAGATCGTACTGAAGCCTCCGGTACCCAGTATGCTCCTGACGCGGTAACGGTTGTGAAGAAGAACTGTATTTTGACTCATAGCGGTCCTCCTGAATGTGATCACAAAATACTGCATATTCATTATACCATTATTTAGAAAAGTATATGTGACAGTCTGCCAAAACTCTGCAATAAGGGATTGAACTGCGATTTTTACTCTTTTTCTCAATGTGGTCCTGTGCTACTATAGTAAGACGGACTTTTTTAACAGCGTAACAGAAAGGGATATGATGAAGATTGCAGTAACCTATGATAACGGAAACGTTTTCCAGCATTTCGGAAGAACAGAGAGTTTTAAAGTATATGAGATAGAGGATGGAAAGGTCGTGTCGAGTGAAGTGATCGGCTCTGACGGGATCGGCCACGGCGCGCTGGCGGGACTTCTTGCGGGACACGACATTCAGGTGCTGATCTGCGGCGGTCTTGGCGGCCGACGAGGCAGTAGAGGCGTTTCTTAGGGGCGATCTGGTTGACACCGGCGCTAATTGTGACCATCATGGGGAAGGACATGAGTGCGGCCACCATGACGGCGATGACCACGAGTGCTGCGGCGGACATCACGATGACGAGGATCACGAGTGCTGCGGCGGCCACGGTGAAGGCGGCGGATGCTGCGGCAGACACGCGCAGCAGCTCACACTGGAAGGGAAGAACGCGGGAAAGAGCGTCAGGGTCCACTACAGAGGCACCTTCGACGACGGAACGCAGTTTGATTCTTCCTATGACCGCGGCGAGACTTTGGATTTTGTCTGCGGCACAGGCATGATGATCAGGGGCTTTGACAAGGCAGTGGCGGACATGGAAGTCGGTCAGGCAGTGGACGTGCATCTGATGCCCGAGGAGGCGTATGGCCCTAAGGATCCCGAAGCGATCATTACGATTGAGATCGCGCAGCTTCCCGGCTCCGAGAATCTGAATGTAGGAGAGAGAGTCTATCTCAGGAATATGATGGGACAGCCTTTCCCCGTGACAGTCACGGCCAAGGATGACGATACGATCACACTGGACGCTAACCACGAGATGGCGGGCAGGGAATTAAACTTCCACATCGAACTTATTGAAGTACAGGAATGACACACTGAGGTCCTGAACGCAGGTAATGAAGAACATAGTTAAGATCATTGGCTTTACGGCCGGAGTGCTCATCATCATCTGGGTGCTGTCATGGTTTTTTGACGGCGCGAAATGGGTGGGAAAGGGCTATATAGCGGACCGCGACGCGCGGATCGCCGGGATGGACGCGGAGGTGCCCGGACAGATCGACGTGCTCAATGTCGGCGACAGCCTGTGCAATGTCGGTATGACGCCCATGGAACTGTACCGGGACTACGGCTATACGGCGTTTAATATGGGGCGCGATCTGCAAAAGCCTCTGGAATCGCTGTTTTACATCAGGCAGGCCGTCAAGAGACAGCCGATCAAAGTCATCCTCTGGGAAGCGCATAATCTGTTCAAGGACGAGAGCATTATCACTTCCGGAAGTATGCTCTTTTCCGAGTATTTCAAGTATAAGTTTCAGTTCATCAAGTACCACTATATCTGGAAGAACTGGCTGGAAGGACCCGGGATCCGCAAGTATTTCAAGGGATATCTGGTCAACGAGGAGAGCGTGCCTTATACCGGCGGCCCGCATTACTGGTATCCGGACAAGGAGATCTATCCGATCCACACCAAGCAGAAGCTTCTGTTTAAACTGGCGCTGCAGTACTGCCGGAAGAATGACATACAGCTCGTGCTGTACAGCGGCGTCTCCGCGAAAAGCTATGACATACGTATGCACAACGCGGTCATACAGTTTGCGCAGGAGTGCGGCGTGGATTATCTGGACGCCAACTATGACATGGACAAGGTTTATATCGACTGGTCGCGGGATACATTTGACGGCGGAGATCATCTGAATCTTTTCGGATGTCAGAAGATGACGCGCTATCTCGGCAATTATCTGGCTGACGAGTGCGGACTTACTGATCACAGGGGCGATCCGGATTACCGTAACTGGGATGACATGCTTCCCGCCTATGAACAGGAACTGAAGGATATGGAAGGGACCAGTTATCCCCGGATCGAAAAGGATATGAAAGAGAACAAATGACGGACGAAACCGGCCCCTGAGGGAACCGGAACCGAAGAGAAGGACGCAATAGACGGAAAATATTAACATGAAGAATTTGCTTAAAATACTGAGCTTTGGAGCGATACTGATCGTCCTGATCGGTATACTGTCGGTGGTATTTAACGGCGGAGACCTGGCTGCCAGGGGAAGCGTTATTTATTACGACAGAAGGATTGCCGAATTATCCAATGAGCAGGAGGGACAGATCGACGTCCTGTTTGTGGGAGACAGCCTGTGCGGCGCCGGATTTTGCTCACCGTCCCTTTACCGGGATTACGGAATTACTTCCTATAACGCCGGTAAGGAGATGCAGAAACCAGTTGAGACATATTACTGCATCAAGGAAGCGATAAAGAAGCAGCCTGTTAAAGTTGTGATGCTGGAGACTCACGGACTGCTCAGGAAGCTTGACGGATTAGACCCCTGGGGCTATGGCCTGTCTGAGGCTGTCATGTACAGGCTTCCTTTTCTCAAATATCATTCTTTCTGGAAATTCTGCACTGACGGAAGGAGTATCCGTAAATATTTCAAAGGCTTTATAGTGGATGAAACAGTGGAAGGATATGAGGGCCCGGTCCCGTATTATGACCCTGAGGACCCGGATACTTATCCGATGCCGTGGTATAACAGATATATGCTGACAAAGATCCGGAAACTGTGTGAGAGCAACGGGGTCAAACTGGTGCTTGTAGGCACTGTGTCGCCTAAATGCTATAACACTCAGGTACACAGGCGTTTTGAAAAAGAGGCTCAGCAGCTGGGGGTTGATTTTTATGACCTTAACTGTGAACTGGACAAGATGGACATTGACTGGAAAAATGATTTTTACGACGATGGAGATCATTTGAACGTGTTCGGCGCGGAGAAGGCCACAGATCCTCTCGGCGTATATCTGTCAAAAGAGTGTGGACTTGAGGATCACAGAGGAGATCCGGCTTACCGGCTATGGGACGAAATGCTTGCCAAATACAAGCAGGAAGTCATAGATATGGAGGGGACGGACTATTTTATCCTTGAGGATGATGCCGGTATTCAGCGGCAGATCAGGGTGTTGACGGAATTGGACAAAAGTAAGGAGTAAGCAATGCAATACAGGAGCGATAAACACGGCAACATGCTGTCAATCCTGGGTTACGGCTGCATGCGTTTTACAAAAAAGGGAAACAGTATAGACATCGATAAGGCGGAGCAGGAAATCCTGGCCGCTTACAGGGCCGGCGTAAACTATTACGACACGGCCTATATTTATCCCGGCAGCGAGGAGGCGCTGGGAGAGATCTTTGAGAGGAACGGGATTCGGGAGAAAATCAATATAGCGACGAAACTTCCTCAGTACATGATCCGAAGCCGCGAGGGGCTTGACAAGTACTTCGGGGAGGAACTGACCCGTCTGAGGACCACATATATCGACTACTATCTGATGCATCATCTGACAGATATCGCAATGTGGGAGAAACTCAAGCAGGTAGGGATCCTTTCATGGATCGCTGACAAAAAAGCGAGCGGCGCCATTAAGAACATCGGATTTTCTTATCACGGCAATACCGAGAATTTCCTGAAGATTTTGAATGATTACGACTGGGACTTCTGCCAGATCCAGTACAATTATCTCGATGAAGTGGCGCAGGCCGGAGTGAAGGGACTCAAGGCGGCAGCTGACAAGGGGATCCCTGTTGTTATCATGGAGCCTTTACGCGGCGGGAAACTTGTGAATATGCTGCCTGCGGGCGCGCTTGAGGCGATGAAAAAGAGCGGCCATGACTGGACGCCTGCCGAGTGGGGACTTCGCTGGCTCTACAACCAGGAGGAAGTGACCGTGGTCCTGTCGGGCATGAACTCTTTGGAAATGGTGGAGGAGAACTGCAGGACGGCGTCGGAGGCAGCAGCCGGGCACCTGACGGAAGCAGATTTTGAGACCCTTGAAGTGGTCAAAAACTGTATCCGCGAGAAAGAGAAGGTTGGCTGCACCGGATGCAGATACTGTATGCCATGTCCAAAAGGAGTGGATATTCCCGGCATTTTCCGCTGTTATAACGCGATGTATACAGAAGGGAAGAGCGCCGGACGGTTTCAGTTTGCCCAGACCGTGAGTCTGTCCAAGGAGCCTCCTTTCGCGACGCAGTGCGTCGGCTGCGGAAAATGCGAGCAGCACTGTCCTCAGGGAATCCCGATCCGGGAGAAACTCAAAGAGGCGGACAGAGAACTGCGCCCGCTGCCGTATCGGATCGGCATTGGTCTTGCCAGAAAGATCATGTTTCGGAAAGTAAAATAAGAGTCATACAGCGGCCTCCGGGGCAGGTTATCCATATTTTGTGGACAAACCGCCTTCGGAGGCTGTAATTGTTTAGCAACTTTTAAGAAATTTTATATTCCGCAATGAATTATTTTCATTTATAATTTCGTAGTATAAGAAACAAATCTGCAAGAAATCATTTTGGTTCAGGCCCGATCCCCATTCTTGAAAGAGGTAAAACGATGAGACTCAGGAAAAGTGTTACATTTGTTACAACGGCAATTCTTTTTGCATCAATGATCGCAGGTCCCGGAAGCATCGGGGCAGCGGCGGCGGAGAGTACCACGGCGGATTACGCAGTATCGATTGCCCTTAGTGACGCAGGGCTTTCTGAGGACGAAGTGACCATTGAAGATGTGGAGAAGGGAACAGAGCAGGGCGCTTCTGTCTATGAGATAGAGTTCTGGACAGACGAAAAGGACTATGAATATGATATCGCGGTCGCCGACGGCGAGATCGTAAAAGTCAGCTGGGAATATTTTGAACCCTCTGCGGACGGCAAACAGATCAGCCAGGCTCAGGCCAAAAATATTGCGGTCGCAGATGCCGGTGTAAACGAGAATAAGACTTCTTTCAGGAAGAACAGGAACGGCACGGAGAAAGGCGTCCCTGTCTACGAGTTTGAGTTTGAGGACGATACAGCGGAGTATAAATATGACATTGCCAGGCAGGGAGGAGAGATCCTGAGTTACTCCAGGACTATCAAGTCACCCGCATGCGCCAGAGCGGCAGCCGAGAAGGCGGCCGGCGCGGAGTCACAATAGTGACAAAAATTTATATAACAGATTGTTACAGCCCCCCTCTTTCGCATTTAATGTGCGAAGAGCGGGGGCTTTTTTAGGCGCTGAAGCCGTTTTATTCAATAAAACATATGGACATGTTATAATATTTTCCATAGAACAACACATTCTGAAAACTGCTGAATGGGTATAGAAAAATGAAAGGAATGGGACAGATGAAGAAGAAAAGATTATTGTGTTTGGGGCTTTCTATGATCATGATCCTGTCTGCGACAGCCTGCGGAGGCGCTACAGGAGCGAGCAGCGCTGCCAATGCTGATGCTCCGGCAGCAGAAGATGCTGCAGGGGAAGCCGCAGTACCCGCCGAGAGCGGGGAGCCGGACGCCGAAGCCGTCGGCGCAGCGGAACAGACGGATGCTTCTGCCGTTGAAAATGCCGGGGAAGAGATCCCGGAGAGTGACATTTCCGTTAAGTGGGATGACAGCCGCATATTCCTGGGAACGTCTCTGGGGAATTTCAGTACCGTCACGACTTATGAGGTGAAGGGGTATGAAGACGTGCCTTTTATCAAGGCTTCTGATTATCTGGATGTCATCCTTGAAGGAAAAGAAAAAATCAGTATACAGGATGGCGTTATGACGATCGCCGTAAACGAGACCACGGGAACGATCGACGCCGCAGCAGATACGATCACTATAGAGAATCCCGGAAAATTCAGAGCACTTGGCGTCGTCAGCGGCGGTATCATAGACCGCCCGGAGTATAATACGATCACGCCGTCCGTGAAAAACCAGTCTGCGGAGACAGCGGGGACTTCTCTGACTATATCACTCAAAGATTATCATATGCCGGTCATAGCGTATGACGGGGATATCCTGATGCCTTTTCTGGCTCTGCAGAATACCTTTGGAAATGTTGCCATGAAAAATGAACTGACATACAACGGCAAGGATTATTTTAATATCATTGAGGCTAACAACTTCCAACTGAGCAAACCCGATGAGGCAAAAGACAGTGTTTATATCAAGACGCTTTTCTCAGGTCCTTTCAGTACCCTGAGCAAGGCTTCGCAGGACTATGCGGATTACAACTATTATTCGGTCTGTCTGCTGCTGGATATAGCTTTCGGACACAAGGAAGAGAAGAACGTCACGACATTTGATGAATATTTTACCAGGATCAACGCCAAAAAAGCGCTGTGTTCCACGGATCCTGCTCAATCAATGACGGCGGAGTTCCTGCTGTTCAACTATCTGTTTGATACTGCACACGATTCGCTTACAGGGGTGATGACTGTGGTCGGGAATACTCCGATCGACGAAAAAACGGTCAATGATGTCGCGGATCAGATCAAGAGTTCGGAAGCGGGAAAAGAGCTCTTCGAGGAAGAACAGGAGGAGCAGACACGGGAAAACGATGGATCAGTCGACGCGATCCTTGGAGCCCTTCTCGAAAAAGGACTCAATGTTCCGGATATTGCCCCGATCATAATCTGGAGTAATTATATGAAGGCTAATACGCCGGAAGGATACGGTGAACAGCGGCTTGATATTTCCGGTGACACGGCAGTGATCTATTTTACACACTTTATGGACAACATACTGAAGCGGAAACCCTCCTACTACATGGACGGCATAAAAGAAGGGGATGCGGAGGAGGACAATTTCGCTTTCTTCTATAACTGTTTCGAAGAGATAAAGGAACACGAAGAGGTCAAAAATGTTGTGATCAACCTCTGCAACAACGGAGGAGGATCGGCGGGCGGCCTGGTCAACATTCTCGGATTCCTCTCTGAGGACGGAGAGGTGACTTTCACGGATAAAGATATGGTGACGGGAAGTTACAGGGAAGAGAAGTATCATGTTGACACCAATCTCGACGGCGTCGCGGATGATCAGGACGGTTTCGGCGGCCAATATGATTTCTATATCATGTGCAGCGGCTCCTCCTATTCCTGCGGAACTGCTCTTCCTTACCTAGCGCAGCAGAGCGGCACTGCGAAGATCATCGGTACATATCCCGGCGGCGGGGACTGTGTTCTGGGAACATTCGTAGACGCGTACGGACACTGCGCGGCGTTCTCCGGTATGCTGAAGATCGGCAGAGAGACCGAAAGCGGATTTGTATCGGATGAAAAAGCTACAACCCTCGATTATGATATGCTGCCCTCGCTTCTGGATGTCCATCTGGTTCCGTGGTATGACGCGGACGGTATTGCGGAGGCTGTTCACAGATACCAGAGCGGTGAGACAGCCGCTGATTACAGTGAGGAGGAAGCAGAGCAGGCCAGGGGAATCCTTGAAATGCTTTTAGAAACAATGAACGCATCAGGTGAACAGGCAAGTGAACCGGCAGCAGCGCAGTAAGTCACCGCAGACAGGAGCACACCGGATGAACGACAGATTACCAAAGAGAGAAGAGGTGCCGGCAGAAATGACCTGGCGCCTCGAAGATATATATCCCGACGAGGTCCTTTGGGAGAAGGAACTTGAGGAGGCGAAGGAACTGGCCGCAGAGGTCGGAAAGTACGAGGGGCGGCTCGGGGAGAGTGCCCGGAATCTCTATGAAGCGCTGAAGATATACGATGATTGTTCGCTGAAGCTGGATCGCGTGGGAGGCTATTCTTTCATGCGTCACGATCAGGACGCAGGCAATTCCCGCTATCAGGAGCTGCAGCTGAAGGCGCAGAGCGCTTCGGTCAGGATCAGTGAGAAGCTTTCTTTTATGGAGCCGGAGATCCTCGCCATTCCGGATGAGGTGATCGCCCGTTTCTGCGAGGAGGAGCCGGGAATCAGGGATTACGAGGTGACGATCCGTGAGATCCGCCGCATGAAGGAACATACGCTCACTAAAGAGATGGAACAGCTTCTCGCCTCGGCCGGGGAGATGGCGCAGACCGCGTCCAACGGCTTTGGAATGCTTTCCAACGCGGATCTGAAGTTTCCGCCGGTAAAGGACAGCTCCGGCAATGAGATCCAGCTCTCCAACGGTCGCTTCGTGCCGCTGCAGATGTCTCCGGACAGAGAACTGCGCAGGGAGTCTTTCGAGAAGTTCTACACGCGCTACAGCGAGTTCGCAAATACATGGGCGGCCCTCTACGACGGCCAGGTCAAGCAGCAGATATTCTATGCCAGGGCCAGGAAATATCCGTCGACTTTCGTGGCTGCTGTCGACGGCAACAATGTTGATCCTGCAGTATGCGACCGACTGATCGACAGTATCCATGACAAAATATCGTATATGCACCGCTATGTCTCCCTGCGGAAGGAGATGCTGGGAGTGGACGAACTTCACATGTACGATGTTTACGTGCCTATGGTCGCAGACTATGACAGGAAGTTCTCCTATGAGGAGGCGAAGGAATTATCACTGAAGGCGCTGGCGCCTTTGGGAGAGGAATATCTTTCCATAGTCCGCAAAGCCTACGCAGAGCGCTGGATCGATGTCTATGAGAATGAGGGGAAGCGCTCCGGGGCCTACTCCTCGGGCGTTTACGGCGTCCATCCATATATGCTGCTCAACTATACCGATACGCTGGACGATGTTTTTACTCTGGTCCATGAAATGGGGCACTCCATGCACACATGGTATTCTGAGCACGCGCAGTCCCACCTCAATTCCGGGTATAAGATATTTGTGGCGGAGGTCGCCTCCACGACCAATGAGATCCTGCTCCTGGAATACATGCTTGCGCGCGCGAAGGACCCGAAGGAAAAGGCTTACCTGATCAACTACTATCTGGAATGCTTCAAGGGAACGGTCTACCGCCAGACAATGTTCGAGGAATTCGAGCGCAGGACCAACGCGATGGCGGAGGCGGGCAGTCCCCTGACGGCGGATGCGCTCTGCGGCCTGTATCTGGAGCTTAATAAGCAGTATTTTGGCGAAGATCTTCTATTACAATTTCTACGTATACCAGTACGCCACCAGTTTCTCGGCGGCAGTCGCGATCGCGCACCGCATCCTGGAGCAGGGAGAGGCAGCTGTGAAGCCGTATCTGGAGTTCTTAAAGAGCGGCTGCACGCAGGACCCTGTCAGCCTTCTTAAGATCGCGGGCGTGGACCTCTCCACGTCGAAGCCGGTGGATGAGGCGCTGGAAGTCTTTGGAGACGCTGTCAGGCAGATGGAGGAACTGCAGAAGGAGTTCTGACGAGAGGCGTCGTAATGAAACGCGAACTGAAATGTAATGCTTTATAGAGTTGTCACAGTGGGATGTAAGGAAAGGAGATCAACGATGAGCAAGAAGATTTTGCAGCTGATCAGCGGGGATTTTGAGGACCTGGAGGTCTGGTATCCCGTGTACAGGTGCAGGGAAGAGGGCTGGCAGGTGGATTTTGCCGCTGAAAAGCCCGGGCTGTACCACGGCAAATACGGCGTGCCCTGCGAGGTGGCGCTGAGCTTTAAAGATCTGGATCCGGACGACTACGACGGACTTTTAGTACCCGGCGGATGGGCGCCCGACAAGCTGCGCCGTTTCCCTGAGGTCCTGAATATCGTGCGAAAGATGAACGCCGACAATAAGGCGATCGGTGAGATCTGCCATGCGGGATGGGTCCTGATCAGCGCGGATATTCTGCGCGGCAAAAAAGTGACCAGCACGCCCGGTATTAAGGACGACATGAGCAATGCGGGCGGCATCTGGGTCGACGAGGAGACCGTTGTCGACGGCAACATCGTCTCCGGAAGAAGACCTCCGGACCTGCCGGCTTACGCGAAGGCGTTTATTGAAGTTGTAAAGGCGAGAGGGTGACAAAGCATAGTAAAAACATGCTTCTTACGGACACGGTCCGCGAGATCCTGCACACAAAAAAGCGCTTTCTGTCACTGTTTGTGATGAGTCTTCTGGCGGTCGGATTCCTTTCCGGCCTCCGGATGACAGCGCCAGACATGCATAACACGGTGGATCATTACTATGACCGCCAGCATTTCATGGATGTGCGGCTGATCTCTATGCTCGGTCTGACTAAGGAGGATCTTGAGGCGGTTTCCCGCGCGCCCGGTGTAAGGGCGGCTGAGGGAAGCCGTACTTTTGATGCCCTGGCGGGGGAGGACAGCGTCAACGTCCTTGAGATGCCGCGGCAGATCAATCTGCTGGATCTCACAGAGGGGCGGATGCCGGTGTCCCCGGACGAGTGCGTCACCGAGATCAAAATATTGGAGGCTCTCCATAAAGAGATCGGCGATACGATCACCATTGATACTAAAGAGTCTTTTGATGCCGTGCTGGGGGAGGACCCGCTGGCGCAGCAAGCCGGAAGCTCAGGGGAGGGAAGCTCCGGGGCGGGCGTCCCGCATTCCACAAAGCACACGTACAAAATCGTCGGAATTGCCCGCAGTCCCCTTTACATTTCGCGTACCAGAAGCGGATCGAGCGTAGGCACGGGCAGTGTCACCGGATTTGTGGTTCTTCCGTCTGAGTGTTTTACACAGGATGTCTATTCCACTATTTATCTCGAACTGGAAGGACTGGACCGTTATAACTGCTATACAGATGACGCCTACAAGGAGCAGGTGGATGACTTCATAGAAAGCATTAAGCCGCTCGCCAAAGAGAGGGCCCGGATCCGGGAAAAGCAGGTGACGGAAGAAGTCACATTCGCGGACATGGCCGCAGCGCTGATCGCAGGGATCGCGGAGTCCGGAAGCGGCGGCAGCGGTGCTTTGTCGGGCCTGGATACCTCGAGCGGGGAGTGGTACATACTGGATCGGGAGACGATCCGGAGCTATGTGGAGTTCTCCTCCGACTCAGAGCGCATGGGAAATCTCGCGGATGTATTTCCTCTGATCTTCTTTCTTGTGGCTGCGCTCAGTTCTCTGACTTCCATGACGAGAATGGTCGAAGACCATCGCACGGAGATCGGCACGATGAAAGCGCTCGGCTTTTCCACGGCGTCTATATCCATCAAATACATAGGCTATGCGCTGGCAGCCAGCCTTGTGGGAGGCGGAGCAGGACTCGCGATCGGATGCACCGCGCTGCCTTCGCTTATCTATTATGAATGGGGGATCCTCTATCTTTTGCCGAAGCTGGAGATGAGCATCTCGCCGGTGGTGGTTCTCTATTCACTGGGAGCAGCGGTCCTGGCGACTGCGGGAGCTGCCTTTGCGGCCTGCTATGCGACACTGCTGGCCAGACCCGCGGAGCTTTTACGGCCCCGCGCGCCCAAACCCGGCAAGCGCATATTCCTCGAATATATCGGACCGGTCTGGGAGCGGCTGTCTTTTATCCAGAAGGTCAGCGCGCGCAACCTGTTCCGCTACAAAAAGCGTTTCTGGATGACTATCATCGGAATTGCGGGATGCACAGCGCTGCTGGCGACGGGCTTTGGATTGCGGGATTCCATTTTTGATGTGCTGACATGGCAGTTCGACGACCTGATGCCCTACAACGCGACGATCTCCATAGACGCGGGCCTCAATCCATCGGACCGCGCGGAGATGATGGAGGCGCTGGAAGCGGATCCCGGCATCATCTCTTTTCTGGGGTGCTATGACAGGGGAGTCAGCGTGCGGACTGAAGAGGGAACCATCGACGGCGTCGCGCTCAGGTCCACTTCGGGGTGGACGACTTACACAGATACGGAAGGCATGCACCCCGTCGCGGAGGACTATATCTGCCTCTACCCGAGGGCTGACGGACTGCGCCGTTACGGCAGGGTGGGAGAGCTTCCCCGGCTGGTCCCGACGGACGAGGCGGTGGTCATAGATGAGAAACTGGCAGATAACCTCGGGATCAAAGAGGGCGATACGATCGCGCTGCTCGACAGCGATGAGAAAGAATATCCGGTGACAGTGGGAGGTATCTGCGAGAACTATGTCGGCCATTACGTCCACATGACAGCTTCCTGTTACAAAAAGGTATTTGGAGAGAGGCCGCGCGACAACGTACTGCTTGTGAAGGCGGCAGAAAACCCTGCTGACAGGGTTATGAAGATTAAAGGCGTCATCACCTATAACAGCATTGATGAGACCCGGGATCACTTCCACGAGAGCATGAAGAGCCTGGACGTCGTGGTCTGGATCATCATCGGCGCGGCGGCAGCGCTGGCTTTTTTAGTGCTTTTCAATCTGACCAATATCAATGTGACGGAACGCATCCGTGAGCTGGCGACCCTCAAAGTCCTCGGATTCTATGACGGGGAGACGGCGTCCTATGTCTACCGCGAGAATATCATCCTCACCCTGATGGGTTCCGCCCTGGGGCTTCTCGGCGGGAAATGGCTGCACCGCTGGCTGATCGGAACCATCGAGATGGAGTATATGATCTTCGGTCACGGCCTGCACGGGCGCAGCTACCTTTATGCGGTCATCCTGACAGTGGTCTTCTCACTGTCGGTGAATTTCTTCTCCTATTTTTACATCCGGAAGATCGACATGGTGGAGTCGCTCAAATCAGTGGAGTAAGGTGACGTGATAAAGCGCTAAAATATAACCCCCCCCGGGGCTTGTGCCGTATTTTCGAGGCGTTATAAACTTGAAACAGGAATATATAACGCTTCGGAGGTGTTTTATCATGCATATGGCTGACGCTCTTCTTTCTCCCGCCGTAGCGGCTACGATGTACGTCGCGTCCGGTACAACAGTGGGACTGTCTGTAAAAAAACTGACAGAGGATGAAAATACTCAGAAACTCCCCACCATGGCAGTGGCCTCCGCCCTGGTTTTCGCGGGACAGATGATCAACTATACGATTCCGGGGACCGGATCTTCGGGACATATGTGCGGAGGAATGCTCCTGTCCGCGCTCCTGGGGCCTCAGGCGGGCTTTTTGTCGATGGCTGTGGTGCTGACGATCCAGTGTCTCTTTTTTGCCGACGGAGGGCTTATGGCGCTTGGCGCCAACATATGGAACATGGCGTTCTACGGGTGTTTCGTGGGGTACTACCTGATCTGGCGGCCGATCATGAGAAGCAGACTGTTTGAGAATCTCGGCGCAGAGGCGGCTCAGAGAGCCAGGATCATCGCCGCGTCGATCATCGGCTGCATCGTGACCCTGCAGATGGGCGCATTCTCAGTGGTCCTTGAGACAACACTTTCCGGGATCACGGAACTTCCCTTCAGCGCGTTTTGCGGCCTGATGCTTCCCATTCACCTGGCCATCGGCCTTGTGGAAGGCCTGATCACAGCTGCGGTGCTGACTTATGTGTACGCTGTCAGACCGGAACTGCTGCGCGATGTGGAGGTCTCAGAGGAAGTGCGCAGCGGATCTTCCAAATCCCTCAGGACTGTTATCATCACACTGGCAGTGGCAGTAGTAGTCGTCGGCGGAATCTTTTCCCATTTCGCAAGTTCCAACCCGGACGGGCTTGAATGGGCGCTCTTCGGAAACGAGGAGGCGGGCTACAGCGCCAACATGGGCCTTGATGAGGAGAATTTCGGCACGAGCAGCGCTGTATCGGAGACGGCAGCAGGCATTCAGGAGAAGACCTCCTTCCTGCCGGACTATGCTTTTGCCGGAAGCGACAATCCCATGGGAACGACGGTCTCAGGAATTGTGGGCAGCGCAATGGTCGCGGGAGCGGCGCTTGTGATCTGCTATACCGGGCGCTTCTTCAGAAAGAGGAACTAATTGTTTGTTTTGGGTCTGATGGCGCCTTGCCGGCGCTAAAAAGAGGAATTCGGCACAGAACTACATTTTAAGAAAAAAATCGTCCGCAAACAAAGGACGGAAAGGCCTTAATTGGCCGGTTCGCAACTCAGCCAATTAAGAGTTCGGTACAGAAGCTTTATTTGCGTACACTTACGTCCACCAAATACAGGGATTACTGAAGAAAAGTCATAAAAATCAGGCAACAGCGCTGAGACCAGTAATTTTCATGGACGCAATTTTTTGCCAGAGACGCCTTTGTGCCGAAAATAGTAAGTAAAGGATTACCACAGGAAGGAACTACTTCATCAAAAACGTTCGGCAGGGACGAGAATACTAGAAAAACAGGTTTGCGTACCGAAACGGGGAGCGTTGCATCTGATCATCAACAGGATCCAACGCTTCCGTTTTGATTTAAAGAAAGAATAACAATGAGCCAGAATATTGAGCGTTCAATCCGCGACCTCAGGGAAATGGATACCCTCGCCTCGGGAGATTCCCCGCTCCATAAAGTCAGTGCGGGCGTGAAACTCCTTGTGACGGTGGTCTATATCCTGGTCGTGGTATCTTTTGACAAATTTAATATGAGCGGACTGATGTTCATGTTGCTGTACCCGGCGCTGCTCTTTGCGGTCAGCGGGATCCCGGTCTCCACGTGCTTCTACAAGCTGCGGTTCGTGCTGCCGCTCGTATGCGCGGTGGGGATCTTCAACCCGATCCTGGACAGGACGCCGGCTTTTGAGATCGGCTCCTTCGTGGTGACTACGGGGATGATCTCCATGATCACGCTGCTTATGAAGGGCGTGTTCTGTCTGATGGCGTCATTTCTGCTTGTGGCATCCACCAGGATCGAGGCGCTCTGCGCGGTACTTCGGAAAATTCATGTGCCGTCTATGCTGGTGACCCTTCTGCTCCTGACTTTCAGGTATGCGGCGGTCCTGGCGGAGGAGGCCAATGTTATGACGCAGGCCTACAGTCTGCGGGCCCCGGGGCAGAAGGGAATCCACTACAAAGCGTGGGGATCCTTTCTTGGCCAGCTCCTTTTAAGAAGCATAGACCGGGCGGATGAGTTATATTCCTCGATGCTGCTCAGGGGCTATCACGGAGAGTTTTACTATGCGCAGGCAGGCGGGGGTTCGATCAGAGATGTACTGTACGCTGTATTCTGGTGCGCACTGTTCATCGCGGCGCGATGCGTGAACTTTACGCAGCTGCTCGGCACATCGGTAATGAGGTGAGAGATGATCCGGTTTGAGAATGTGACATTTGCATATGAAAAGGGAAAGCCGGTGCTTTCGGGCGTTTCGTTTGCGATCGGTGAGGGTGAGACGGTCGGACTGATCGGCGCCAACGGGGCGGGCAAGTCCACGGTCATGAAACTCCTTTTAGGGCTCGCGGGGCCCGGAGCCGGAAATAAGGGCGTGAGCGGAACGGCAGAGGGAAAGATCCTGGTGGACGGAGAAGAAGTCAGCCCCCGGAACCTGACGCAGATCCGGCGCAAACTGGGCTTTGTCCTGCAGAACTCAGACAATCAGATGTTCATGCCGACAGTCTGGGAGGATATGCTGTTCGGGCTTCTCAATTACGGGATGCCGCAGCAGGAAGCGGAGCAGAGAGCGGGGCAGGTCCTGAAAGAACTGGGGCAGGAGAAACTTAAAGGTCTTTATAACCACAAGATCTCGGGCGGTGAGAAGCGCATGGCGGCGGTGGCCACTGTGCTTGCCATGGACCCCGAGGTGCTGCTGATGGACGAGCCGACTTCAGCGCTTGATCCTTACAACAGGCGGATCATTATCAACACGATCAGGAAACTGCCGTGTACTAAGGTCATCACGTCCCATGACCTCGATATGATCTATGACACCTGCGGCCGCGTGATCCTGCTCTCAGAGGGGCGGATCGCCGCGGACGGTCCTGCGGAGACCATCCTGCGGGACAGAGATCTCCTGGAGGCCAACCGCATGGAACTGCCGCTCCGGTTTCAGTAAAATAACTTGCATTTCTCCTGCGTTCAAAGGATACTGGAATAGAGGTGCCCGCACCCGTAAGCATCTTCTGTTAAACGCCTTATGTTAGGAAATTACCGATGAAGAACAGCCAGGAAAATGTAAAAGAGAAGCCTTATCAGCTTGTGATCGACCATGTGAGAGGAGAGATACTCCACGGAAATCTCAAACCGGGCGACAGACTGCCCGGAGAGAGGGAACTTGCGGAGCAGCTGGGGATCAGCCGCAATTCCGTAAGAGAAGGACTGCGCATATTGGAGAATATGGGGGTCACCTCCTCCCAGCACGGGGCAGGACACTACATCTCCCTGAATTTTGACGAGCCGATGACGGAGACACTGTCCCTCATCTATACGATGAAAGGAATGGGCAGAGACGACCTCACACAGTTCCGTTACTGCCTTGAGAGAGAGGCGATGCATCTGGCTGTGGATTACGCCTCGGAACAGCAGAAGATCATGATCGGGAAGCATCTGGAGGCGCTTTTGAGTGCCGAGACAGAGAAGGACCGGTACGAACACGACATGGCCCTTCACATGACATTGATCGAGGCCTCCCGCAACGACTACCTGATCACCACCTACCGCGCACTGACCAACGTGATCGAGGATTATATTCCCGTGTTCAGAGGGAAGATCATCGAGGGAATGAAGAGCAATCACAAGCTCGAAGACACGCACCGCATGCTGGTGATGGGCGTGGTGAACAGCGACCTGAGAACGGGGCTGGAGGGCCTCAGCCGCCATTTCGAATATATCAGACAATTTAAAGATTAGCAGTTAAATGTTTACAAAACATCTTCCTGTTATTTGGTAAAAACATAGAAAAGCCTGCCTGTGGAGACTGATTAATTGACAATTTGCACAGACAGGCTTATTATTATATTTAGAAAGTGGTAGAACCAATTGACAAAAATTGGTCAACCACCAAGGGGTAATATTTAGGACACAGATAATAAAAACGCTGATTTGACAGTCGGCGGACCGTTCGAGATGAAACGGGTTTTATGAAAGGAGCAAAGCATGCAGTACAACAAAGTGACTCCTGAATTTCTTGCTGAACTTGAGAAGATCGTGCCCGGCAAGGTGCACTCAGGCAAGGACATTAACGAAGATTTTTACCGCGATGAGATGCCCATCTACGGCTCCAATCCCCCCGACGCAGTTGTAGATGCGACGACGACAGAAGATATCGCAGCTATCGCGAAACTCTGCTATGATAATAATATCCCAATCATCCCTCGCGGTGCCGGTACCGGCCTGACAGGAGCGTCTGTAGCCATTCACGGCGGTGTCATGATCGACATGCAGAAGATGAACAAGATTCTGGAGTACGATGAGGATAATTTCGTCGTCCGCGTACAGCCCGGAGTCCTTCTGCACGATCTGGCTGAGGACGCTCTTGGCAGAGGCCTCCTTTATCCCCCGGATCCGGGTGAGAAGTTTGCAACACTGGGCGGAAACGTATCAACCAACGCTGGCGGCATGCGCGCTGTCAAGTACGGCTGCACAAGAGATTACGTGCGCGCTATGACCGTAGTACTTCCTACAGGCGAGATCATCAAGCTCGGCGCTACAGTTTCCAAGACCAGTACAGGTTATTCTCTGCTTCATCTGATGATCGGTTCCGAAGGAACTCTCGGAATCATCACAGAGCTCACTCTGAAAGTCATCCCTGCTCCGAAGGAGACTGTATCCCTGATCATTCCTTTCGAGAACCTCGACGACTGCATTGCTACAGTTCCGCTTTTCATGAAGAACCGTCTGAATCCTCAGGCTGTCGAGTTCATGGAGAGAGAGATCGTCCTTGCTTCCGAGAGATTTATCGGAAGAGAGACTTTCCCCAAGTCCTTCGGCGGTGTGGAAGTCGGCGCATATCTGCTCGTGACATTCGACGGAGACGATTTCGACCAGCTCAATGACCTGGTAGAGAAGGCGGCGGAAGTGGTTCTCGAAGAGGGCGCCATCGACGTTCTTGT
This sequence comes from uncultured Lachnospiraceae bacterium, assembly GCA_902794825.1. Classification (GTDB taxonomy): domain Bacteria; phylum Bacillota; class Clostridia; order Lachnospirales; family Lachnospiraceae; genus CAG-791. The sequence continues at coordinate 32,866 of CADBIU010000048.1, forward strand.
AGCGGATTCCCCCGCCAAGAAGCGCGACGCATGGGCAGCACGTTCTTCCTTCCTCGAGGCGATCGAAGCTGAGACAACATGGCTTGACGAGTGCGACGTCGTTGTTCCTGTGACCAAGATCGCGGAGTACCTTAAGTATGTCAAGTCCACAGAGGACAGATACTGCTTCAAGATCAAGAGCTTCGGCCATGCAGGCGACGGCAACCTTCACATCTACGCATGCGGAGATGACACTGTTGATGAGGCAACATTTAAGAAAGACGTCGAAGTCTTCATGAAAGACATCTACGCGAAGGCAGCGGAAATGGGCGGCCTGATCTCCGGCGAGCACGGAATCGGACACGGCAAGATGGAATTCCTCGCGGACTTCTCCGGCGACGCCCAGATGCGCATTATGGAAGGCATCAAGCAAGTCTTTGATCCGAAGATGATCCTGAACCCGGGCAAGGTCTGCTATAAGGTTCGCTGATCGGAACGATTGGGAGTTCCCACCATTAACGGCGGAGGTGAATATACTTATCCGTTACCGGTAGCACTCACAAAGAGAACTCCGGACAGAAAAGCGGTGTAACTGCGCGTGCACCGCTTTTCTTTTCAAGCAAAGGAGAAAAACAATGCAGTTTGTTCACTTTATTCTTGCACTGGCTCCGATCATCTGGCTTATGGTCGCTCTCAGCGTCTTGAAAATGCCGGGCTACAAAGCCTGCATTATTACTGTTATCATCACAGCGATCGAATCTGTCGCGATCTGGAAGTTCAATCCGGTCTTCATGCTCACTGCGGCGCTCGAAGGAGCCCTCAACGCGTTGTGGCCGATCTGCCTTGTCATTGTCGCGGCGCTGTTTACTTATAACCTCAGTCTTGAAACCGGCGCAATGGAGAAGATCAAGAAAATGCTGGCGAGCGTCTCCACAGACCAGCGCGTCCTCGCTCTCCTGATCGCATGGGCCTTCGGCCACTTCATGGAAGGCATGGCAGGATTCGGAACCGCGGTCGCTATTCCCGCAGGCATCCTGATCGCCCTCGGCATGGAGCCCCTCCCCGTCGTAGTCGGCTGCCTTGTGGTGAACTCTATGCCCACAGCCTTCGGCTCTGTAGGCGTTCCCACCACTACGATTTCCAACATCACCGGCCTCGATGTGGTCAAGCTCTCGGGAGACACTGCCAAAATAGAGCTGCTGATCTTCGCGATGCTGCCCTTCTTCCTGATATTCATTATTGGAAAAGGTTTTAAGGCCTTTAAGGGGATGATCGGCATGATCATCGTCGCGCTTGTATCCTTCCTCCTTCCCATGTTTATCTTTGCGACATTTGTGGGACCGGAGCTTCCGGATATCATCGGCGCGATCTGCAGTATGGTCGCCATTGTGGTCTTTGCGAGAATGAGAAAGGGCGAAGTGCCCGAGGAGTACAGGGCGAAGGCAACACAGAGCGCGGATTCTGAAGGATCTCTTACTCTGAAGGAGGCAGTTATCGCATGGGCGCCTTTCCTTCTGATCTTTGTCCTGCTCGTCCTGACAAGCCTTGTTCCTTTCATCAAGCAGCCTCTTTCAGCGATCAAGAGCAGCTTCCACATTTATCTGGGGAATCCTGATTCCAAGCTGACTTTTGCCTGGGTCAACACTCCGGGCGTGATCATCATCATCTCTGCCGTGATCGGCGGACTGATCCAGGGCGCTTCTGTTAACACTCTGCTCAGCGTGTTTGGAAGAACTGTTAAGAACAATGTCAAGACAATAGTCACGATCATGAGTGTTCTCGCAACTGCCAAGATCATGGGATACGCGGGTATGACGCCTGACATCGCGGCGTTCCTGGTAACTGCTACCGGCAAGTACTTCCCGTTCATCTCCCCTCTGATCGGAACCCTCGGCGGCTTCGTCACCGGCAGCGGCACATCTACCTGCGTCCTCTTCGGACCCATGCAGGCTGAGACCGCAGCCGCGATCGGATCTGATCCCTCCTGGCTCGTGGCGTCCAATACCTGCGGCGCGGGCATCGGCAAGATGATCTCCCCTCAGGGTATCGCCATCGGCGCAGCCAGCGCGGGCCTTACCGGTCAGGAGAGCACGATCCTCTCAAGAGCGATCAAGTACTGCGTGATATTCGTCGTCGTGGCGGGCGTGCTGTGCTTCTTCATGCAGTGATACGCTCACAAAACTAAATAGTATTCGCAGGATTATTGTCCGCTGCAGCCGCTGCTATGAATCTCATTCATACAGTGCCTGCGGCGGACTTTTTTGCCCTCCGCGAAGACACGCCCCGCCTCCATTTGTCTGTTGTAAGGCCCGAAATAGTGATATACTTATGACATATATGAAAGGCGGATCACAAGCGATGGCATCGAAGAAAAGACGTCCCGGACCCGGCGATGAAAACCGTCATAGGAGGCAGAAACTGGTCAGCAGTTTTGCAAATGCATGGCAGGGCATAGTGGCCTGCTTTGTTGAAGAGCGCAATATCAAGATTCATTTTCTGGTCGCGGTGCTGGTGATGATCTTTGGATTCATCCTGCAGATCTCCGTGACAGAATGGTGCTTCTGCTTTGTACTGTTTGGCCTGATCATGGGGCTGGAACTGGTGAACACCGCAGTGGAATCTGTTGTGGACCTGGTGACAGAGGAATGGAGGCCTTTAGCCAGAAGAGCCAAGGACTGTGCCGCGGGCGCAGTGCTCATCGCGGCGATCTGGGCAGCGGTGGTTGGCGGCATAATTTTCTTCCCGAAACTGTATGCCCTGATCCCGAAACTATTCTCTTGAGGATAGAACTTGTAAACACATATAGGAGGTATTGGAAATGGATAAAATGTTTGGCGACGGAATCAAAAAATTCGTTCTGATGGGAATCGGCGCGGCGGCTATGACCGTTGAGAAATCCCAGCAGATGGTGGACGAACTTGTAAAGAAGGGCGAGCTCACCGTCGAGCAGGGCAAGGAGCTCAATCAGGAGCTTAAGCGCAACGTCAGGAAGACTATTGACGAGGCCGCGGAGAAGAAAGAAGCCGAGGAGAAGAAGGAAGCCACCCTCGAAGAAAAGATCGCTATGATGAGCGCCGAGGAACTTGAGAACCTCAAGGCTTTCATTGAGAAGACTGAAGCATCGCCCAAGACTGAGGAATAATGACCGTTGAATCCTGAGAATCAGAGCATTGCCGGTGGACCTGAGAGTGCCGCGCAGTCCGATAAGGCCAAAATAGACAACAGGGAGAGACTCGGAGAGATCACCGCAGTACTTCGCAAACACCACATCACAAGGGGCGTCACGCCGGAGAAACTGCGCGCGATCCTCGAGGAACTCGGCCCCACATATGTCAAGCTGGGACAGATCATGTCGCTTCACTCCGACGTGCTGCCGCAGCGCTATTGTGATGAGCTGATGAAACTGACCTCCGAGGTCACTCCCATGCCCTTTGAGACGGTGGAAGAGGTCATCAACCGCTCCTACAGAGAGGACTGGCACCATATTTTCTCCTCGATCGAGAAGGAGACGCTCGGATCGGCTTCTAT
>CADBIU010000049.1 GCA_902794825.1 uncultured Lachnospiraceae bacterium
GATGATCGTAAAGATCTTGCCCTTGGCTGCGTCGTTCTTTTCTTTCTTGTGCTTAATGTTTGCAAATTTGGAATGTCCTGACATAATTTCGCTCCTCACTGTCATATGATAATTCCGCGGCTGCTGTCCGAACAGGGCCGCGTTCTATTCTGTACGCAAAGATACAAATTAGAATATACCATTATCCCGCGAAGCCGTCAACCGAGGGTTCCTCCGCAGACGATTCTCGGCACTCTCTGGTTGATGTTGCAGGCCAGTTCATAATTGAATCTCCCTGACAGATCTCCGAGCTGCTCCATAGTTATGGATTCCCCCGCGTCTTTCCCGATCAGTGTTACAAGACTGCCTTCCTTTGCCTCCGGAATGTCTGTGACATCCACCATCATCTGGTCCATGCAGACCCTGCCGAGGATCGGCGCTTTTTTGCCGCACACGAGCACATATCCTTTTCCCGAAAGGCTTCTGGGATATCCGTCTCCGTATCCCACGGGGATCGTTGCGATCCTTGTCATCTCCGCGCTTGTCGTATAAATGCCGCCGTAACTCACACTTACGCCCGGTCCCGCCTCTTTTATGTACACGATGCGGGAGTAGAGCGTCATTACGGGGCGGAGAGGTACGATCGTCCTGCTGACCTCGGAGGAAGGCCACAGTCCGTACAGTGTTATCCCGGCTCTGACAAGATTCATGTTTGCCTCGGGGAATTCGATGATCCCGGCGCTGTTGGAGCAGTGGCAGAGAGGGATCTCAAATCCGAGTTCTTCGCGGATACGGTTCCGGAAGCCGGTGTAGAGTTCGATCTGCGCGTGCGTAGGTCCGTGATCTTCCTCGTCAGCCTTGGCAAAATGGGTGAACATGCCCTCTACGATCAGCCCCGGGGTGCTCAGCGCCTTACTGACAAAAGAGAGACCCTCGTCATCCGGCCTTATCCCGATCCTGCCCATTCCCGTGTCAAGAGCTATATGAATACGGATTTCCTTTCCCTCTTTTTCCGCTGCCGCGGAAAGCTCTTTCAGCATATCCTCCCGGAAGCAGGACGGCCTGATCTCGAGACGGGCCAGTTCCCTGTAGCAATAGGGGAAAACATAGCCGAGAAGTATGATCGGCTTCTGCGCGCCATTCTCTCTCAGTTCCTTTGCTTCCTCAAAGGTCGCCGCGGCATATCCCCATACATAGGGGAGCTTCTCCATCTCCTTCATGATCGCGACCGCGCCGTGCCCGTATCCGTTCGTCTTGAGCACCGCGACGATCTTCACATCTTCCCTGATGTTCGCCCGCATGCTCTCCATATTAAAGAGCACAGCGTCCATATCGATCTGGGCCCACACTCTGTCATATCCGGCTGAATCACCGGTCCTGCAGGATGAAATTTCCAGGTTTTCCATCTTATTTCCTCCCTTTCGGCATTCCCGTCCGAGGTCATTTTGTGTTTACTTAGTCAAAAGTCTGAATGCGCCGCGCTCAGCTCTTATCAGGTCTCCGGCGGTCATCGAGCGCTCTCCCAGGCTGTCTCTCGCGGCGTCTCCCGCTTCGGCGTGGATGAAAGCCGCCGCCTGTGCCGCCCTGTATCCCAGGTCATCGCCTGCTCTAACGCCAAACAGCATTGCCGCAGTGATGCCCGTCAGCACATCTCCGCTGCCGGCTGTGGCCATACCGCTGTTGCCCTTGGTTATCATACTGATCTGCCTTGTTCCCGCGGACGCGATCAGCGTCCTTGCATCCTTGCCGATGACAGTACAGTTGTATCTTCCGCAGAGCTTTCTCATGGGTGCGATCCTGTCCGAGGCCGCCTCCTTTACGGTGATATGGGCGAGATCCGCGAATTCCGCGAGATGCGGCGTAAGGATGCAGGCAGTCTCATCTTTTCTGTGCCTCATCAGTTCGTCCAGTTCCGGATCCGACGCGATGAGCCTTAGCGCGTCCGCGTCGATCACGATTCCCCGAAGGGCCTTTCCCCGCGCTTTTTTGTCTTCCCCGCGCTCAGAGATTTCCTGAAGGAGTGTCCTGACAAGTATGCGCGCCTCTTCTCCCCTTCCGACGGCAGGTCCGACAGCTGCGGCATCAGCCCATTCCAGGTCCTTTCTGAGCCTTTCGGCCAGTTCCCGCGCAGCTCCGTCCCTGAGTTCTTCCTTATCGGGCAGCGCCGGGTAGACTGTCAGCATTGCCTCGGGAAGCTTTTCCTGAATGATAACGCGGTTTTCCTCCCTGGTAAAGACTTTCACCATGCCCGCGCCGGCTCTCATACAGCTTTCCGCGCACAGAAGAGCCGCGCCGCACATGGAATAACTGCCGGCTATGATCAGTATTTTGCCAAATGTTCCCTTGTTTCCTCCGGGATTTCTCTCTCCGATCAGTTCAGCGATGTCTTCCCGCTCAGGCATGACCATCTCGGGAACTTCTCCGCCGTCACAGGTAAAGCTCCTGTCGTGGATCCCGATCTGCTTCAGGATCGTTTCACCGCAGTAAGTGCATCCCGGATACAGAAAGTGCCCCCTCTTATAATAGGCGAATGTCACAGTAAAATCGCACCGGATAGCACAGCCCATCACAGATCCGTCCTCCGAGGAAATGCCTGAGGGCAGATCAAGCCCCACCACCGTACAGCCTGTCTGCTCGCGATACGCGCCCGCAGCCTCTGCGATCAGCGCCGCTGTGCCCGTAAGAGGCCTTCCGAGCCCCGTCCCGAACAGAGCGTCGACGATGACATCCGGTTTAAATGCCTTCATCCTGTCCCCGTCAAACGCTTCCGTCTTTATTCCGTAAGCCTTCAGAATCTTTCTCTGCGTGCTTGCCGAGGATCCCTCAGGAGGGTCCTTTGGGTCAAGGAGCAGAAACTGAACACGATAGCCCCTGTCTGTGAGGAGCCTTCCCACAGCCAGTCCGTCAGCGCCGTTATTTCCGGGTCCTGCCAGGATCGTGACCCCGCAGGAGGACGGGAAACGTTCCGTGATCTCTTCCGCGACGGCAAGCGCGGCCCTCTCCATAAGTACAATGGACGGAATACCTATCACTTGCGATGTATTTGCGTCCGCTCTGGCCATTTCAAGTCCTGTAAGCAGATATTTCATCGTCCCTTCCTCTTTTTGAACTGTCTGCGGACCTTTCCGGCATCCGTCCGGTCCGTCTCCATCAAAAAAGCCTTTCCCGAATCACTCCGGGAAAGGCATTCGCATACTGATCCCGATACAGCTCCAAGCTGTATCAGCTCTCATTCTCGTGGCGTCTTATGTTGTAGGACAGTTTCATCAGACTGTCCTGAAGATGCACGCTCTCCACCTGGATCCTGTCCGGAACTTTCAGATCAACATGGGCAAAATTCCATATTGCCTTGATCGGAGTTTCCGTAAGTACCTGCGTGATCTCAATGGCCGCTGCCTTGGGAACGGTAAGCACTGCAATATCAATATGGTTCTCCCTGATGAAACCTGTCATCTGTTCCATCGGATAGATCGGAACATTCGCGATCTTCTTCCCGTGAAGCGCGGGACTGATGTCAAACGCTCCTTTAAATGAAAATCCCCGGTTCTTGAGATTCATGTAATTGACTAGCGCCTGTCCGAGATTTCCTGCGCCGATCAGGATCATATCATGCTGCTGATCCAGACCAAGGATCTTTCCGATCTCTTCATACAGATAACTAGTGTTATATCCGTACCCCTGCTGGCCGAAGCCGCCGAAGTTGTTGAAGTCCTGCCTGATCTGAGAGGCAGTGACATTCATGATCCTGCTAAGTTCCTGTGATGAAATTCTCTCGACGCCTTCATTCTTAAGATCGCCGAGATATCTGTAATAACGAGGCAATCGTCCGATGACTGCCTGTGAGATCCCCCGTTCTTCCACTATGCCTCTACTGTCCTTTCTTTGCTACGGCCTGGTCCTTGCGCGCTCCGCAAAAAGCGGAAGGATTTACGTCGTTCCCTTGTCTATTTTATTATATCGGCTTGACAAAAACACGTCAATTCAAAAAAGCCTAACCGCTCTAACCGCCTCACAGGTTTGACTTATCGGCGTGTTTTCTATATCATTGGGAATACCGGCATGTCCGGATGAATGATAAGACGAAAAGAGAAAATACTTATGATCCTAGCGTGTCATCATATAAGTAAAGAATACCCGGAAAACGTAGTTCTGAGAGACGTCACCTTCCACCTGGAAAGGGGTGATAAGGCCGCTGTGATCGGTATAAACGGAGCCGGCAAGACCACCCTTCTCAGGATCATCGTCGGTCAGGAAACTGCCGACGAGGGGAGAGACTGCAGTTACGGCTATCTGGCTCAGAACCAGGGGCTCTCCTCCGAGCGCACCGTCTATGAAGAAGTGCTCTCGGTCAAGCAGTATCTGATCGACATAGAGAAGAAACTCTCGGAATATGAGAAACAAATGGAAGTCCTGAAGGGAGAAGCCCTGACTGTGACTATCTCGGAATACACAGACCTGCTCCACCGCTTTGAACGCGAAAACGGCTATGCCTACAAGGGAGAAGTCCTGGGCGTCCTTAAAGGTCTCGGCTTTACCTCTGTGGATCTGGACCAGAAGGTGTCCACCCTCTCCGGCGGACAGAAGACCCGTGTGGCGCTGGGCAAACTTCTTTTGCAGAAGCCTGACCTGCTGATGCTGGACGAGCCCACGAACCATCTGGATATGAACAGTATCCGCTGGCTCGAGACATACCTTATGAATTATAAAGGCACTGTACTGGTCGTCTCCCATGACCGCTACTTTCTCGACAGGACCGTCAGCAAGATCATCGAGCTTGAAAACGGCCGCAGCATGATGTTCGGGGGCAATTATTCCGCTTACGCCGAGCGCAAAAAAGCGCTGCGCGAGCAGCAGTACCACGCCTATATGAATAACCAGGCCCAGATCCGCCACCAGGAGGAAGTCATCGAGAAACTCAGGCGCTTCAACCGCGAGAAGTCCATCCGGCGCGCGGAGAGCCGCGAGAAAATGCTCCAGAAAACAGTAGTCCTCGAAAAGCCTGTGGAGCTGCGCGACGACATGCACCTCACCTTTACGCCCTGCATCAAGAGCGGCCGGGAGGTCCTGAGTGTAGACGATCTTGCCAAGTCCTACGGAGAGAAGAAGCTCTTCTCAGGGATCTCCTTCAAGATCCGCAGGGGCGAACACGTGGCTCTGATCGGCGACAACGGCACAGGAAAGTCCACGATCCTCAGCATCTTAAATGAAGTGGTCGCTCCCGACAAAGGCGTGATCCGTCTGGGGACTAACGTCCATATCGGCTATTACGATCAGGAGCACCACGTGCTCCATGACGACAATACCGTGTTCGAGGAGATCTCCGACGAATATCCTTCCATGACCAATACACAGATCAGGAGCCTGCTCGCCTCCTTCCTCTTCACAGGCGAAGAGGTGTTTAAGAGGATCGGCGACCTGAGCGGCGGAGAAAAGGGCCGGGTGTCCCTTGCCAAGCTCATGCTCTCAAAGGCCAATTTCCTTATCCTCGACGAGCCGACGAACCATCTCGACCTCGTCTCCAAGGAAGTGCTCGAGAACGCGCTCAACTCCTACGAGGGGACTGTCCTGTATGTGTCCCATGACCGCTACTTCATCAACCACACCGCAAGCCGGATTCTGTCCCTCACCAGGACAGTGCTTCTCAATTACCCCGGCAATAACGCGGAGAAGGCTCCGGAGCGCTTTATCGGTAATTATGATTTCTACCTTGAGAAATCAGCCCAGGTGGAGGAAGCACTCCTTCAGGATGCCTACAGGGACGGACAGGGAGTACAGGACGCCGCTTCAGCGGGGAAACCTCAGTCTTTTGCCTCGGGAGAAGGCACCGCACCGGGAAGTCCTGAATCCTCCGAAAAGCTCAGCTGGGCGCAGCAGAAGGAAGAACAGGCAAGACAGCGCAAAGCCGCCAATGACCTGCGCAAGTGCGAGGAAAAAATAGCTTCCGCTGAGGAACAGATCTCCTCCCTGGATGAGAAAATGGCAATGCCGGAGAATTACTCGGATCCCGAAAAGTTCGGGGAGCTTGCCCGGCAGAAGGAACAGCTCGAAGAAGAGCTCGCCCTGCTCTATGAACAGTGGGAAGAACTCAGCGAAAACGCAGAATAAAAAACGGGAACTGTGACCCAGGTGTCACAGTTCCCGTTTTCTTATGCCGATCAGTCAGATCACGCATTCATTTTCTTATCAAGCGTTTCCTTTACCGCAAAGATGAACTCTTCTGTTCCGAGCTTCTGCACTTCGGGGATCGTCGTGATCAGAGCGAGGTCTCCGGTCATCTTTCCGGACTCGATGGTCTCAAGAGTCGCCTCGTCAAGCTTATCGGCAAAATCCTGCAGAGCCTGATTGCCGTCCAGCTCGCCTCTCTTTCTCAGAGCACCGGTCCATGCGAAGATTGTAGCGACAGAGTTGGTAGAAGTCTTCTCTCCCTTGAGATGCTTGTAATAGTGTCTCTGGACAGTGCCGTGAGCAGCTTCATACTCAAAGTATCCCGCAGGGGAGACAAGGATGGACGTCATCAGAGCGAGTGAGCCGAAACTTGACGCCATCATATCACTCATGACATCGCCGTCATAATTCTTGAGTGCCCACACAAATCCGCCCTCAGAGCGCATAACGCGGGCTACTGCGTCATCGATCAGAGTGTAGAAATAGGTTGTCCCGATCGCTTCAAATTTCTCTTTATACTCCTCGTCGTACAGTTTCTGGAAGATCTCCTTGAAATGCGTGTCGTAGGTCTTGGAAATAGTGTCCTTGCAGGAAAACCAGAGATCCTGTTTGACGCTGAGCGCGTACTCGAAGCAGCTGCGCGCAAACCCCTCGATAGACTTATCCGTATTGTGGATGCCCTGAATGATGCCGGGGCCTGAGAACTTGTGGATCGTCTTGCGCGTCACAGTTCCGTCCTCAGCGGTAAAAATGATCTCTGCCGTGCCTGCTCCGGGGACTCTGATCTCTGAGTTCTTGTAAATGTCTCCATACGCGTGACGGGCCATTGTGATCGGCTTTTTCCAGCTGCGGACATAAGGCTCGATTCCTTTAATGAGGATCGGTGACCTGAAGACTGTTCCGTCGAGTGCGGCTCGGATCGTCCCGTTCGGGCTCTTATACATCTTCTTCAGATGATACTCCTCGACTCTGGCAGCGTTGGGAGTAATGGTCGCGCATTTAACGGCAACACCGTATTTCTTTGTAGCTTCCGCGGCGTCGATCGTGATCCGGTCATCGGTCTCATCCCTCTTTTCAAGCCCGAGGTCGTAGTACTCCGTCTTGAGATCGATGTAAGGAGAAAGAAGGTTATCCTTGATCATCTTCCAGACGATCCTTGTCATCTCATCTCCGTCCATTTCCACCAGGGGTGTAGTCATCTGAATCTTCTGCATAATCTGCTCCTTCCCGAGGGGTCAATCCTCCATATCTTTTTTATAGATATCATACAGGCGGTTCTTGACCATATTTTCATAAGCATTCTTCATATGCTCACTGGCCAGCCGCTCCGCAAGATCTGCTTTACCGGCACGGATCGCCTCCATGATCGCTCTGTGTTCCTTGTTGGACGCTGTACTTCTCTCTATCGTGGACAGCGTCTTCCTGCGGATCCTCATCACATAAGAGTGATAATCGATCAGCTGATGCTCCAGCATCTTGGAACCGCATGCGTCATAAAGGATGTGGTGAAACTGGTTGTCCAGCTCCGCCATCTGCTCCATGTGTCCTTTGCCCGCGTGAAACTCGGCCAGATAGACGTTTTCTTCCATGGCCTCGAGCTGTTCCGCCGTGATCCTCTCTGTCGCCCAGCGCGCGCAGAGTCCTTCGAGCAGCGCCCGGATCGCGTAAATATCGCGGACATCGTTCTCCTGAATACCGGTTACAAATGCTCCCCTGTTGGGAATGATCTGTACCAGTCCCTCCAGTTCGAGCTGTCTGAGCGCCTCCCTTACAGGCGTTCTGGAAACCCCAAGCTCCTTGCCGATCCGAATCTCCTTGAGTTCCTCGTGTTCCTTGTATCTGCCGTTCAAAATATCGTTGCGGATCTTGTGAAACACTCTTCCCCTGAGAGAATACTTATCGGAGACTTCTCTGTTAAAGTCATACTCGCCGTTCATTTAATCTCCATTCTGCGGATCCCCACCCGCCAGTTACCCCATTTGCTGTTTTGCTATACCTGATGCTTCCGCATCTTGCATAATTGTATACATTTAATGCAATGATGTCAATCTCATACAGAAAAAAAGAACCCGGTGCAGGCACAGCGGGGTGCCCTTCCGGGTTCTCAAGCATTATTGATTTAGTTTATTTCACGACAATATTGATGATCTTGCCGGGGACATAGATTTCCTTGACGATCTTTTTGCCCACAACAAAGGATGCTACTCTGTCATTGGCCTTAGCCGCTGCAAGCGCTGTATCCTTATCGCATCCCGCAGGAATTGTAACAGCTGCACGGACCTTGCCGTTGACCTGAACGCCGACTTCGATGGTGGCGTCTACAGTCTTGGACTCATCAAACTCGGGCCACTCGGAAACCGTGATAAAGCCCTCTCCGCCGATCATCTCATAGATCTCTTCCGCAATGTGAGGAGCGAAAGGAGAAAGGAGCTTCAGGAAGATCACAAGGTCTTCCTTAGAGATGCTGCCTTCTTTGTAGATCTCATTGATCAGAGTCATCAGCGCCGCTATTGCGGTGTTGAACTTCTGCGCCTCTATATCGTCCGTGACTTTCTTGATGGTCTTGTGCAGAAGAGTCTCGTAAGAAACCTTCTTCTTCTCATCCGTGATCAGATCTGTCAGGCCTGCCACACGCTCAAGGAATCTCCGGCAGCCTTTCACAGAACTGTCATTCCAGGGAGCCGCGCTGCCGTAGTCGCCCATGAAAAGGACATATACTCTGAGCGTATCAGCGCCGTACTGATTGACGATATCCAAAGGATCCACAACATTGCCTCTGGACTTACTCATCTTCTCGCCGTCAGCTCCGAGGATCATTCCCTGTGCGGAGCGCTTCGAATAGGGCTCGGGAGTGTTTACCTCACCGATGTCGTAAAGGAAGCGGTGCCAGAACCTGGAGTAGATAAGGTGCCTTGTGACATGCTCCATACCGCCGTTGTACCAGTCCACGGGCATCCAGTATTTGAGCTTGTCCATATCGGCAAACGCCTTGTCGTTGTGGGGATCGCAATAGCGGAGGAAATACCAGGAACTTCCCGCCCACTGGGGCATTGTATCTGTTTCTCTCTGCGCAGGGCCTCCGCACTTGGGGCATGTGCAGTTGACAAATTCCGGGATCTTGGCAAGAGGGGACTTTCCGTCCTCGCCGGGCTCAAAGTCCTTGACCTCGGGGAGTCTGAGCGGAAGCTCTTCATAAGGCACGCCTACAACGCCGCACTCAGGGCAGTGGATCAGCGGGATAGGCTCTCCCCAGTATCTCTGACGGTTGAAAGCCCAGTCCTTCATCTTGAACTGCACGCCTGCGTGTCCGATGCCCTTCTCTTCAAGGATTCCGATCATCTTAGCGATGGAATCCTTCTTGTTGGTAAGGCCGTTGAGGTAATCGGAGTTTATCATCTCTCCGTCGCCTGTATAAGCTTCCCTGGAGATATCGCCGCCCTTGATTACTTCAATGATCGGGATGTCAAAAGCGTGCGCGAAATCCCAGTCTCTCTGGTCGTGCGCGGGAACTGCCATGATCGCGCCCGTGCCGTATCCCATCATTACATAGTCGGCGATGAAGATCGGGATCTTCTTGCCGTTGACGGGGTTGACCGCCTCGAGTCCCTCGATCTTAAGACCGGTCTTATCCTTGACCAGCTGCGTTCTCTCAAACTCGGTCTTCTTGGCGCACTCGTCTCTGTAAGCGTTGATGGCGTCCATATTGGAAATGCGGTCCTGATACTTGTCGATCATCGGATGCTCGGGAGCCATGACCATGAAAGTCACGCCGAAAAGCGTATCGGGACGGGTCGTATAGATCTCAAGTTTCTCATCGACGCCGTCGATTGTGAAATCCACAAAAGCGCCGGTGGATTTGCCGATCCAGTTAATCTGCTGCTGCTTGATAGCCTCGGGATACTCCACTGTGTCAAGGCCTTTCAGGAGCTTGTCGGCGTATTCGGTGATCTTAAGATACCAGACATCCTTGGGAAGCTGGATGACGTCGGTATGGCAGATGTCGCACTTGCCGCCCTGGCTGTCCTCGTTTGAGAGAACGACCTTGCAGTGAGGGCAGTAATTGACCAGCGTCTTGTCCCTGAACACAAGGCCGTGATCAAACAGTTTGAGGAAGATCCACTGCGTCCATCTGTAATAGTCATCCTTGGATGTGTCCACTGTCCTGGACCAGTCGAAAGAGAAACCGACGCTTCTGAGCTGGTTCGAGAACTTCTCGATATTGGCGTCCGTGATCACCCTGGGGTGCGTATTGGTCTTAATGGCATAGTTCTCGGTGGGCAGGCCGAAAGCGTCGTAGCCGATCGGGAACAGGACATTGTAGCCCTGCATCCTGCGCTTTCTCGAAAGCACTTCCATACTGCTGTACGCCTTGATATGGCCGACGTGCATGCCGGCTCCGCTGGGATAGGGGAACTCCACAAGGCCGTAGAATTTCGGCTTGTCGCTGAAATCCTTCGCCTCAAAGAGCTTGGCATCTTCCCACTTCTTCTGCCACTTGGGTTCAATCTTCTTAAAATCGTATTTCATGAAACGCAGCTCCTTTAAATAAAATCATTTCCGGATGTAAATCCTTTGCTGGCAGGATAACATCTTGTACATTCTAATCCCCCTGATATCGCTTTGTCAAACCTTGCGGGTCTTTTGCGCAAAAACAGCGGGGCATATCTCCAGGATATGCCCCGCTTCGAATATCATTTCTTAATGTCCCGCCGTTTGAAAGAAGGTCCGGCTGATCATGATCAGTCTTCTGTGCCCTCTTCAAGCTGCTTCGCTCTTGCCTCGACTTCCTTGGCCTGGATATCCGCAGGAGCCTGCTCATATCTGCAGAACTCATAAGCGTAATCTCCGCGGCCGCCGGTCATGGAGCGAAGGACTGTGCAGTAATCGAACAGTTCGGACTGAGGGACTTCCGCCTCAACGACCTGCTTGCCGCCGCCGATAGGATTCATTCCGAGGACTCTGCCGCGTCTCTTGTTCAGATCGCCCATAACGTCTCCGGTGTAAGCATCCGGGATGGTGACCTTGAGGCTTACGATGGGCTCAAGCAGGACAGGGCTTGCTTCCATGAAGCCCTTCTTGAACGCCTGTACGGAAGCGGTCTTGAACGCCATTTCAGAGGAGTCTACGGGATGGTAGGATCCGTCATACAGCACGCAGTTGACGCCGACAACAGGATAACCGGCAAGCGGTCCTCTCTGTACGGAATCAATGATACCCTTCTCAACTGCAGGGAAGTAGTTCTTCGGAACGCTGCCGCCGACGACTTCGTCGCTGAACTCATAAGCCACAGTCTGGTCGCCCAGAGGGCTGTATCTCATCTTAACGTGACCGTACTGGCCGTGTCCGCCGGACTGCTTCTTGTACTTGTACTCTACGTCGGAAGTCTTGCGGATGGTCTCTCTGTAAGCTACCTTCGGAGCCATCGTATCGATGTCAACCTTGTATTCGTTCTTGAGCATGCTCTTGACAACTTCAAGCTGCATGTCGCCGATGCCATACATAAGAGTCTGCTTGTTGGCAGCGTCGTTCTCCATTCTGAATGTAGGATCCTCAGAAGAGATCTTAGCCATCGCCTGCGCGATCTTATCGACGTCGTTCTTATTCTTAGCCTTATATCTGATATAGGTATAAGGAGTTGAGATCTCAGTCTTGCCGTACTGGATCGGAACTGCCTTGGTGGAAAGGGAATCGCCGGTCTTTGCTTCACCGAGCTTAGCAACTGCGCCGATATCGCCTGCGTGAAGCTCAGGAACCTCGGAGGTCTTGTTGCCCTGCATGATGTAGAGCTTGCCGATCCTCATCTCTGTCTCAAGGTTTGTGTCATAGACAGTATCATCTGTCTTGAAGACGCCGGAGCGGATCTTTATGAGGGAATATCTTCCGATGAAAGGATCCACGATGGTCTTGAAGATATAAGCGCTCTTGGACTTGGAGAAATCGAAGTTCGCCTCGAAGATCTCATTGGTCTTGAGGTTGATGCCGCTCACCTTGCGGTGCTCGGGGCTCGGCATATACTTGACGATATCATCCATCAATGTGTAAACGCCGCGGCAGATAGTGCTTGCGCCCATCTCTACGGGAACGATGGAACCGTCGAGGACCTGGGATCTCACAGCAGACCTGATCTCTGCCTCTGAGAACACATCGCCTTCAAAATAGCGCTCCATGAACTCTTCACTTGTCTCCGCGACTGTCTCCATCAGAGTATCGCGATAGTTCTCAAGGTATTCCTGGCTGTAATCCGGCACTGCGCACTCTACAGCTTCCTTGCCCTTCCACTCATACGCCTTTTCAGCGATGACATTGACATATCCCGCAAACTTCTCGTCCACACGGAAAGGGAAATTGAAGGGAGCGATCTTCTTGCCGTACATCTCGGAAAGCTGCTCTACCACTGAACGATAGGAGACATTGTCGATATCCATATCAGTAACAAAGAACATTCTGGGGATGTTGTACTTCTCGCAAATATCCCATGCTCTCTCAGTGCCGACCTCGACGCCGGCCTTACCGGAAATAACAATGATTGCCGCGTCGGCAACACTGATCGCCTCTTCTACTTCACCAACGAAGTCAAAGTATCCGGGAGTATCCAGAATATTGATCTTGCAATCCTGCCACTCGACGGGAATAAGAGAAGTCTTGATGGAGAAACCTCTCTTCTGCTCTTCCTTGGTAAAATCGCTGACGGTATTTCCGTCCTCAACCCTGCCTACTCTTGAAGTTACACCTGCCAGATAGCACATAGCCTCTGCCAGAGTTGTCTTTCCTGCACCGCCGTGACCCAGAAGAACGATATTTCTGATCTTATCGGTTGTATAAACTTTCATTTCCAGACCTCCACTATACCAATATTTCTGTTTACAAGGAGTATATCTGTAAGTTTTCACATCCTGCGGCGTTAAATACCCGTTTATCGCGGTTGACTTTCCCGCTTTAAAGTAATATAGTATAAGCGCTGACTGATCGTGATCAGCTGCCGACAACGGAACACAAACGGTTCCGCCAAAATATCCGGGAACAGGAAAGTGCAAAAACATGAACGAAAATACCGCAAATAATACAAGAAATACTTTTGGCTTTGTCGGGCTTGGCCTCATCGGCGGATCCATCGCCAGAGCCATCCGAAAATATATGCCTGGCGCGAGGATCCTCGCGTTCACTCCTCATCCGGAGACTGTACAGGAAGCTGTAGACGACGGCGTGGTCAATGAGTATGTGTCCGCTGTCGGAGAAGGGTTCTCAGTCTGCGACGTGATCTTTCTATGCGCTCCGGTGGAGCGTAACGCGTCTAATCTGCAGCTTCTAAAGCCCTGGATCAGAGAAGGAATGATCCTGACCGATGTCGGCAGCACAAAGGCTGACATCCACAGAGCTGTGAGGGCTGCAGGCCTTCAGAAGAATTTCATAGGCGGCCATCCTATGGCAGGCAGTGAGCGCATCGGCTACAGGAACTCCAAATCCGGCCTTCTTGAAAACGCGTATTATATCCTCACTCCCGAGCCCGAAGCGGCAGAGGACGACGTCAACTGGATGTTCTCTTTTGCTCAGGCCATAAAGGCGCTGCCTCTGGTAGTCTCACCGGAGAGACACGATTACGCCGTCGCCGCGATCAGCCATGTGCCCCATGTCATCTCGGCGAGTCTTGTAAATCTTGTCAGAGAGAGTGACGACGCGAGCCAGTTTATGAAAACCATAGCCGCCGGCGGATTTAAGGACATCACCAGGATCTCCTCTTCATCTCCCGTGATGTGGGAGCAGATCTGCATGACAAACACGGATAATATCCGTATCCTTCTGGACCGCTACATTGAAAGTCTGCTGGTTTTCAGGAACTCCCTGGACTCAAGGGACAACAGTTCCATCAATGAGTTTTTTGACAGCGCGAGGCAGTACCGCGAGAGTTTTGCAGACATCACAAGCGGTCCGATCAACAGATCGTATATCCTGCATGTCGATATCGAAGACCGCCCCGGCGTCCTGGCCGAAGTTGTCATGTACCTGGCGATCGCCGGCATCAACATCAAGAATATCGGAATCACCCACAATCGAGAGTACCAGCAGGGCGTTCTGCGTGTGGAGTGCCACTCCTCCGACGGTCTTTCAAAGGCCCGCGAACTTCTGACTAACAGAAACTATTCTGTCTACTGACCCGGGGCATCCCCTGAGGTCCTATCAGCGAGGCTTCAGTTATATGAAAACGATTCAACAAAGAACATCTCCCCTTCGCGGCGAGATCACTGTCCCGGGAGACAAATCCATCTCTCACCGGGCAGTCATGTTTGGCTCTATAGCGGGCGGAAATACAGAGATCACCGGGTTTCTCCCCGGCGCTGACTGTCTCTCTACCGTTGACTGCTTCAGAAGGCTCGGAGTAGATATCGACACAGATCCCGGCAGCGGGCGCGTCACAGTGCGGGGAAAAGGAATGCGCGGCCTAAGGCCCGCCTCAGATCCCGTCAGTCTCTATACCGGAAACAGCGGTACCACAACAAGGATCATCTCAGGAATACTTGCTCCGCAGCCCTTCACATCTGTGATCTCGGGAGACGCGTCCATATCTTCGAGGCCTATGCGCAGGATCATTTCGCCCCTGTCACTTATGGGGGCGTCTATAACAAGCGTCCGCGGAAATGGCTGCGCTCCGCTCAGGATAGAGGGACGAACGCTTCATGGGATCACCTATCGCAGTCCCGTAGCTTCCGCCCAGGTCAAATCCTCTATTCTGTGCGCGGGTCTGTACGCGGAGGGTGTGACGGAGGTCATTGAACCCTCTCTCTCAAGGGATCATACCGAGAGGATGCTCCGCGCATTCGGAGCTGAGATCGATTCATTTGAAGAAAAGGACGGATGGCACGCCCGCGCCTCATCCTGCCGGGAACTGAGCGCGCGCAGCATCGTCGTTCCGGGTGATATTTCCTCCGCCGCCTACTTCATCGCGGCGGCTTCCCTTGTCCCGGGCTCCGAGATCCTGATCCGCAATGTCGGGATCAATCCGACCAGGGCAGGGATCATTGATATCGCGGTCAGCATGGGCGCCGATATCACGATGCTCAATATCCGCAATGACGCCGAACCTTCCGCAGATCTTCTCGTGCGGCACGCTCCTCTTCACGGCGTCACATTCGGCGGCTCCGTGATCCCGACCCTGATCGATGAGATCCCTGTGATAGCGGTCATGGCTGCCGCTGCCGAAGGTACGACCTGTATCAGGGACGCGGCCGAACTCAGAGTTAAGGAAACAGACCGGATCGTCACTATTTCCGAAAACCTCAGGGCGATGGGCTGCACTGTGATCGCCAATGACGACGGGCTGGTCATAGAAGGCTTCGGCGCGGAGAGCGGTTCTTCCCTGAAAGGTTCCGCGATACATACAGGCGGCGATCACCGGATCGCGATGGCCTTTTCTGTCGCGGCTCTGATCGCGGAAGGCGAGACACTGATCGACGATGAGCACTGTGTGGAAGTCAGTTACCCCGGGTTCTACCGGGATCTGAATGCTCTCTGAGATTCATCTTAATAACACATATAGTTAAACGGGCGCCTTCTGCGGAAGGCGCCCGTTATATTATCTCATTTTATTTCCTGTTTCTTTTTTGTAAAAAGATACCTACCGCGCATGCTGATGCGGCTGCTAAAACAGCGATCCACAATACAGTATGGTTCCCGTCGCCCGTAGCTGTTCCGGTCCGTGTCTTTCGTCTTATCGTCTGCGCTTTATCTTCAGTATCCTGATGCGTGCCGACCACTTTTTCTACGCCTGTTTCCGGTGCTTTCTCAAACAGTGTCTCAAACACAACATATTCTCCGTCCTTAAGATCTGCTGAATTGAGCCTGAAGGTCACATATGCTTTCCCGCTTTTCTCTGAGGCGGTAAAAACTGTCTCTCCTGTGATCTCTCGTCCTTCGCTTACAGCAGGTTTTCCGGAAGCCTTGTCCATCAAAACACCTGACAGGCGATATTTTGTCCCCGGCGTCAGATTCCTGTAAGTAACTGTATCTTTGATCTGTACAGTGCCTTCAGCGGCGATCTCCTTATCACCGTCGGCCATGTCTTCTGCAGATGTGCGGATCCACGGGAAATCGATGCTCTGCTCTTTGTCTTCAAGGTCTTCATGGACAAACACTTCCTTACCGCAGGAAGTCACTTTCTCAAAGGCAGTGACAGACCTCCCTTCGATCAGGGAAGCGTCAAACTCGAACACGACGGTCACGCTTCCGTCAGCACTCCCGGGCACAAACTCCTGTGAGACCGTCACAGGTTTTCCACCCGCAGTCACGGGAGATCCCGTCTCCTTATCCATGAGGGTTCCGTTCACAATGTATGTCTTTCCGGGGATCAGGTTAATGTATCTCACCTCATCAATGATCTTTACGTCTTCATCCGCGTTTGCGGTATGGCCTCCGGTGTCGCTGTCCAAGGCTGTGGTTTCCCCGTCAGGGAAATGTATCGTCTGCTCTTCATCCGCGATATCCTCATGGGCAAACAAAAGAACCCTCGACTCAGGTTCCCGCACGATATATTCAACTGTCTCGAATACGACGACGCTTCTGCCCCTGAGTTCTTCGGAATCAACTTCAAAATATACATCCACACTTCCGTCTCTCTCTTTTGGCGTGAAGATCCGCTCCTCCTCTTCTTTGCCGTTCTCATCCACCATCGCGGCTTCGAGTTCCAGCGCTTCTTCATCACCCAGGGGCTTTAACATCACTCTTCCGCGCACGGCGTATTCGGCGCCCGGCACAAGATTCTCATAAAAGACCCTGTCTCTGATGAGCACTTTTCCGCCGGCCATCATTGTATGTTCCTCCGTGTCCGGATCAGCCGCCGTGGTGTGTCCATCCGGAATATAAACGGTCTGGCCTTCGTCCTCAGGATCTTTGTGCTGCGCGACCAGAGATGTGTCCAGATACAGTTCTTCAAAGACGACGAGTTCATTGCCGGAGAGCCCTGACGCGTCGAAATTAAAGACCAGTTCCTCTTCTCCCTCGGGTCTCTCAGCAATAAATGTCTTTTCCGCTCTCACTTCTTCACCGTTTACTGTCAGGGGCTCTCCTGTGGATCCCACTATGAGCACGCCT
Source organism: uncultured Lachnospiraceae bacterium (assembly GCA_902794825.1). Lineage (GTDB taxonomy): Bacteria > Bacillota > Clostridia > Lachnospirales > Lachnospiraceae > CAG-791. The sequence continues at coordinate 17,227 of CADBIU010000049.1, forward strand.
TTGAGCGTATACTCTGTTCCGGGCAGCAGTTTCTCGTATGAGACGGTATCCCTGATCTCGGCCTCTTCTCCCGCAGCCATGATATGGTCTCCGGCGGCGGGATTAACTGCCTCAGTTCCTATCCGAGGAAAGTAAATATGCTGCGGCAGATCTTCGAGGTCGGCGTGGACTGCAAGATCCTTTCCCTCGTATTGCAAAGTTTCAAATACAACTGTTGTCTTCCCGGCAAGCGAATCGTCCGCCTTGAAAGAAAATGCTATGTCTACAGTGCCGTTGATCTTATCTGCAGTGAATTTTTTCTCCGCGGTGACTTCATGCCCTTCCGCGTCTTTGACAGTTTCGCCGGTTTCCTTGTCGACAAGGCGCCCCTTTATAACATATTCATTTCCAATGATCAGGTTTTTATAAGACACATTGTCGAGGATCGTGATCTCTCCTCCTGCAAAGGCATTTTGGGAACCGGTTGCCTGATCACAGGCCTTTGTTATCACACCGGGCGTATCCGAAGTATCCGTTACCTCAAAGCTGCCCGAAGACGTTCTCTTCCCCTGTATATCGACAAGTCTTACATCTCCCTTTCCTGAGACATCTTTGATCTGTCCGACATACATTTTAAAGCCGCCGAACGTGCCGTCGTTAATGTAGCCGGGGGCAGCTTCCGTTTCCGTGATAGTGACCGTCCCAAGAGGAAAGACGACCTCTCCTCCTCTTTTGTACAGTGTACCGGAGACAAGATTTTCGTTCCTGAGCATCGCGGTGTATTTGTTTCCGCTCTTCAGAGTCTTTATGACCCAGCTGGCAGAAGGTTTTGAAGGAAGAGAAGAGGCGTTATAGTAGCCTTTATAGTAGTTGACAGTGAACTTTGTCCCTTCAAGACTGTTGATCCTCCCTCCTTCTGCGCCCTTACATTTCTTTTCGATCATAAGATTTGCGGGAACACATTTGGGGCTGTCATATGCTGTTACAACTGTGGTCTCTCCCGCACCTGCGGTAAATTCATATACCCTGTCTGAAAGTTCGAATCCGGCCGGAGCCGTTCCTTCGATCATATAGTAAGTACCGGGGCTCAGTTCAACAGTACCAGAACCCCCGTCTGCCCCCGTGACCAGAGTGCCGCCGCTCACATATCCCGCGTCTCCTCTTAAACGCGCCTCATGTTCAGATGTGTAGATCCAGTAGACTGCGTCTTTGAGTCCGTAGCAGCTGCTGCCTCCTGACATGCCGGGATCAGATGATACTTTTCTGACCTTGACGCCGGGCAAGAGCGAGTAACTGCCAAAGCCGAAGTTCTGATTTCTGTATCCATATCCGGAGCGGCCGTTCTTTTCCGTGACATATCCGTAGTACCCTCCGGGAACCGGCAGGTCCTCGATCGCTTTTACATATCTGTATACCAGATTTTTCAGTCTGTCGTTAACATTCTCAAATCCTTCTCCGACGTCGGACTGGGAATATCCAAGCCGCGCGTAGATCTCAGACGCCGCGACATGTGTGACAATATTGTTTGCGCCGTAATCAGAAGTACCTGTTATTCCCTCGATCACATCTGAACCGGGACCGCTTGGTCCGTAATAGAGGGCTTTCACAAACATTGGTGCCGAAACCTCATACACTTCCCCTGCTATCACGCCCTCCATTTCGCGCCCGTCCAGATGCGGATCCAGGCAGTAGGACCATCCAACCAGTTTATCACCTAAATACATGCCATAGCAGAAAGTTGACCATTTGTCTTCGCCCTCCCCCAGAAATCCGAAATCAGCATACCAGTAGCGGTATTGATCGTGGTGAGTTATCCTGAGCAGATCCGAAACGTTTCTGATCCCTCCGCCTCCTTTCGTCCAGTCAGGTTCAGGTGCAGCGGTCAGCACCGCTTTTCCCGCTTTCTTTTCGGCAGTGCTTTCCTTGGGTTCCACATTCGGTTCTCCGGAAATATCCCCTTCAGGCTCATCATCGGGCTCTTTTTTTTCGGGCCCGGCTTTGGGCTCCTCTCTTTCAGGCTCTGTTTCGGGCGCGACTTCCCATTTCTCTTCATGAACTGTTGCAGCATAAGAAGAATTCTCTGCTCCTTCCGCATTCTTTCCGGTAACCTCGTTTTCATCATCCGCAGCCGCCTCTGTCGTACCCGCGTCAGATGATTCCGCAGCTGCCTCTGTCGTACCCGCGTCAAAAGATTCCGCGGCGCAGACTGTCCCCGGAACCGACGTCGAAATGACCGCTGCCGCAGCAATAGCCGCTGCAAGCATCCAGCTAAAAAACCTCTTCATCTCTTTACTCCTGCTAGTAATGACTTATGAATTGTGACTTTATGAAAACGGGCAACGAGAGCGGCAATTGATGCCGGACCGGTGAAACTGGGAGAACTACCCGGTATTGTTCTTGATACAATGGATGATCTGCGCGGAAAAATGCGCATGAAATGCAGCTTTTAGAAAACAGCCTCATTGTTCCGGCGGCAAAAGACCACTGCACGATTCGGAACCGATAGAGAGATTATAGTTGATACTTCAGAAAAATGTGCCTGTACGCATGAAAAGGCATCAAAAAAACGCGGCATATCATCAGATATGCCGCGTTTTCGACCTGTTTTCGTTATTATACTCAATTTTTTTCGGCGGATTTTCCGCCGAAGCCGGTCAGCTTCCGAAAAGTGTGTTGAGAATTCCTCTTCCGAGGCTGGATCCCAGATTGCCGCCGAGGGTCTTTCCGAATTTTCCGCCGATAGTTCCGCCCACAGTCTTTCCGACTTCTCTGCCGACCGTACCCGCGACAGTGCCTCCGATCGTCTTGGCAGCGCGCTTCTTGGCCGCAGCTTCCTTCTCGGCCTCTCTGGCGGCCGCCGCCGCTTCTTTAGCCTGCTGTTTGGCAGCTTCCGCCTCTTCTTTCGCTTTGAGTTTGGCGGCCTCTGCTTCTTCCTTCGCTCTGGCAAGCGCCGCTTCCTTCTCAATTCCGAGACGCAGAAGGATCTCATATGCGGATTCAGGGTCGACCGCTTCCGCGTATTTGCCGTAGAGAATGCTCTCCTTGATCTTCTGGTCCCTCTCATAATCGCTCACAGCGCCCATTCGGCTCTGCGGAGGAAGTATGGATACCTTCTGCGCGACGCTCGGCGTGCCGTCTTCCTGAAGGAAAGAAACTACAGCTTCGCCGGTTCCCAGTTCAAGGATCGTATTAAAGGTATTGAATTCGGGATTGACCCGGAACGATTCCGCTGCAGCCTTGACGGCCTTCTGGTCAGCGGGGGTATAAGCCCGGAGCCCGTGCTGGACCCTGTTGCTGAGCTGCGCGAGGACTCCGTCCGGAATATCCCTGGGATTCTGCGTGCAGAAATAGACTCCTACTCCCTTGGAGCGGATGAGTTTTACTACCTGCTCGATCTTCTCTAACAGAGCCTTGGGCGCGTCATTGAAGAGCAGATGGGCCTCGTCAAAGAAGAATACCATCTTGGGCCTTGAGAGATCGCCCACTTCCGGAAGCATCTCGAACAGTTCAGAAAGAAGCCACAGAAGGAATGTGGAATAGAGTCTTCCGTTGTTGATCAGGCTCTCACTGTCCAAAATATTGATCATGCCCTTGCCGCCTTCTGCGGCCAGCCAGTCGCGGATGTTGAGACCGGGCTCACCGAAGAATGTCTCGCCGCCGTCGATCTCAAGCGCTACGACTGCGCGAAGGATCGCGGCGATAGACGCCGGACTCATCTTTCCATACATCGCCTCATAGTCCTTGCGATTCTCATTGACATGATTGAGCATGGACTTGAGATCTTTGAGGTCGATCAGGAGAAGTCCGTTGTCGTCGGCGATCTTGAAGATGATCGACAGGATGTTGGACTGCAGCTCATTGAGTTTGAGAATGCGGGACAGAAGGAGCGGGCCCATCTCAGAAACTGTTGTCCTTAGCTGAATGCCTTTTTCTCCGTAAATATCCCAGAACGTGACAGGATATCCCTGATAGGAAAATCCATACTGCGCAAGACCGAAGCGCTCGATCCTTTCACGCATGTTCTCACTGTCCTCACCGGGAGCCATCATTCCGGCAATGTCGCCCTTTACGTCCGCAAGAAATACGGGAACTCCCATATCGCTGAACGCCTCAGCCATGACTTTGAGTGTCACGGTTTTTCCTGTTCCGGTCGCTCCCGCGACCAAACCGTGCCTGTTTGCCTTTGCGGGCAGAAGGCAGATCTCCTCTCCGGCATCATTAAGAGCCAGCCAAATTTTGCCATCCTTATACACTTTGTCACCCCCGTCTCATAAAACTGAATATGTTGTTGTCTGCCTGACAGCGTTTCACCCCTGAAAGCTCTCAGTTCTCAATTCATTACGTACTTTCAGTATACACTAAAACTATTCTTCTTTGGCTTTTTCTTTTTCCTCTTTGCGCTCCTTTTCAATCCGTTTCTGAACGTGATAAAAGCTTATTCCTTCCATTTCTTCCACAAGCTTGTCATAAGCTGTGAGTTCCTCGTCCCAGCTGCTGTAAGCAGGATCTCCTCTGTGATCTGTAAGGATCCCCTCTCTCGTGAAATACTCCCCAAAGAAAGCGGTCATTTTTTTGACGCCGTCCAGGTTCATGTGGTCCCCGCGGTCATTGGAATCTGTCTTCCAGTCGATCCCGATCTCATCGGTGTGCTGATTCATATCGATGTACTCGACGCCTTCCTCCCGCGCAAATTCCGTGATATTGTTGACCCTGGTCCAATTGTAATTTCTGGGAGAAGCATCACTGTAGAGGATCAGCTTAATGCCCTTTTCATCGCAGAATTTTTTTATCTTCCGAAACCATGTGCGGTTGAAATCGGGAATCTGTGTCCTGACATCTCCCAGTTCATCGTTCATGTAATCCGGATTGCCTTCGTATGGCTGGATCTCACGGTTGATGAGGTAGCCTTTGTGATAGATCTTGATGCCTCTTCCCTCTACGTAGGGTTTCCAGATGCTGTGGTATTTGAGGAAAGTAAAGCGGTGATACAGCGGCTGCGATATGATCATCTGCATATCCTGCTTGTCATTGTACCTGAAGAGAGTAAGCGTCTCGAAAAGAAGATATTTGACATTCTGATCCTCAGCCGCTTCCAGGATCGTATAATAAACTTCCGGCATACGGATACCGTCTGCGCCGATGTTGAAGGAAGTATACCCCTTCTGCCTCCACAGTTCCATAGGTGACAGAGAAGAGAGACTCAGACTGTCCCCCATATTGAGAACATCTACGGTGTAAGGATTCTGCTTCATCATTTCCGTGATCCTGGCGTTTCTGTTCTGGACCCGGTTGTCGTCAAACCATTTGACCGGCGTCGACAGCGCGGACGCAGCGGTAAGAAGGAGCAGAAAGACCGCACCAAATATTATTAACCTGATTATTCCCGTATTCTTAATGTTCGACATTACAGCCTCATAAAATCAGTTACGCAAAGGACTTCCGGCATGAGTATTGCACTCTTTTGATCCGGAAGTCCTTTAAAGCTTCACTTTTTCACATCGTTATTATTATTGGTATCTTCTTTTTTGTACTTCTCGTCCCACTCTTTGTTCTTCTTCTCAGTGTAGATGTCCAGGTAACTCTTTCCATCCATCTCTTCAACGAGTTTGTCGTATTCCACGAGTTCCTCGTCCCAATCACTATAAGAGGGATCTCCCCTGTGGTCCGTCAGGTTCAGGTTTTCCCGGAAATAATTTCCAAAATACTTCACGACCTTTCTTGCGCCGTTCAGATTCATGTGATCGCCGCCGTCGTTGGTATCCTGTGTCCAGTCAATCCCCAACTCATCCGCCTTTCCGTTCAGGTCGATATAGGTCACGCCTTTTTCTTTCGCGAAAGCCTCCATGGCGTCGATCCGGATCTGATTATAGTTCTTGGCGGAGGGCATGCTGTAAATAATGATCTCTATTCCTCTCTCATCACAGAATTTTTTGATCCGGTCAAATGTCATGCTGTTTAAAGCAGATATGGTCAGCTTGCTGTTGGAATCACCAATATTGAGATTCAGATAATCCTCTTCACCGTCGTATTCCCACACATTCTGATTGATGGTATAACCTCTGTGATACTCCATCAGACCCTTTTCTTCGACCAGGGATTTCCAGATATTGTGGTATTTCAGGAAAGCAAACCGGTGATAGAGCGGCTGCGAGAGGAGCATCTGAAGATCCTGACCCATTGAATAGCGGAAGAGCGTCAGCGATTCTATCATTAAGTATTTCGGCTTCTGCTTCTCACAAGCTTCTACCACAGCATAATAAGCTTCGTTCATGCGCAGCCCGTCCGCGCCGATATTGAATGAGGTATATCCCTGATCCCTCCAGAGTTCCATGGGCGAAAAGCCCGCAGTACTCAGGCTGTCTCCGAGATTCAAAATATCGATCGTATTCTCCGGCTGCTCCATCATCTGGACGGTACGGGCGTTTCTGTCCTGGATCAGCTTTTCATCGAACCATTTCGTGGGTTTCATCATTGCTGACGCGATCACGAGCGCGAGTAATGTAATGCCCCCGAAAAGGACCAATTTAACAATACTCTTTTTGCTGTCCTGTGTCATATCAGAACCCCGCGTAGATCAGATCTACAGGCTGATAACCTGTTCCATATGCTCCAAACAGCAGGATCGCGAAGATGATCAGATAATACACGCTCCACTTGTAGGGAGTGCGCGCATTCAGTATTTTTCCTCTCACATCGACGCCGTGCTCCTTAAGGAAGCCGACGATCCATACAATGACGCTGCCCACGCAGATCGCCCAGACGTCTCCCGTCGTGATCGCGTCGGGCCAGTACTTCCAGATCGAGCTGATGTGGAAATTCCCGAATATACTGAAGAACATATGGAATCCTGCCTTGAGGTTAACTGCATTGAAGAACAGTTCTCCCGTAAAGATGATCACCCAGGTCTTGAGGATCCGCAGTGTCTTGAGCCACCAGACGTTCGGGTCGAGCCCCATCTTTGCGTAGTTTTTCTCCTTGATCGGCTCCATCGCCACTCCAAAGAGAAGGATCACAAAGTAGTACATTCCGTAGAACAGGTATTTCCACCCGGCTCCGTGCCAGATGCCTGTCGCCACCCATACGGGAAACAGCGCCATCGCGCTCGTCCCTACCATGGCCCAATACTTTCCGTATTTCTTTCTGGCCGTCTTATTCCAGTTCTTTACCATGGGCGATACCGTGATCGGGTAGAACACATAGTTTTTGAACCAGTTGCCCAGGCTCATGTGCCAGCGCCTCCAGAATTCCGCCGCGCTCTGCGCCGAGAAAGGCTGGTTGAAGTTCTCCGGGAGCGTCACGCCGAACATTTTGCCGCTGCCGATGACGATGTCGATACTGCCGGAAAACTCAAGGTACAGCTGGATCGTATACGCGATCGCCGCCAGTATGATAAAACTTCCGTGGTAATCCTTGTAGTTTCCGAACAGATGTGTAGTGAGGTAGCTGAGTCTGTCGGACACTACCATCTTCTTGAACAGGCCCCAGATAATCCTGAGGAAACCTTCATTGAGGTTCGCCATATTCAGGGGCTCACCTGCAAACAGCGCATCCGATGTGTCGGGATATCTCGCAATGGGGCCTTCCATGATCTGGGGGAAGAAGCTCAGAAACAGGGCCAGTTTGCCCAGGTGCTTCTCAGCGGGATATCTCTCCCAGTATACATCGGCGATATAGCCCACCGCTTCCAGTGTGTAGAACGAAATTCCCATAGGGAACATCACTTTCACC
>CADBIU010000050.1 GCA_902794825.1 uncultured Lachnospiraceae bacterium
AGAAGTGGAGCGGGCGCTGCGCGTAGAGCATGGCATTGTCGGCGTCAACAACAGAGACCTGAAGACTTTTACCGTGGATTGCGGCAATTCGGTGCGGCTTCGGAAACTGGTTCCGAAGGACAGGCTTTTTGTCTCGGAGAGCGGGATCCGGACGGCATCAGATATCGCGGTCCTGCGGCAGAACGGAACGGACGCGGTCCTCATCGGAGAGACGCTGATGAGGAACCCGGACAAGGCAGCGGCGCTGAGGGAGCTCAGAGGTGAGTAAAGGTACCCCGGAGGTCGCTTTAGATGCAAAGGTACCCCAGAGGTCGGATGCGGTGCGCGGCGCAGCGGGCGCAAAGGTACCCCAGAGGTCGGATGATGCAAAGGTACCCCAGAGGTCGCTTGAGATGCAAAAGTACCCCAGAGGTGGAAATGATGTGTGAGACCGGGATCAAGATCTGCGGGATGCGCAGGAAAGAAGATATTGAGGCGGCGAACGCCTGCAGGCCCGATTACATAGGGTTTATCCTGTCTCCGGGATTCAGGAGATCAGTGACGCCGGAAGCCGCAGAGCTGCTGGCCCGGAGGCTGGCGCCGGGGATCCTGAAAGTCGGCGTTTTCGTCAACGAAAGTGTTGAAAAAGTTGTGAGCGCAGCCGGTTTTCTGGATCTGATCCAGCTGCATGGCAAAGAAGACAACGCCTACATAAGAGACCTCAGAGGTCGATTGATGACAACAAACGACCCCAGAGGTCGGTTGTTAATCCAGGCGTTCCGCATAAGATGTGCTAATGATCTGAAGAGGGCGATGGAGAGTGAGGCGGACTATCTGTTGCTCGATAATGGAACAGGAACCGGAGAGGCTTTTGACTGGTCGCTGATCAGAGATGCAGAGGCACTAAAGCGCGGAGCAGCCGCAAGGCCGTGGATCCTGGCAGGCGGCCTGGGGCCCGATAATGTGGCGGAGGCCGTGCGGAGGTTCAGACCCTTTGCGGTGGATTTGAGCAGCGGAGCAGAAACGGACGGATGGAAGGATCCGGAAAAGATGGCAAGGTGCGTGCAGGCAGTGAGAGAAGCCGGCAGAGAAGGCGCTTCGACAAGGAGGTAGAGATGTCCAGAGGCAGATTTGGAAAATTCGGCGGTCAGTATGTTCCGGAGACACTGATGAACGAGCTGATCCGGTTGGAGGAGCAGTACAACTTTTATAAGAATGATCCCGCTTTTAACGCGGAGCTGACAAAGCTTCTGAATGAATACGCGGGCAGGCCTTCGCGTCTTTATTATGCGGAGAAAATGACAAAAGACCTCGGAGGAGCAAAGATCTATCTCAAGAGAGAAGATCTCAATCATACCGGAGCCCACAAGATCAACAACTGCATCGGACAGGTGCTTTTGGCCAAAAAAATGGGTAAAACGCGGGTGATCGCGGAAACCGGTGCGGGACAGCACGGCGTTGCGACTGCGACAGTGGCGGCGCTTCTGGGTATGGAATGCGAAGTTTTTATGGGGAAGCTGGACTGTGAGAGGCAGAGGCTCAATGTTTACCGCATGGAGCTGCTGGGCGCGAAGGTGCATCCGGTGGAGAGCGGAACGCAGGTGCTCAAAGACGCGGTCAATGAGACTATGCGCGAATGGGCCGGCAGAGTGGATGACACGCATTACGTGCTCGGCTCAGTGATGGGGCCGCATCCTTTTCCTACGATCGTGAGGGATTTCCAGGCGGTCATCTCACGGGAAGCCAGGCAGCAGATCCTCGAGGCTCAGGGAAAGCTTCCTGACGCTGTGGTCGCCTGTGTGGGCGGCGGCAGCAACGCCATGGGAATGTTCTATCACTTCATCGGCGATGAGGGCGTGAAACTGATCGGCTGCGAAGCGGCCGGGCGCGGGATCGAGACCGGTGAGCACGCGGCGACCATCGCGGACGGAAGTCTCGGGGTATTTCATGGGATGAAGTCACTGTTTTGCCAGAATGAGTATGGGCAGATCAAAGAAGTTTATTCGATCTCGGCGGGCCTCGACTATCCCGGCATCGGCCCGGAGCACGCTTGGCTGCACGACATCGGCCGCGCGGAATATGTGCCCGTCACGGACGACGAGGCGGTTGAGGCTTTCGAGTATCTCGCGAGGACGGAGGGCATCATCTGCGCGATCGAGAGCGCGCACGCTGTGGCGCAGGCCAGGAAGCTCGCACCCCAGATGAGCAGCGACCAAAGCATGATCATCTGCCTGTCGGGGCGGGGCGACAAGGACGTCGCGGCGATCGCACGCTACAGGGGCATTCAGATTTCGGATTAATCTTGAGTGCACTGCGGTGGCATTCAGATCTCTGCTGCTAGGGCATTCAGATTTCGGACTAATTCAAGGAGGGGCTTTCGATGGCACGAAGAATCAAAGACGCTTTTGCGGGCGGAAAAGCATTTATCGCGTTTATCACGGCGGGTGACCCGAACCTCGCCGCGACGGAGGAATACATACTGGAAATGGAGCGCGCCGGGGCGGACCTCATTGAGATCGGAATTCCGTTCTCCGATCCGATCGCGGAAGGCGTCGTGATCCAGGAGGCGGACCTTCGGGCGCTGCGGTCGGGAACGACGACGGACAAGATTTTTGACATGGTGGGGCGCCTGCGTCAAAAAACAGACATGCCCCTCGTATTTATGGGCTATCTCAATCCGGTGTTCCATTATGGATATGAGAGGTTCTTTGCAAGATGTGAGGAGTGCGGCATCAGCGGAATCATCATTCCGGACCTGCCTTATGAAGAAAAAGGCGAGTGCGAGGCGATCGCGGCCGCGCACGGCGTTGACGTGATCTCGATGATCGCGCCGACCTCGGAGTCCCGAATCAAGGCGATCGCTTCGGAGGCGCGGGGCTTCCTGTATGTGGTTTCTTCAATGGGCGTCACAGGCGTCCGCTCCGAGATCAAAACAGACCTGGGCTCAATTCTGGAAGCAATCCGTAAGGTTACGGACATTCCTGCAGCTGTCGGCTTCGGAATCAACACACCGAAACAGGCGGCAAAAATCGCCTCGATCAGCGACGGAGTAATTGTTGGCAGCGCGATCGTGCGGATCGTGGCGCAGTACGGAACTGAGGCGGGGCCGCACATTTATGAGTATGTCCCTATATTTGCTGTCATCGAGCCCTTAGAGGTATGTCTAGGGGCTCGGTTGGGTCGGCCGGTATGAAGTCAGGTGGTGATTGCTGTGATAGAGCCCCTAGAGGTATGTCTAGGGGCTCGGTTAGGTCGGCCGGTATGAAGTCAGGTGGTGATTGCTGTGATAGAGCCCCTAGAGGTATTTCTAGGGGCTCGGTTAGGTCGTCCGGTATGAAGCCAGATGTTGATTGCTGTAATGGAGCCCCTAGAGGTATGTCTAGGGGCTCGTTTAGGTCGGTCAGTAGGAAGTCAAATGTTGATTGCTGTAATGGAGCCCCTAGAGGTATGTCTAGGGGCTCGTTTAGGTCGGTCGGTATGAAGCCAGGTGTTGATTGCTGTAATGGAGCCCCTAGAGGTATGTCTAGGGACTCTATTAGGTCGGCCAAGTGTATTAAGGTCACATAGGAAGAAACCAGAAGATCTCATAGCGGGATAAAACAACCTGGCAACCTATTGTTGGCCTCTTTGAATCTTTACATATGCTGCCAGATCATACATGTTGAATGATTTGTCCGGCGGCATATCGGGGAAGGCGAGTCTGTAACGTCTTTTTAGCCAAGTTATTACATAATCGACTTGCTCTTCAGTCAGTGGATTCTGTTTGGTCTCATAAGTCGTGAGCATATTAATCCCCGGAAACATTTGATTGTCCAAATAGGCCAGTATCTTGCCTCTCGTAATATTAAAATAAAACGATTTGTCCATCGCGCCAAAGTGCTCCCATTTGTATTTTTCGTAGAGAGTGATCGGGAGGTTGAAGTCAGGACGACAACTGTGGTCAGAGAGGAATAGTTTTTCTTCATAGTGGAGCAAGATTCCTTCTTCATACAGGCGGTCAGCGATAAGCACTTCTGATTTTGAACGGACATTAAAGCCGAGTTTTACCGGAAATATCAATTGCTCAGGGTGGTCGGTGCTTTTCTCAAAATCGGTGAGATACCAATCAATGATCCAAGAATACTCGTTCTGTAAATGGGAAAGGATGAACTGCCTGTAAGGTGATTTGAGATCAAAGAAGTCGGCAGGCACCAGAGGACGGCTGTGCAGACCTCGGAACAGATCTTGAAAGTCAGGCATAGTTGGAAAATCGCCTTGTAATGAGTCCGCCGGATCATCTGGTATCTGGTGTTTGAATGTATTGTCGGTGGAGCCAAACTGCCGGAGGATATTGTCAATGGCACAAATCTGTGACTGGAGATATTGGATACATGTGATCCGATACAGATTGACGGCCAGTTTTTCTGCAATTCCCTTTTCCGTTTTGTGCAGATTAGTAGTAACCGGACGTCCGGCCTGAAGATACCGTCTTCTCCAGCGGAAGCTGTCCAGATGTTTTTGACACAGAAGAATTCCGGATGGATTATCAGGCGCATACAGCTTTTCGAAATGGTGCTTCTGAATATTCTGTAAAAGTTGCTTTTCGTAAAACAAGTTGTTAATGAACAAATTATCCCCCCTTTTGTAAAAAAAAGCGACGCAAAACCAGCGTTTGCAGATTACACAAACGCCTTAATTACCATATATGTTGGATGCGAATCGTTTTGGAACTTTGCGGATATCGCACAGATATTCAGAATATCTAAGACCTGCCCCTCTTCTTATTAAAGAAGGAGGAGTGAGATAAAAATAACACGTTCTGCATAGAAAGACAAGTTGTCAGCTATTTGAAAAAGAAGATTTCTTCTATATGAAATCTTTCTGCACAGTAAAAAATACCGAAGCACCACTGGAAATCTGCCCCCGCCGGGTATACTGTGTATGTAATTACCTTAAGGGGATAAACGAATGATCAAACAAGCCTTTTACAAGTCGATCCCGGTCATGGCGGGATATATCGTCCTCGGGACCGGTTTCGGCATTCTGATGCACAATGCGGGGTATGGCGTGCTGTGGACCGCGGCAATGAGCCTGTTCATCTACGCTGGCTCTATGCAGTATGTCGGGGTCAATCTTTTGACAGGCGGCGCGTCGGTCATCACGACAGCGCTGACGACGGTCATGGTAAACGCGAGGCACCTGTTCTACAGCATTTCCATGGTCGACCTCTATAAAGACGCCGGCAAATACAAACCGTATATGATATTTGCACTGACGGACGAGACCTACTCGCTGCTGTGTGACGGGAAGACACCGGAGGGGGCGGACCCGAATGCCTACAGGTTCTTTGTGTCGCTGTTCAACCACAGCTACTGGGTCACAGGGAGTATTCTCGGAAGTCTGCTGGGCGCGGTGATCCCTTTTTCGACGGCGGGCATCGAATTCTCCATGACGGCGCTGTTTATAGCGGCCTTTACGGAGCAGTGGCTGACGACGAAGGATCACATTCCGGCCCTGACAGGGCTTCTGAGTACGCTTGTGTGCCTGGTGATCTTTGGGAGGGACAGGTTCCTGATCCCGGCTATGCTGCTGATCACATTGGTCCTCACGCTTCTTCGGGGCAAAGAGGAAGCCCAAGACAGAGAGGAGGCAAAACAGTGAGATCAGTAATTCTTATCGCGGTGATGGCAGTTGTGACAATCCTTCTGAGGTTCCTGCCTTTTCTGGTGTTCCGAAAAGAGACTCCGCCCTACATCACTTATCTGGGGAAGGTGCTTCCCCCGGCGATCATCGGTATGTTGGTGATCTATTGCCTGAAGGATATCACGCCGCTGGCACAGCCGTATGGACTTCCTGAATTGATCGCGGCGGGCTGTGTGGTCGGCGCGCAGGTGCTCAAGAGAAACTCGCTGATCAGCATCCTGCTGGGGACGGCGGTCTATATGGTGCTGATAAGGACAATACTCTGACCCGGGCAAAAACTGATCTGCAGCGGGAAACAGAAGTGAAATGAATATGAAAGAAGCCGCAGTGCCGGGATGATTATTCTCCGGCACTGCGGCTTTTCCTTTCTATTAAGAGATGTCTGCCTTTCACTTGATAAGGCTCTTGATCAGTACACCGTCCGAGGATACGATGTTTCCTACATAATATTCATCCGTCCCGTCTCCTTTGCCGATTCCGACATAGTAGAGATTTCCTCCCGCTGTCACTTTTATGATCCTCTTGAATTCAGGAGGAAGCATTTCCTGCGGAGCGTTGTCCAACTCTGTTATTTCTCCCAAGTCGGTACTTATTTCTTCCAAAAGATTGAGGGCGGTTTCTTCGCTGCAGCCAATCAGCCTTGCGGCTGTCGCTGACAGTTCTGCAGTATTCGCTATTGTCTCTGTTTCTGCTGGAGCACTGCCGCATGCCGCGCAGTTCAGGGCAAGTACTATACCTATCATGATGATCTCAATAATCTTCTTCATTCGTCTTCCTCATTAGTCTCTCTTTTTATCAGATCGTCTAAACGTGCAAAATCCTGCGTATTTATGCCGGTCATGCTGCCTTTCCTTATTTCTTTGGCAAGGTTCAAAAAATGTTTCTTTTCGGCTTCGGTCATTTTAGTAATGGCATTAAAGATTTTTTTCAGATAATGCAATTCTTGTTCGTTCATCTTTTTTCAATCCCTCACATACCATACAATAGCAACATAAGCACTAAAATGTGTATTTGTTGCTATTGTATAGCAGATATCTATTAGGGTCAACAAAACATCGCAGGTATCACAACAGAGTTTACAGTTGTATGTTCAGACTATAAAATAATACTGATAAGGAGGATGGATATATGCGGGAAAGGATCGTGAAACTGAGAAAAGTTCTTGGTCTTACGCAGCAACAGTTTGCTGATGAGATCGGTATCAAAAGAGGAACGGTCGCCAATTATGAAGTTGGAAGAAATGAGCCAACGGAATCAGTTAAAAGAGTTGTTTGTGAGACTTTTGGAGTCAACCGGGAATGGCTGGATACCGGTGAAGGGGAGATTTTCGTAAAGAAAGGTCGCGATGCCATAGTCAGGAAAATGGCGTACAAACTGATCGTGGATGAGGAAGATTCTTTCCGTCTCAAACTTATCTCTGTTATATCAGAACTGTCTAAAGAACAGTTACAGGTTCTTGCATATATTGCCGAAAAGATCATTGAACAGTGATGAGCGTATGAAGAACCCGGCTGCGGATTAGAGATAGAGGCGAGTGTCCTGCATACATAAAAAAGGCTGTGAAGCCGCGGGAAAACTAATACCCCGGGCTTTCACAGCCTTCATTTTTTAGTGAGATCAGCGATAAGAATAGTAGTAGATCAGCGGCATGATCACCGCGCCTCCGATGAGGTTGCCGATGGTGACCGGCAGGAGATTGGCGATCAGCAGCTGGCCGATGCTGACTTCGGCGCCGAGCATCATGCCCAGCGGGATGTAGGTCATGTTGGCGACGCAGTGCTCGAAGCCCGAGAAGACGAACATCGTGATCGGGAACCAGATGGCCCAGATCTTGCCGATCATGTCTTTGGCGCCGGCCGCGAACCACACTGCAAGCACTACGAGGATGTTGCAGAGAATGCCTTTGATGACGAGGCCCATAAAGGGCGCGCTCACTTTGGAAGTTGCTACCGCGATCGCACGCTCGCCGGCAGCACCGGTGTAGAGGCCGCTGTGCGCGAGAAGGACTGCCAGAAAGAGGCTGCCCGCAAAGTTGGCAAAATATACCACGATCCAGCTCTTAAGCAGCTGCGCCGGTGTGATCTTCCTGTCCAGGATGCCGAGGGTCAGCAGGTTGTTGCCGGTGAAGAGCTCTCCGCCGCACAGGACGACCAGCATCAGTCCGAGAGGGAAGAGCGCGGAGCCGACCAGTTTGGCAATGCCGGCTTCGAAAACTGTCTCAGCAGCCGCCGTGGACAGAAGAAAGCCGTGGCAGCCGAAGCCGATATAGATGCCGGCTGCAATGCCCAGAAGGATCATTTTAAAGGTCGGGAGAGTCGCTTTTTTGACACTGTTGCCGATCCAGATCTGAAGGATTTCCGCAGGTGAATTCATGAATGCCTCCTTTTTGCAGATTCAATTACATGTCCGATGAGCACGCAGGTGGTAACGCCGCCTACGCCTCCCGGGACGGGGGTGATCGCCGCGACATTAGGCTCCACATCTTCAAAATCGACGTCGCCTGAAATGCCGCCCTTCTTTTCATCCCAGTTGATGCCCACATCGATGACGACCTGGTCAGGGTTCGTGTATTCCTTCGTGACGCTGTGAAGCTGGCCCGAAGCTGTGATCAGGATGTCCGCCTCTCTTGTGATGGAGGGGACGTCGACCGTGCGGGTGTGGCAGTTGACCACTGTCGCGTTCTCGTGCATCAGCATCATGGCGACAGGGCGCCCGACGACCAGGGAGCGGCCGATGACGGCTGCTTTTTTGCCCTTGATCGGGATCTTAAAATAATGAAGGATCTCCATCGCAGCCTGAGCGGTGCAGGGCGGGAATCCGGTCTTCGTATTTGTGAAGACGCCGGCCAGGGACAGATCCGTGCATCCGTCGATGTCTTTGGCGGGATCCAGCATCTGCCGCGCTTTCTCGCTGTCAAGATGCCTGGGCAGCGGGCGGAAGAGAAGGATGCCGTGGATGCTGTCGTCCTCGTTTACCTTCCTGAACTCGCTGTCAAACTCCTCCTGGGAGACGTCCGCAGGAAGAACCACTTTTTTTACTTCTACGCCGACCATTGATGCGCGCTTAACGGCGCCTCTCTCGTAGGAGAGGTCATCGGGCCTTTCGCCCACGCGGAAGATGCAGAGCGTCGGGACTGTGCCGGCTGCCCTGAGCTGCTCCACATCCCGCTTCATCTGAGCGGTGAGGGCGTCAGCGACTTCTTTGCCTCTAAGTACTAAAGCCATTCTTAATCCTTTCTATGGTGATCCTTCCGTCAGCCGCGGATCCTGTCAGCTACCTTATTATAAACAGTGTCCCCGAGGACGGTATATTTTGCCAAAAGAGCGTTCGCCTCCTCTTCGAGCGCCTCCGCGCAGGTCCGGTCCTTCATTGACTTCGTATTGATGAAAACATTGAGGGAGGCCGCCTGCATGGCAGCTTTGCAGAGGATCGCGCCGCAGCCCGCGTCGGAGATGGCGATCTTGGAGCCCTTCGCGGCAAACTCCTCGATGATATCGAGGGCTTCAGCGCAGGCTCTCATGATGTCCATGGGAACGCTGCAGGCTGTCTTCAGAGCGTTTTCCATGATCTCAGCTCTGTCAGGGTCATCCTTGGGAATCCCGTAGGCCTTAGCGAGAGGGGCGAAAGCCTCGGCGTCCCCGTCCACGAGCTCCAGAAAGCGAAGGCGAAGCGCCTGGGAGCGCTCCATCAGACCGCGGATGTCTTCTTCGACGTCAGCGTAGCGCTTCTTGCCAACGGTAAGCTCGCCTACCATGTCCCCGAGGGAAATGCCTATAGCCGCAGCCAGGGCGCTGGCGCCGCCTCCGCCCGGTACAGGCGCGGGAGAAGCAAGTTCCTGTGTAAAATCAGCAACGGTTCTATCGATCAGTTTCATTAAATTCTCCTTGCTGTGATTGTTTTCGGTCCGGAGAGGTGATTAATCCGGTTCATTAATGTACAATATAATGATGAGAGGGAAAACGCAAGGTTAAGATGGAAACTTTGTTTTACAATAAGGGGGAACACCATGATTTCAGCAAAAGAAGCCATCAGAAAACTGGAAGAAGGAAACAGGAAGTATCTCACGCAGAATACCGGCAGCGGGGATATCTCTCCTGCGGCCCGGCTCAGAACTTATGAGAATGGACAGCAGCCATACGCCATTGTCATAGCGTGTTCGGATTCCCGGGTGATACCGGAGAGCATCTTCTCGGCAGGGATCGGCGAACTGTTCACGATCCGCCTGGCCGGCAATGTGATCGACGACCATCAGCTGGGCAGCATCGAGTACGCGGTGGAACACCTGGGATCCAACCTTGTGGTGGTTATGGGACACACCGGATGCGGGGCAGTAGAAGCGGCGATCCACCATGAACCGTCCGGCTTTATCAAATACATCACGGACGAGATTCAGCTGGCGATCGGAGAGGAGACCGATCCTTACCGCGCTTCGTGCCTGAATGTGGAACACAGCATCAGGCAGATCAGCCATGCGCTGGATATCGATCACCTGCGCCATGGGAACGACCCCGCGGTGATCGGAGCCATCTATCACATCGACGACGGACATGTGGAATTTCTGCATACTTGAGAACCGTGCGGAGTATGATTACTGCCTAAGGGTCATTTGACAGGCGAAATTCCCGTTTGTCAGTAAAAATTCTCAGAAATTTTTTTGAAAAAAGTGTGTGGATAATCCGGAAACCTGCGTATATATAGACAGGTAACAAAAATACGAAACTGAAAGCCGGTCAGAAAACGGCTTCAGAAATAAACAAACTAAACAAATTACAAAATGAGAGGTATTAAAAATGAGTGAGAACAATGAGATCAAAGATATGAAACTTGATGAGTCAATGCTTGAAGAGGTAACCGGCGGTGTAGGAGCTGCTTCCGTAGGCGTCAGAGACATTGGTCCCTACTGGGTAAGAACAACTGCCCGCAGCGGTCTTAAATGCAGACTGGCTCCCAACGGCAAGGTCCTTAAGACATATGAGTATGGCCACAAACTTAAGATCAACGGCATTACGACAGACGGCGAGTGGTACAGACTTCTTTGCTATCATCCCGAAGGAGGCACCTGCTACGGATTTATCTATAAGAAGTACACCGAGAGGATCTGATCGGATCTCGAAAAACTGAATATCGGTTCTCAGAATTTACAAGGGGCGGTCGCTAAGGCGGCAGGCCCCTTTTGAATTGCTGTGGGGCGGCGTCCCGAGCGCTGGAGAGGTAAGATTTCTGTGGCCGGCGCCGTCATGGCGCCGTTCTGAGAGCCGGAACGGCGTTGAAACGTCGGAGAAGCCTTAATACTGTGGCCGGCGCCGTCATGGCGCCGTTCTGAGAGTTGGAACGGCGTTGAAACGTCGGAGAAGCCTTAATATTGTGGCCGGCGCCGTCATGGCGCCGTTCTGAGAGCCGGAACGGCGTTGAAACGTCGGAGGAGCTTTAATATTGTGACCGGCGCCGTCATGGCGCCGTTCTGAGAACTGGAACGGCATTGAAACGTCGGAGAAGTAAGAATTCTGTGGGTAGTATACCAGAGGCCTGCCAAATCCGAGCCCTTAGAGGTAGTTCTAAGGGCTCAGGTAAGGGAGCACGGACAAGAAATCAGCAGAATGATCTGTAAGCGCAGGAAAATTATGATAATTACCTCTTGCTATTAGGAAGAGTATCTGTTATAGTCATAATAGAACAAAGGATACAATCGCTGCGAGAACCTGACAGGATTTCTGGAAGCAGGAAGGATCTTGAGAACCTGACAGGATTCTGTTATGTTCTCGCGCGTTCACGCATATAGGAGGAAATGATATGAACAAAGATTTATACGCAGTGCTCGGCGTCGAGCGCACTGCTGATGATAAGAAACTAAAGTCCGCATACAGAAAGCTTGCCAAGAAGTATCATCCGGACGCAAATCCCGGAGATAAAGACGCTGAACAGAAATTCAAGGACGTCGGCGAGGCCTATGCTATTCTGAGCGATCCGGAGAAGAGGAAGCTTTATGATACATACGGCTACGCGGCCTTTGACGGCAGTGGACCCGCACCCGGAAGCGGAGCGGGCGGACCCGGCGGATACCAGTACTACAGCACAAACGGAAACGGCTACCAGTCCTTCCACTTCAGCGGACAGGATGCGGAAGACTTGTTCCGCAGCATGTTTGGAGACATGTTCGGCGGATCAAGAAGCTCAGGATTCGGAGGAAGCAGGTTTTCCGGAGGCTCAGGTTTCGGCGGATTCGGATTTGATGGCTTCGATGACGGAACCGGATCCTATGGGGGCGGGACCTACGGCAGCGGAACCGGCAGACGGGCAGCCCGGCAGCAGTCGCTGGATATGACAAGTTCTATGACGGTAAGCTTCCGCGACGCGGCTCTTGGAGCCACAAAGAGGATTCAGCTTCAGGATCCTGCGGCAACCGGAAGCAAAGCAAGTCTGACAACGCTTGAAGTGAAGATTCCTGCCGGCATCGAAGACGGCAAGAAGATCCGGCTGCGCGGACGCGGAATGGCTGGAGCAGATGGCAAGAAGGGCGATTTACTGATCGAGATCCACATCGATCCTGACAGCGAGTACACCAGAAAAGGTCTGGACCTCTATACGTCGGCACAGATTCCGTATACCACGGCAGTTCTGGGCGGGGAGGCAATGCTTCCCACGCTTCATGGCCAGGTCAGCTGCAAGATTCCTGCGGGCATCCAGTCCGGCAGCAAGATCAGGCTTAAGGAAAAAGGAATCCACACGGAAGGCAGGTCACCTAAGAAGGGCGATGAATTCGTCGAGATCAGAATCGCGGTTCCCAGGAACATCAGCCCGGCAGCGAAGAAGAAGCTGGAAGAGTATGCGGCTCTGGTGAACTGAGCGGGTGATACCATACCCGCAAAATATTGAGTAATCTGTAAAGCAGATCTCGAAAAAAGCGGCTCAGAGGCTGCTGCAACCACCGATTATTATCAGGAGTTGCAGCAGCTTTTTTGTTTTGAAAGCTGAAGGGCGTAATGGACCACGGCCGCCCGATAAGACGGCCAGCCTCGCCTGGCAAGCATGAGCAAGCCCATAGAGCGTGTATAAATATAGGAACATACCGCACAAGACGGTCACAAAATGGTGACGTCAGGGGAACAACAAGATATAATAACCTTGGGAAACGTATAAACTGCAAAGGAGGAATGATGCAGAACAATTACATAAGAGAACTGAAAAAGACAGCGAATCAGGTGAGGAAGAATATCATCACTGCTGTTTATTACGCGAAAGCAGGGCATCCCGGCGGATCTCTCTCCGCGGCTGAGATCTTCACGTATCTCTATATGAAGGAGATGAATGTGGATCCCGCGAATCCGGATGATCCCGACAGGGACAGGTTTGTGCTGTCCAAGGGACACACTTGCCCCGGGCTTTACGGCGTAATGGCAGAGAAGGGATATTTTGACAGGGAAGAACTCAAGACTTTCCGTCACGTGGGCACGCGTCTGCAGGGACACCCCTCTATGCGCTTATTGCCCGGTATTGATATGAGCACCGGCTCCCTGGGACAGGGCATTTCCTGCGCGGTTGGAATGGCAGTCGCGGGAAAAGTCCAGAAAAGGGATTTCCGCGTTTACACACTGCTCGGAGACGGAGAGATTGAGGAAGGCCAGGTATGGGAAGCTTCCATGTTCGCGGGTGCCAAAAAACTGGATAACCTGTGTGTGATCGTCGACAATAACAATCTTCAGATCGACGGCACGCTGGAAGAAGTCAACAGCCCTTATCCAATCGATAAGAAGTTCGAAGCGTTTAATTTCCATGTGATCAATGTGGAAGACGGTCATGATTTTGAGCAGCTGGCAGCGGCATTCGCGGAAGCCAGGACGATCAAGGGAATGCCCACGGCGATCATCTGCAAGACCGTAAAAGGCAAGGATGTCTCGTTCATGGAGAACAACGCGGGCTGGCACGGAAAAGCGCCGAACGAAGAACAGTACAAGATCGCTATGGCAGATCTGGAAAGGATTGGTGAGGCGTTATGAGTGATGTAAAGAAGATCGCGACCCGTGAAAGTTATGGAAAAACGCTTGTGGAACTCGGCGCCAAGATGCCTAACCTGGTAGTTCTGGACGCTGACCTTGCCGGATCCACAAAGACCGGTGAGTTCCAGAAGGTTTATCCGGATCGATTTTTTGACTGCGGTATTGCGGAGGGCAATATGATGTCCATAGCGGCGGGCCTCGCGGCAGCCGGAATGGTACCTTTTGCCAGCAGTTTTGCTATGTTCGCATCGGGCCGCGCTTACGAGCAGATCCGCAATTCCATCGGCTATCCGCACCTGAACGTGAAGATCGGTGCATCTCACGCGGGAATCAGCGTAGGTGAGGACGGAGCGTCCCACCAGTGTCTGGAGGACCTGGCGCTCATGCGCATGATCCCCGGAATGGTCGTAATGTGCCCTGCCGATGACACAGAGGCAAGAAAGGCTGTCAAGGCAGCAGTGGAGCACGACGGACCGGTATATATCCGCTTCGGCCGTTCTCCGGTGCCGGTAGTATTCGACGAGGACTATGAATTCCAGATCGGCAAGGGCAGCATCCTGCGCGAAGGCAAGGATGTGAGTATTGTCGCGAACGGACTCTGCGTGGCGTCAGCTCTTGAGGCAGCGGACATGCTGGCTAAGGATGGAATTGACGCAGAGGTTGTCAACATCTGCACCATCAAGCCTTTGGACGATGATCTGATCGTACAGACCGCCTCCAAGACCGGAAGGGTCGTGACAGTGGAAGAGCACAGCATCATAGGAGGCCTCGGAGGAGCTGTGGCGGAGTGCCTGTCTGAGAAGTGCCCCACGAAGATGTACCGCATCGGCGTCAGAGACGTGTTCGGCGAGTCGGGTCCTGCGGGCGAGCTTCTCCACAGGTATATGCTCGACGGCGAAGGTGTATACGATCAAGTCAAAGCGTTTATAGAGGATTGATAATCAATGACTACTATGAGTCAGGGGTCTTCCCCTGACTCAGTTTTGCGTAAAGGAAATTGCCCGGGAATGAGAAACAATAAAAGAATGCTCGGAAACGCGCTGCTGATGCTGACGGCAATGATCTGGGGCACGGCATTTGTATTCCAACGCGTCGGCATGGAAGACATAGAACCCATCACATTTAACGCGGCGAGAATGGCTCTTGCAGCTATTGCTGTTGGAGCCATATCGCTTTTACCCATGGCGTCGGAAAAGGAAAAGCTTGCCGTCATGAGCCGGAAAGAGTGCGCGGTATATCGCAGGAACACGATCATCGGCGGTATATGCTGCGGAACATTTCTCTCAGCTGCGAGTATTTTTCAGCAGATGGGGATCGTGTACACGACAGCCGGCAAAGCGGGATTTATCACCGCGATGTATATGCTGCTCGTGCCGGTGATCGGCTTTTTGCTTGCAGTGCTGATGGGCGTTGTCGGGATGTACCTGCTGTGCATGACTGAGAGCCTGCACCTCGGCCGGGGAGATACGCTGGTCTGCATCTGCGCTGTTTTGTTCAGCGGCCACATCCTGTGCTGCGATCATTTTGTGAAGCTGGGTAATCCGATCCGGATCTCCGCGATCCAGTTTGCGTCCTGCACGGTGATATCTTCTATAGCAGCCCTGATCCTGGAACAGCCGGGCTGGGCCAAAATAGTGTCAGCCGCCATTCCGATCCTCTACTGCGGTCTCATCTCAGGCGGACTCGGCTATACGCTGCAGATCATCGCGCAGAAGTATACGGATCCTGCTGTCGCGTCACTTCTCATGAGTTTGGAATCGGTGTTTGCGGTGATCGCGGGTGCTCTGCTCCTGGGAGAGCGGATGACCGGCAGAGAACTTCTGGGATGCGTGATCATGTTCGCCGCGATCGTGCTGGTGCAGATACGGGGAGAATGAAGAAATCTCCGCTTTGTCCATATTTACTGTGAAAAAATCCATAGAAGTCCTGATTGAAGCGATGGTATATTTACTTATATAAAACTGAACTTTCATAACTGTGTTTTTAATAAGGAGTAATGATTATGAGAATCGCACTGATCAACGAGAACAGCCAGGCGGCCAAGAACAGCATCATTGAGAAGGCTCTGCGCAAGGTCGTGGAACCCATGGGTTTTGAGGTTAAGAACTATGGTATGTATGCAGCTGACGACGAGGCTCAGCTCACATACGTGCAGAACGGAATCCTTGCAGCTACACTGCTTAACGCAGGCGCATGCGACTATGTTATCACAGGCTGCGGCACAGGCGAGGGCGCTATGCTGGCGCTCAACAGCTTCCCCGGCGTGATCTGCGGACACGTCGCAACACCTCTTGATGCCTATACTTTCGCACAGATCAACGACGGCAACGCGATCTCCCTTCCTTTCGCGCTCGGATTTGGCTGGGGCGGAGACCTCAATCTTGAGTACATCTTCGAGAAACTTTTCTGCGAGCCCTCCGGCGGCGGATATCCCAAGGAGAGAGCAGTACCGGAACAGAGAAATAAGAAGATCCTCGACCAGGTCAAGCTTGTCACCTACAAGACCATGGAAGAGATCCTTCCCGCTCTGGATCAGGAACTTGTCAAGGGCGCTTTTGCAGGCAAGAACTTCAAGGAGTACTTCTTCGCGGATGCAACCAACGAGAGCCTGAAGGCAGTCGTAAAGGACATCATCGGCTGATAACACGCCGACAGGAGAGTTTGCAGTTTACAATTCCCGGACACCGGTTTTCAGGCGTCCGGGAATTTTTTGCCGCAAAAGACAGTGAATTATTATTGACTAACTAAGGAGTGCTGTGTTGCCATAGGTAGGTAACGAAAAGGAACTGTTCTTATATAGACAGAGGTAAACATGAATCTATTTTTTGTCGCGACCAGCGCGGCGCTCGGAGTCGGCCTGGCAATGGACGCGTTCTCCGTTTCTCTCGCGAACGGACTTCACGAGCCTTATATGAAGAGAAACAGGATTTTTGCCATTGCCGGTGTGTATGCCTTCTTCCAATATATCATGCCCATGATCGGATGGATCTGCGTCCATACGATCGTCGAGGCCTTTTCACAGTTCAGGCAGTTTATACCCTGGATCGCCCTGCTCCTCCTTCTCTATATCGGTGGGAAGATGATCCTGGAGGGACTGGAGGAAAGAAAGACAGATGAAGAAGAGCTCGCCGCTCAGGACCGAAGCGCCTCGGACAAGGACCTGCTCATCCAGGGCATCGCAACTTCCATCGACGCATTGTCCGTGGGCTTTACGATCGCGGAATATGATCTGATCATGGCGAACACCGCAGGACTGATCATTGCCGCGGTCACCTTCGTGATCTGCGTCGGCGGCCTTCTGATCGGCCGAAAGGCAGGCACGAGGCTCTCCTGGAAAGCTTCCATACTGGGTGGATGTATCCTGATCGCGATCGGGATCGAGATTTTTGTAAAAGGAATATTCGGATTATGAAACGAACTCCGGCAAACACCGTTCAAGCAACGGTATCCGCCGGAGTTTTTTATTTACAGAAGGCCCGTCATATCGCTGTCGGAGAGGGTCTCTATACCGTTGCGGGCAAGGACTGCCTCAGCTTCTTCGATGTCGTTTACTCTAAGGACTACATAAGCGGAGCCGGCAACAGAAGAGGTGAAAGCGTAGACATATTCAATATTGACGCCTGTATCCTGTATAACTTTGAGGATCTTCTTCAGGGCGCCTGCCTCGTCGCTCATGCGGGCGGCGATGACCTTGGTCTGGGTGATGACTACATTGTCGGAGAGGACTTCTTTGGTCTTTTCGACGTCGGAGACGATGAGCCTGAGAATTCCGAAATCTCTGGTATCCGCGACGGACAGAGCGCGAATGTTGACTCCTGCGTCGGAGATGCTGCTTACGGCATCGTAAAGGGTTCCGGGTCTGTTTTCAAGAAATGCGGACAACTGTGTGATCGCCATGGTTTTTCCTCCTTTGTCAAAATACTGTTATCAGTGAAGTTTGCGCTTATCAATGACGCGAACTGCCTTGCCTTCAGATCTGGTGATGGTCTTGGGAGCCACAAGGTGGATCTTGGGACCGATGCCGAGCATGGAGCGCATCGCGCCGTTCAATGCTTTCTCACGGGCCTGAACGTCCGCGATCTTGTCGGAGAACTGCTCAGGGGAGAACTCTACGTAAATGTCGAAGGTATCCGTGTTGTTCTCGCGGTCTACGACGATCTGGTAGTTGGGAGAATAGCCTTCCTTCAGAAGAACCGCCTCGATCTGGCTCGGGAATACGTTGACGCCGCGGATGATCATCATGTCGTCGCTTCTGCCAAGGGGCTTGGTCATCTTGACATGGGTGCGGCCGCAGGAACAGGGTTTCCTGGAGAGGATGCAGATATCCTTGGTGCGGTAGCGCAGGAGAGGGAAGCCTTCCTTGTCGAGGGATGTGAAGACGAGTTCGCCCTTGGTACCTTCAGGGAGCACTTCACCGGTCTTGGGGTCGATGACCTCTGCGTAGAAGTGGTCCTCATTGATATGCATGCCTGTCTGCTCCTCGCACTCGAAGGACACGCCGGGGCCGGAGGTCTCTGTAAGACCGTAGATATCATAAGCCTTGATCCCGAGGCTCTTCTGGATGCTCTGGCGCATCTCCTCGGTCCAGGGCTCCGCGCCGAAAATACCGGCCTTGAGCTTGTTGTCTTCGGGCTTATATCCGCGCTCTGCCAGGGACTCACCCAGATACGCGGCGTAAGAAGGGGTGCAGCAGAGGATCGTCGCGTTCAGGTCCATCATGAACTGGAGCTGACGGTCGGTATTGCCGGAGGACATGGGAAGTGTGAGGCAGCCGACCTTGTGGGAACCGCCGTTGAGGCCGGGGCCGCCGGTGAAGAGGCCATAACCGTAAGCGACCTGCACGACGTCTTCGTCAGTGCCGCCGGCAGCTACGATCGCCCTTGCGCAGCACTCTTCCCACATATCGACATCCTTCTGTGTGTAGAAAGCGACTACGCGCTTTCCGGTCGTGCCGGAAGTGGACTGGATGCGGACGCATTTCTTGAGGTCTGTGCCGAGAAGCCCGTAGGGATATGCTTCACGGAGGTCATCTTTGCTCAGGAAAGGGAGCTTATGGATGTCGTCTACACTCTGGATGTCTTCAGGCTTAACTCCTTTTTTGTCCATCAGATCGCGGTAGTAGGGGACATTGTCATAGACATGTTTCACCTGCTTGACGATCTTTTCGTTCTGGATTTTGAGAATCTCCTCGCGGGACGCGGTCTCGATCTCTTTCTGGTAATAGTTTTTCATGGGGGCTCCTTTCCTTGGAAAAAGTGTTTGGTCATCATCCGGCAACTCAAGTCAGAAATGCGACGCATTTCTGACTTGAGGCGTCCGGAGGCGCTTCGCACCTTGGCCGCCCCGGAGAAAGAATTGAATCTTTCCCGGTGAATGCATTCCCCGGAAAGATTCAATTCTTTCTCCGGGTTGCCGGATGATTACAAAAAAACAGGCGTGGCACTTGTTGAAGTGCCACGCCCTAAGTTAACTGACTCTGAATTCCGCGATCAATCCTTAGCATAGCAAATCAACCTTACTGCCTATGTCAGTAAAGTTAAAGCTAAAGCTAAAGAAGAAGTTGTTGTTGTAAAGATCGCGCTTCATGGTTAAATCCTCGGTTTACTGTTTCTATAATTACTTTAGGCTGTTAAAGCCTGAAAGAATGATAGCATCGGTAGAATTTGTGCGTCAATGAACAATTTTAATCAAAAAAATGATAAATCTTAAGATGCACTTAAGAAATCGGGGAACGGAGCCCCGCTTGACGGCTATTCACCCGAGCATTTCGTCTATGGCTTGGAACAGTGCGCGCGAGCTGTCTGCGGGCGCATCGCTGCCTGTGGTCTCTTCCTGAGTGGTCTCTTCCTTGTTCGAACCCGGGATGACGGGGATTCCGAAGATGTAGAGCGAATCGTCCCCGCTCATAAAACGGTATATTACGCCGTAGAGCAGCATCAGAATTACGAGACCGAGCAGTATGTAATTGCTGCGCTGGATCCTGTCATTGTTATTATTCATAGAAAATACCCCCTTACAGTAGATACAGTCTTCACAGGAAAGACCCGTGAAACCGTCTACTCCATAATAGCATGTTCCGCGAAAGAAAACAGAGGCTTTTTCAGGCCATAGTCTTCGTGACATTGCGAAGTTTTTTGCTGAATTTAGTATATCGAAAAATGCAGCTTTAGTCTGTATAATAATACATGGCAATAAACTAATGACAGCAGGAGAGATAAATGACTGACAAGCAGAAAATGGACAAAATATTGAGTGACCTCCAGTCCGACAGACATGTCCAGCAGATGAAGAATTATACACAGCACGGTAAAGTGAGCACATATGAGCATTGTGAGCGTGTCGCAAGGCTGAGTTTCGAGCTCAACAGGAAGCTGCACTTACATGCCAAGGTGCCGACACTGATCAAGGGCGCCATGCTGCATGACTTCTATCTGTATGACTGGCATCACGAAGACAACGGAGAACATAATCTTCACGGATATATACACGCCGAGAGGGCGAGAGAGAATGCTGAGAAATATTTTGACGCGGATGAGGAAGTGCAGCACATCATCTACAGTCACATGTGGCCGCTGAACCTGACGCACCTGCCCAGGAGCCGCGAGGCCTGGATCGTGTGTCTCGCGGACAAATATGTGTCGCTGAAGGAGACGATCCTGGAGCGCTGAGAGAATCAGAGGCATAATTGGCAGCAAATACGGCTTAAAGAAAGAACAAGACTATGGGAAACGCTACGTTCTATCAGATTAAAGAAACGCTCACGCAGTGCGGCGCGGAAGAAATCTTTAACAGAAAACCGGGGGATCCTTCCTACGTCGTTATCATGGACCCTGAGACCTGGAACAGGACGAAAGAGAAATTCGACATGGTCATCGATATGGACATGGACCCGTCGGAAGTTCTGGAGACCAAGGCCATTGTCAACTTTGATTCACTGACGGGCACCCTGTATGTGCCGAGGCGCTCGGAAATGGGCGGTCCTCCGCACAGATGCGCCTTCGCGCTGGATGAAAAGGGCATCATCTTCATTGAAAACGGAGAGTTCGCGCAGCTCGTCGTACAGAAGATCAGCTGGCGCAAGAGATGGAAGCTTCCGTCTCTGGAAAGGTTTCTGTACGACTTTCTGGAAGCTCTCATCGAGAGAGACCTTCGCCTGCTCGTGGATACAGAGCATGAGCTGGGGCTGATCGAGGATGAGATACTGGGGAGAGAGCTGGACAAGTATCCGGATAAACTCAACGACATCCGAAGTTTCCTGATGGATATGCGGATCCACTACGAGCAGATGCTGGACTTCGGCCAGGAACTGGAGGAGAA
>CADBIU010000051.1 GCA_902794825.1 uncultured Lachnospiraceae bacterium
CTTACAGAGAAAGCTTCCTAATGGATGGAGAGTTTTAAATCAGACATGCTTTAACAGCCCATCCGATTTAACGCAAAGCCGGAAGTCGATGGGCAGTTTATCCCAGACAAGCTTTTTACAACCCATCCGATTTGACGTAGACCCGGAACTCGATGGACAGTTTAACCCAGACATGCTTTATTCGCACCATCGATTCAATAAGAATTTCTGTAAGGATGGCCCCCACACACTACCGTCCCATCATCCAGACAAGTCAACCTAACTAAAATAAGGGCTGCCGCATATAAATGCGGCAGCCCTGTTTTTCTTGAATTTCTTTTTACTTCACCGGAACGTTGTTCTCACGGAGAGCCAGCAGCACCTCTCTGATGAGCGCTCTTTCCACCTTGTGATAGTTGTCCTCATTGCACTCCGCTATGATCGACAACACCGCAAAGCCCATCTCCACAGCCAGGACGCCCTTGTAGAAAGGGCCGCTGATGATCTCGGGGTGCTTGGCCGCGATCTGGGGAAGGGTGTTCTTAATGATCTCTTCCGCGTCTCGAAGCGCATAGTTGACGTCTACCTTGATCGTTATGGCGACCCAGGAATTCATCTTCGTGAGGTTGGTCACGCTCTTGATGTCCTTGTTGCCGATGACCTTGACGTTGCCGCCTCTGCCGACGAGTCTCGTGCTGCGCACGCCGACCTCCTGAACCATTCCTCTGTAGCCGTCAATGTTGACGATATCGCCGACCTGATACTCGCCCTCGAAGATCATGGATACGCCGGCGAAGATGTCGGCTATGAGGTCTCTCGCGCCCATGGAGACGCCGATACCGATGACTCCGACGGAGGCGAGGATCGCGTTCGTATCCACGCCCAGATAGGACAGCGAGTAGTAGATAAATACCAGGATACCTATGTAGTTGATCAGGTTGGAAAACAGCCTGCAGATCGTCTTTCCTCTGGAATTGAGCATCTTCCCGAGCGTATTCGCAACGAAGCGGACGAACAGCATCACGAGCACCAGTCCGCAGAAGAGCATCACGATACTGGTCAGCGAGAATATGTTCAGGCCCCTGTTCCACTTCCCTGTCAAAATATAGTTGAACACCAGATCCGACTGCTCGCCTTTGGCCCGCAAACTGAACAGCATGCTGATAAGGGACAGGCCAATCATGGTCTCGAACGCAACGATCGCTTTTCTCTCCGGCGTGGCGTTTTTGCTCAAATGCCTGATAATGGACATCAGCCGGCTGTGAGAAAGAATATTTTCTTTCTTATTGTCTTCGTCCTCCCTGGGTTTCTCTGACTGCTCGACTTTTTCGATCATCTTGGTGTTGTAACCGAAAATCAGATACAGGAACAGCACTGCGAAAACGAATATGAATCCTACCGAACAGATAAAGCCATATCTGAATCCCCTTCTGAACACCAGGTCATTGGGCGTGCATATATAAATGATATCGCCATCCTCTGCCATCTTGGAGATGCACAGGTGTTTTTGTCCATCGATCCGCGCAAAATCGGCAACGCCGTCGCGGAACATGTTGTCTCCAAACCCAACACTTTTTGCGTCGAAATTGATGTACGCGAATTCATCCGATGAACTGTTGGTGATCTCGGCTTTTTCGCGGTCTATCACAACGCTGACCTTTCCGGTAGGCGTAAGGCTTCTGAGGGTCCTGTTGACCAACTCTCTCGCGTCTTGATTTTTCATCGGCTTTACCGCCAGGAGCAGGACGCCGTATTGTCCCGAATTCGGATCGATCATGCGAACGCCGTACTGCTCCAGCGTTCTTCCCGTAACTTCATCTGTAAAAGCGCTGTGCGCTATGCCGGGAACGCCATTCAGGATCCGTCTGAAATCAGCGCTGGAAACCGGATGATCCGGATCTTCATGCGCCAGTTCCATATTGATGTAGTCCGAACTTGTCCCTATCTCCTTGCCGTCCGAATCATAGAGCATGATGTATTCTGACCCGATGATCCTGTTGAGAGCACTCAGATCCTCCTTATTATTGAGCTGCGGGTTCTTCTCTATCAGTTCCGCCGCACGCCTCGCGTATTCCAGATAAAGCGCTTTTCTCGCGTCGCTCCTCTTTTTCAGATGTCCTTCATTAGCATCAATTTTGGTGTTGATCACTCCCAGTGTGCCCTGATCCCTCGTGATCTCAAGATAGATCGAATTCAAAGAACGGAAGAACAAGCTGGATCCGAACACGATGATCGCTCCTATGATCCCGTAAGACAGGGCAATCAGTCTGATCCTGGCCGGAGCGTACATTTCCTTTTTCTTGTCTGTGATGAGGCCCGTTGTCATTTCCCCGTAAACGGAAGAAATCCATATGATAAATGCAAAAGTCAGGATTATGATCACAAAGACTCCTGCGCCTGTCTCGTCGACAGCCTGGTCCAAAGCGTGCCAGTCATTCGTGATGACAACAAGAACGCAGTCCAGTTCCGGCACTTCCCTGACAAGAAAGCTTTTCGCTTCCTCCGGATTGCCGGTGGCCATCTGCCCGTTGAGAGCCAGGAGTTCCTCGCGGGTGGAGGGAATCCCGAAATCCGCCGTGCTTCCACCCTCTTCTTCATTGAAACTCACCGGGAAATAATACACGAGATCAGTAGGCAGGTTATAGAAGTACTTGCTGTTTTCTCTGTCCGGACACACAAGCGCAAGATCAACTTCATAGGCAGCCTCTATACTCATGAGTTCATCTACGTAGTCAACATATTTATCTACATAATCGAGTATCTCTCTGCCGTCAACGATCTCCACATAGTAATAAGGTCCTTTGATGCGGCTGTAGACCAGTGTATCTCTTCTGCTTCTTCCGTTCATTGTCGGGGTAACATATTCAAACATCCCCCCGCTGTTTGCGGCCATTTCCGGATAATTCCTGATCCCCCATCTCATCCCGTCGCCGAGCTTGACTTCGCCATTCTCTATTTTGACAATACCGCCTTTGCCCAGTTTGCCAATGGCGGCGTCTCCCTCCTCGAAAACTCTGTCATAACATGCTCTTGCGGACAGGTCTGCCTTTCGCTGGCACTGGTTGAAATACTCAGCATTTGCCTCATCGATATTATACGCGATCTCCTCGGCTGTCCTGAATATTCCTTCATACCGCATATCCGAGATCGTTTTATTCGTCGTGCCGATTTCGTTGGTCAAAAAAGCTACGTAATTGGAACCTTCCTGTGTCGACAGAATATTGATGACCAGCATTATCATCCACACAATAATGCTCAGGACCGCCGCGATTATCATACCTGTCACGCATTTCCGGACCGGATTTATAATTTTAATCTCCTTGCTCTCCGCTTTTGCCTTCATCTTTCTCTCCACGTCTTCACACGCTGTCGGATTCCTTCCACGCTGCACGAATCCGGAGTGACGGCTTTCTTCCCGGTCAGCCGCTCCAGCTCCGCTGCCGTGAGCGCGCCGATACACAGGGGCTGCATGCTGCCCGGCTCGTTGTTCTCCAAATAGGCGCGCACGCCTCCGGCGCTGCCAAATATGATCAGGTCCGCGTCTTGCGTTACCGGCCTGCCGGGGTCCGCTGCCTGTCTGTCAAAAGACAGCGCACCTTTCTGCAGTTCAGGCCTGCCGGGCTGCTGCTCCGGCCTTCTGTACTGCGTCCGGTAAACTGCGCAGTCCTTATATAGAATTTTCTCATTTCCCAGTTTATTTGTCAGTAGCGGATTTCCCTCAGCCGCCCGCAAAATCAAAACTTTTTCATCCTTCCGGACATTTCGTGTCAGTGCGTCGGCAAGCGCCTCGGTGGTATATTCTTCCGGCACCAGATCCGCGTACAGGCGGGCCTCTTCCAGCGCCGCTGCCGTGCCCGGCCCGATGCAGGCGATCTTCATCTTCGCAAAGCTCCTGACATCCGCTCTCCTGCGATCGATCTCCTCCAGAAAAACTCTGACTCCGTTTGCGCTGGTAAAGACCAGCCAATCATATCCCGTCAGTTCCTGCTCTCCGGGGATCTCCTCCTTCTGCGGGATCACTTCGATGCAGGGGAACTCCCTTGCGTTAATCCCATCCTCTCTGAGGACCGCCGCTACTTTCCGTGTGAAGGAGCGGGTGCCGACAATGAGAGCTGTGGGTTGCGCGGAGGCGCCTGCGCGTGCGCAATATACCTCTGGGGTCGCTTTTTCTTCTGCCGGCTCAAGGTGCATCGCGGCCGTCTTTCCGATCACGATCACCGCCGGCGCCTGCACTTCCCTTGCAATGTCTCCGAGTTTTTCGAGCGTCCCGTCCACCCGCTTCTCATCCGCCATATAGGCGCGCGAGAGCACGCTCGCCGGCGTTTCCGGGTCCATTCCCGCCTTTATCAGGCCCTCCGCGATCTCCCCGGCCTTACTGTGTCCCATTAAGAAGATGAGCGTACCCCGAATCCCTGCCAAAGTATTGAATGATTCCGCTGTTTTGCCTGCCCCATGTCCCGTCACCACGGTAAAAGAAGAAGCCATCCCTCTGTGAGTCACCGGAATCCCGAAGTGCTCGGGCGCGGAAATGCAGGTGCTGACGCCGGGAACCATTTCATAGGGAAGGCCGGCCTCCTCAAGAGCCAGCGCCTCTTCGCCGCCTCTGCCAAAGACAGTCGGATCGCCCCCCTTGAGACGCACGACCCGGAGGCCCTTGCGCGCGCGGTCGATCAGGAGCTCATGAATCTCTTCCTGCTCCTTCTTGTGGGAATTCTTGCGCTTTCCAACGCAGATCAGCTCGCAGCCGGCGGGCGCTTCCTCCAGCAGCGCACGGTCCAAAAGATCGTCATAAATAATGACCTGCGCGCCTCGCACAGCCTCAAGCCCCTTCACTGTGATCAGACCGGCCTCGCTCCCCGCGCCGACGATCCACACTTTTCCGTCCATTGTGTCCCTCTTTTGCTTATATCATTGTTCGTGTATGAACTCACCGCGATGCGACGTTATTCTTCGTACATGAGGAGCAGGTCCGCACTGTTCCGGCTGATCCGGGCGTGTATGCCCACCGCCGAGCGGCAGTCGCACCGAAACCGGCAGAAGATCCCTCTCTCGATCTCATAGCGCAGGTAGTTCTCCGGCGGCGTGATCCGGTCCAGAAGCGCCCGCATCTCCGCGTCCGATTCTCTGCACTCGCATGCCAGCATTCCCTGGCCAACGGCCGGGATCATTTCCTCCGGCTCGAGGATTCTGACTTCGAGCCCGCTCAGGTCCGCTCCGATCCGGTCCAGTCCGGCTTTGGCCAGCACGATCCCGTCGTACTCGCCGCGGCGCAGTTTGTCGAGCCTCGTTGTGATGTTGCCGCGGATGTCTATAAACTCCACCTGCATGCCGAGCTTGCCGCTCAGGGTTCTGAGCTGGCTGATCCTGCGGGGGCTGCCTGTGCCGATGGTCAGAGGGTTATCTGCGGCCGCATCCTGCAATTGCGCCGCAGCTTTCATGGTTTCCTGTAAA
Source organism: uncultured Lachnospiraceae bacterium (assembly GCA_902794825.1). Classification (GTDB taxonomy): domain Bacteria; phylum Bacillota; class Clostridia; order Lachnospirales; family Lachnospiraceae; genus CAG-791. The sequence continues at coordinate 5,431 of CADBIU010000051.1, forward strand.
GCCGCAGCTTTCATGGTTTCCTGTAAAGCCGCAGCTTTCCTGCCTGCGTTCGGGCGCAGGATCAGGCAGTCCCTGGGATCCGCCGCGTCCGGCATTCCCGCGATGCACAGCCCCGGCGCCATCTCGTAAGGCAGGTCTTTGACACAGTGGACAGCGATGTCCGCCTCTTCCGACAGCAGCGCTTTCTCAACGTCCCTCACAAAAGGCCCGTTTCCGCCCAGCTCCGTGACGCTGCTCTTTCTGTCCCGGTCGCCCTTTGTACTAACTGTCAAAATATTGACTTTATATCCTTCCTTCTCAAGCAGTTTTTTGACAAGCTCGTTCTGGGCCATTGCCAGCCGGCTTCCTCTGCCTGCAATACATAATTCTCTCATGAGTGCTCTTCTGTGTTTTGCCCTGCTATTCGCTGTTCTTCTATGTTTCGTCTTATTATCCGGCTGATTTCTTCGTCGCTCATATGGTTATCGCTCGCGATCAGTTCTGCAAGAAGCTGCCTGTACGCGGCTGCCCGCGCTTTCTGGTCCGGGATCCGCGCGCTGACTTCGCTGCGGAGGCCGCCCATCCTGGTCAGGATCGGCCCGATCTGGTCGGGAAGAATCTGCTCGATCTCTTTGCGCAGCTGCATCGCATAGGCGGGGCTTGTGCCGGAGGTGGAGATTGCTATAGTGAGGCTGTCTCTTTTGACAATGCTCGGGAAAATAAAGTCGCAATACTCCTGATCGTCCACCACATTGACCGGGATCCCGCGCCTGCGGCAGTCCGCGGCGACCTTGCGGTCCACTTCCCGGATTCCGGTCGCTGCCACCACAAAATCGCCCAGCACCAGATCCTCTTCGCGGTATTCCCTGCACAGAATCTGCACCTCGCCGGCTCCCTTTTGGGGCTGCGCGGTGCGAGTGCCCTCGATCTGCGTCTGCGGAGCGATCACAATTATATCTTCCGTAAAACGGCGGAGCCGGCTCACCTTCTCCAGTGCGACCGGGCCTCCGCCGATGATCAGAAATGTCTTATTGGTTATATCTAAGTATAGTGGGAAATAACTCATTCCTTGGACCTTCTCCATACCCCGCGAAACTGTGCGGCAGCTTGCTTTATTCATTCTACCATTAATGCGGGGCCGCGTCTATTGCAGGTGCAGGCGACCTCTGGGGTAGTTTGCACTGGCGGCTACGGGCGACCTCTGGGGTAGTTTAGTCTTGTCTGGGACAAATCTTCCATCCACTTCGTACTTGTCGTCAAATCCGATGGGGCTTGAAAAGCTTGTCTGGCACAAACTCTCCATCCACCTCGGGCTTGTCGTCAAATCCGATGGGGCTTGAAAAGCTTGTCTGACACAAACTCTCCATCCACCTCGGGTTTGTCGTCAAATCCGATGGTATGTGAAGAGTTCTGGATACTCAAATCACACCAGCCAATATGGCTTTTCCCTTTGTCCGACGGAGGTTCTATTCATGACCGCACAAATTGGTCCATCCATATCCCAGTCCAGGAAAATCCGATGGTACAACTTACGCGAAACGCTTGAATTGGCTCCATCCAATCCAAGGCTTCAGCCGAATCCGATGGGCCGGAAGCCCCAGATACACGGTATCTGCCGGCAAAGCCACCCCGGAGGTCTCTCAAACAGGTGCAAGCCACCCCAGAGGTCTCTCAAACAGGTGCAAACTACCCCAGAGGTCTCTTAGACACAAACTACCCCAGAGGTCTCTCAAACAAGTGCAAACTACCCCAGAGGTCCCTTAGACAAGCTCTCCTTCAGGATCACAGGGCGCAGCCGCAGCGCCGCTCCGGCCGCCAGCACGCACAGGATGAAATCCGGAATGACTGTTGACAGAAACCACACAGATATCAGCTCGACAAAGCCTATGCCTACATCTTTGGATACCACGAAGTTGAACATGAAGTAATAGTAAACAAGCCCGCACAGATAGTATGCCATCTCTCCCCAGAAGGCGGCGAAAAGAAGCTTAAAGTAGCCGCTGCCGGGCATGATCTCCGCTATTTTGCCGGCAACGTATGCGGCTGCGGCGAAGCCGATGAGGAAGCCAAATGTGGGCTTCATCAGGTACATGAGGCCGCCGCCGTGGGCAAACACAGGCACGCCCGCGAGGCCGATCAGCAGGTAAACGCCTACGGCGGCGAGTCCGCGCTTGGAGCCGAGCAGAAAGCCTGCCAGCAGTGCAAAGAAAAACTGCAGGGAGAAGGTCACTTCCCAGATGCCGATGGGAATCATGATCTTGATGAAGGCGCCAACGGCCATTAGGCTGGCAAACATACCGCAATGCACAATATCAGCGGTGCTGATTCCGCCGGTTCTGTTCTTTTTATCGTTCATAGGAAAACTCCTTGTTGGATTTTGTTGGTTCGATAGTCATTATATTACCATTTTTCGTTTTGCTCGTCTGTTGCGCAGGCAACCTGGAAGGGCAGCTCCTCCGGTGGCAAAGCCGGCAAAGAGACCTCTGGGGTAGTTTGTCCACACCTGTGGACAAACTACCCCAGAGGTCTCTTGCATATTCCCCCCGTTCAGTTAGAATAAAAATGACAAACTACCCCAGAGGTCTCTTAAAAATGAAAAAAGACTACTCCCGCTCCAAACTGGCGATTTTCGCCTCCTATATAGTGCCCCACAGGAAAGCCTTCGCCATTGATATGGCGCTGTCTGTGGGTATTGCCGTTGTGGACCTGATCTTTCCGTATGTGTCGAGATGGTCTATGCGCAATCTGCTGCCCGAAGGAATATTTCGGACATTTTTCATCGTGATGGCGATTATGTTCGCGGCGTATATACTGCGCGCGGTGTGCCAATATTTTGTCACGGTGATCGGACACCGGATGGGAACCCTGGTCGAGGCAGACATGCGGAGAGACGTGTTCACGCATATGCAGTCGCTGTCGTACAGTTTCTTCGACAGGAACAGGACCGGCGTACTGCTCGCCCGCGTCACCAACGATCTGTTCGAGATCGTAGAACTCGCCCACCACGGTCCCGAGAACATCCTTACCTGCTCCATCACCATCATCGGTGCGCTCGTCATTTTGCTGACGATCAACCCGCTGTTGACCCTGGTCCTCATAATCATGCTGCCCGCCTGTGTCATTTTCGGCATGCGCCAGCGCCTGAACATGCAGGCCGCCAACCGTGAGGTCAAAAAGCGCATCGGCGAGATCAACGCCGCCATCGAGAGCGGCATTTCCGGTATCCGAACCTCTAAGGCTTTTGCCAACGAGGAGGCGGAGGACGCGAAGTTCGACGAGGCCAACGAGGCCTTCAAAGCAAGCAAAGTATCCTTCTACCGCGCCATGGGCCTCTTCAATGCGGGTGTCGAGGCCACAGTCGGCCTGATGCAGGTCGCCGTCATCTCCGCGGGCGGTTTTCTGATCATGCGCGAACGGATGAACTACATCGACCTCGTCACTTTCACCCTTTACGTCTCTACTTTTACAGCGCCCATCCGCAAACTTATGCAGTTCATGGAAATTTACACGCAGGGAATGTCGGGTTTTGAGCGCTTCGTGGAACTGATGAGAACCCAGCCCGAGATCCAGGACTCCCCGGATGCCAAAACATTGACCAACGTCCAAGGCGATATCTGCTTCGAGGATGTCTCCTTCTCCTACAACGACGGGACAGAGGTCCTCGACCACATCAGTCTGCGCATCGCACCCGGCGAGACAGTCGCGCTGGTGGGCGAATCCGGCGGTGGTAAGACAACCATGTGCCACCTGATCCCGCGCTTCTACGACGTCACCGGCGGCCGTGTAACAGTGGACGGAAATGATGTCCGGGATCTCACTCAGGAGAGTCTTCGCAGGAACATCGGCATCATACAGCAGGACGTCTTTCTCTTTGCCGGCACTGTCATGGAGAATATCCGCTACGGAAGGCCCGACGCCTCCGACCGCGAAGTCGTGGAAGCAGCCGTCCGCGCGCGGATCCACGATGATATCATGCAGATGCCCGACGGATATGACACCTTTGTAGGCGAGCGCGGCGTGGTGCTCTCAGGCGGGCAGAAGCAGCGCGTCTCCATCGCGAGAGTCTTCCTCAAGAATCCTCCCATCCTGATCCTGGATGAGGCAACTTCCGCCCTCGACAGCGTCACCGAGCGGCAGATCCAGGACAGCCTGGACGCCCTTAGCCAGGGCAAAACCTGCATCGTCATCGCCCACCGCCTCTCCACCGTCCGCGGCGCGGACCGCATCGCTGTCGTCGACGGCATGCACATCACCGAGCAGGGATCCCGCGACGAACTGATGGCGCTGAACGGCGCATACGCAAGACTTGAAAGAGCACAAGAACTGACATAATCAAAAACAAGAGACCTCTTGCACACGAACAAACTACCCCAGAGGTCGATTACACATCAAAGGAGCCCACCATGGCAAATATCTACACTGACCCCGTAAAGATCATCGAACTCAAAGAATCCGTCCTCGAAGATAACAACAAGGACGCCCAGGATCTCCGCAGCGAACTGAAAGCCCAGAAGACCTGCCTCCTCAACCTGATGTCCGGGCCCGGAAGCGGCAAGACTACCACTCTCCTCGCTTTGGACAAGTACCTCAGAGGTCGCCTCAATTGGGGCGTCATGGAGGCCGACATCGACTCCGATGTAGACGCGAGAACGATCCTGGCCGCGGGCATTCCCGCGGTCCAGCTGCACACAGGCGGAATGTGCCATCTGGACGCCGACATGACGAGGCAGGGCCTGAAAGCCCTCTTTGAGAGCACCGGCGAGCACCTGGATCTCGTCGTTCTCGAGAACATCGGCAACCTTGTCTGTCCCGCCGAATTCGACACCGGCGCGGCCATCAAAATGACCATCCTCAGTGTCCCCGAGGGCGACGACAAACCTGCCAAGTACCCTCTCATGTACGAGGAGTGCGACATCATGGTGGTCAATAAGATCGACGCGCTGCCTGTATTCGATTTTGACAAGGAGAAGGCAGAACGCTTTGCAAAATATCGCAATCCCGACATCAAAATATTCTATATCAGCGCAAGGACCGGCGAGGGCGTGGAAGCACTTGCCGATGAGATCATAGGACGAGTTGCGGCCTGGAACGCATAAAGGAGACAATCATGGGAACAGTTCGAACTATCAAAATAGAAGAAAGCATTTTTGCTGACAACACTTCCTCGGCTGAGGCCATCCGCCGCATGCTCACAGACAAGAAAACCACCATGCTGAACGTCATGTCCAGCCCGGGCAGCGGCAAGACAACGCTTCTTACCGCTCTGGTGAACAAACTGAAAAGTGAGCTTACGATTCGCGTCATGGACGTCGATATCGAGTCCACCCTGGATGCCCAGCGCGTCGCAGACGCCACAGGCGTCGAAGCCCTGCAGATCCACAACGGCGGCCTGTGCCACATCGACGCGGACATGGTGACCCGCGCGCTCAGCCAGTTCGCCCCGGAAGGCTCCGGAGTGCTCGAAGAGACCGACCTTCTCATTCTCGAGAATATCGGCAACCTTGTCTGCCCAGCCGAATTCGACACCGGCGCCCACAGGAACATCATGATCCTCAGTGTTCCCGAAGGCGACGACAAACCGCTCAAATACCCTCTGATGTTCAGCGTCAGCGACCTGGTGCTGATCAACAAAATGGACACTTTGGATTATTTTGACTTCGATCTCGATAAGGCAAAAGAGCGAATCCTCCGCCTCAATCCAAACGCCGAGATCCTTCCCGTCAGTGCTAAGACCGGCGAAGGAATCGACGCCGTCTGCGACTGGGTGAGAAATGTAGTGAAGATGAATGGAATGAGATCATAATGCAGCAAAATAAAAGAGCTGTGAAGGCTCCGGGATTTGAATCATCCCTGGCTTTCACAGCTCTTTTTTATGTTTTCAAATGTTTATACTTGTCAGCAGTATTTTCCGCTTTCACTGCTTAATAGCAGTCTTTACAAGGTCTGGGCTTACCGCTTTCAGCAATCGTTCCGTGCATAATACTGCTAGGATTGGATCTGCCTAACGCCGGGCAGCGGTCAGTTGAATGGTAAACTGATCCGCCGGAAACCCAGTACACAATACCAGAGGAAGCATTGGCAGAACTGCTGCCGGAGGAACTTCTTGCTCCATATCCCGGAATCCATTTGCCATCGGCTCCTACATAATAGCTGCCAATCCATGTATTTGTAGCCATAGCTCCACTTCCGGTCAGGTAATAATCACCAACCCATTTGTTGGTCACCATGGCTCCGCTTCCATCGAAGTAAAACCACTTGCCGCCGATATACTGCCAGTCTGTCTGCATTGCTCCACTTCCGTTGAAGTAGTACCAGACTCCGCCAATCTGCTGCCAGCCGGTCACCATGATACCGCTTCCATTCATGTAATACCATGTGCCGCCAAGATATCTCCAACCGGTCTGCATTGCTCCATCACCGTTGAAGTAGTACCATTTACCGCCGATATACTGCCAACCGGTCTGCATCGCTCCGCTTCCGTTGAAGTAGTATCTTACTCCGCCGATGTTCTGCCAGCCGGTCACCATGACGCCGCTTCCGTTCAGGTAATACCAGGTTCCGCCCTGCTTCAACCAGCCTCTTGTCATGGCTCCGCTTCCATCGAAGTAATACCATTTGCCGCCGATATACTGCCAACCGGTCTGCATT
>CADBIU010000052.1 GCA_902794825.1 uncultured Lachnospiraceae bacterium
TCCCCTGCCATCTCTTCCAGCATCTCCCTGCATTCTGTATCGATCCCGTCCCTGAGCACCTTCTTCCTGTACTTTGTGCACCACACGAGATGGTACTGCAGTGAATAGACGTATCCCCGACCATATGTAAGTTCATTTTTTACCGTAAATTCGCCATGTTTATCCATATATTAATATTACCATATGATGCCCTTTAAAGCAACGGTTTATTCGAACAAATGTTCTGCTTCTATTATAAGCCGCTCAGCTGATAATGTCCAGGGCATATTGCAAGGTTATTGCATACGATATCGCAGCCTTCTTCGCCAAAGGGCAAGTGATCACCCACAGAACCCTTCCTTTTCTGAAAAGGACCTGGCCTGAAATGAGATCAAAAAAGGGCCGATGGCCCTCTTCTCAATAGACTATATAAAAACCGATTGTCTAAGCTGAAAGAACAAGCACCAGGCTTTCCCGGCTAACTCATGTTTAAAAACACGAGAATGCGCCGGTTATTTTTCAAACATACGCTCCCCTCCTGTAGTCGCCACCCCCGGTTTGTATATGAGAGTATTATCAGCACTTGTGAAAACAGAAATCTTATACATTTATTTTATACCAGAACGGCACAGATATCATCCGAAAAAGAGCAAAAAAACCTCCTCCGGCGCCGGCTGGCGCACAGAGGAGGCTCCGAAAAGAATGAGGCAGATTCTCGAAAATCTCTTATTCTTTGCTCTCACCGAAGCAGATCTTCTGCACGATCGGTGACAGAGGCTTTCTTATGATCGCAATTACCTTGCCGGTTACGAGCGCCGCGAGGATCGTGCCCTCTCTGATACGGACTCCCGGATCGCGGAAGGGGATCAGGTGCAGGAACACGACTGTAAGGATCACGCCGAGCAGGACAACCGCGCAGTCTACGATGGTCTTAACCTTTGTGAAGGGCTGATTGACCTTCTTCGCAATGGCCATTGTCATGCCTTCCATGGGCATCGGAACGAGGTCCACATCCAGATACAGAAAGACACCGAATGCAACGAATATAATACCGACGCACTGCATTCCCAGACGTCCGATATATCCGCCGGGGAAGAGGAAATCTCCTACCATCCACTTAGTGAAGTTGACAAAATATCCAAAGATCGTGGAAAAGACGATCTGGAACAGGTTGACCGGATTGAACTCCTTTCTCAGCAGCAGGATCTGCACAAGGATATAGAAGCAGAATACGATCGTAACGCAGGTTCCGGGTTTCATTTTTACGATATCACTGATGACATACGGGAGAGAGTTGACGGGTGAGATTCCCAGGTCGGAATTGGCAGAGAATGCCACTCCCAGCGCCATGAAGAACAACGCGATACAGTAAAACAGGACACGGATCCCCCACTGGGGCAGTGTGCTTTTTCTCATCAGACTTTTCTCCTGTTCTGTTAAAAACTCCCGGGGAGACCGTTTCTATAACAGCGCTCCCCAGGATGTAGGGAAAATTAGAAATGGTTTAGCGTTAATGATTACTCGTCGATACCGGCAGCTTCGATGTTGTTTTCTTTCAGGTAGCTCTTCTGGATCTTTCTGTTTGCGAGTACAATAGCAGGGAAGATCAGCAGAGGCAGGTTGAGGTATCCGAGGATGGTGTAACCTGTGGATACGAGCTTAACGATACCGATCTTGGAAGCAGCTGCGCATGCGAGGAGCAGTACGACTACGAGAAGGCCGTCCTTGAGAGGAGCGCTCTCGTCAGCCTTGCGGTAAAGCTTGGAGTATCTTGCAACCGCGCCAAAGCTGAAGCCTACAGCGGTGGAAAGAACGGCGATGAAAACTGTGATAACATATACGAGCTTCAGGCCGGAGAATCCGAGTGCTGTAAGTGTTCCGTAGAACGGAAGCGGATTTGTAGCGGTGTCAAGAACGTTGTAATTCACAAGAGTAGTAGCGGAAAGGAAGAACAGGCTCAGTACGACGAGCATGCAGGCGTTTCCGCAAATACCGATGATGGCGCCGAGTCTTGTGGTCTTGCGATCGGGAAGAGTCGGAGCGATGGAAGAAATATTACCGATTACGTTAGCCTGGAAAGAAGCATAGATAACGCCGCTCCAAAGAGCTCCAAGGAAACTGGGGTTGATTCCTTCAACAGTTCCCGCGCTGATGTTTGCGAGTGCCTGGCCAAGGTGAAGCTTTCCGGTTGTCGCACACATAATGATGATAATTGCCAAAACAGCGATAACAAGATACATCATGTAAGAAGATGCGCGAGCAACGAGCTTAGCACCGTATGCGCAAAGAAGACCTGCGCAGACAATAACAGCGCCTACGCCTACCCAATAGTTCAGGCCGAACTGGCTGTTGAGCAGGTTTCCGATCGCGCTGAGGGATCCGCCGAGAGCGGTCAGCATAACGATGATGAAGGAGAAGTCAAGAAGATATACGATCCAATCGACTCCCCAGACCTTCTTGGTCCAGTCTGCGTAGTTGTAAGTCTTGTAGATTCTTGAGAACTCAGCTGCGCAGTAAATGCAGTAGCCGAGAAGACCCATAGCAAGGATGCTCGCGAGAGTGCCCCAGATGCCATACTTGACCCAGTAAACAAGGATCTGTGTACCGGACGCCACGCCGGGACCAAAGTGTGTGCCCATCCAGACGCAGGCCATTCCGATGGCGATTGACAAAGATGACTGTTTCTTATCCATTTTTTCCTCCTTAATATGTGCTTTTCGCATATCTATCACTGCTTACGGCTTTCCCCGAACCGTAAGCAACAACATTCTTTAGGTACAAGCTCCGCCTATCAGCGAAGAAGCGCGCCGGAGATGACCATCTGCTGAACCTGGGAGCTTCCTTCGTAGATGGAAGTGATGCGGACATCGCGGTACAGACGCTCGATCTCGTACTCCTGGGAGTAGCCGTAACCGCCGTGCAGCTGCAGGGACTTGTTAACGATCTCAATAGCAGCCTCGGTGGTGAAATATTTTGCCATGGAAGCAGCCTTTGTGACGTCTTCCTTGTTGTCCATGAGCCATGCTGCGTTGTAGACAAGGTTTCTTGCCGCGTTGAGCTTGGTCTCCATATCAGCCATCATGAATGCCAGAGCCTGGTTCTTGCAAAGAGGCTTGCCGAACTGGATACGGTTCTTGGTGTGCTCAACAGCCAGATCCAGAGCTTCCTGAGCGATGCCCAGAGCCATGGAAGCAACGCCGACACGGCCGACATTCAGAGTCTTCATAGCGTTGATGAAGCCCATGTTCTCCTTGCCGAGCAGGCAGTCAGCGGGAACGCGGACATCTTCCAGGATCAGGTCGCTTACCGGAACGCCGTGCTGGCCCATCTTCTCCTCGTGCTTACCAACGGATACGCCGGGAAGATCCTTGGAAACGATGAACGCGCTGATGCCCTTTGTGCCCTTATCCGGATCAGTCTTGGCATAGACGATGTGGTAGTCGGCGATCGGAGCCATTGTGATGAAGCACTTTACGCCGTTGAGGATGTAGCTGTCGCCGTCCTTGACAGCCTTTGTCTTAAGGGAGCCGGCGTCGGAACCTGCGTTGGGCTCAGTCAGAGCAAAGGAAATCTTGGTGCTGCCGTCCGCTACGCCGGGAAGGTATTTCGCCTTCTGCTCTTCTGTTCCGGACAGAAGGATCGGCTGTGTGGACAGGGAGTTGGCGGAAGAAATGAACAGAGTAGCGGTCGCGCACTTCTTTGCGATCTCTTCCATAACACAGACATAGCTGCGCATGTCAAGGCCGAGTCCGCCGTACTCCTCCGGGATCTTCAGGCCGTAAAAGCCAAGTTCAGCCATCTCCTGAACAACTTCTTCCGGAAATACGTTGGTCTTGTCGATCTCAGCTGCGATCCCTGCCAGGGTGCCTTCTGCAAACTGCTGAGCCATCTCGCGGATGGATTCGTGATCTTCATTGAAAAATGCACTTGCCATAGTTTTGTCCTTTCTTTTTATAAAATTGCCTTTGCATAGTTTCCTGTTGTTCCAACCGCTCGCAGCCCTGCTTCATCCGCAGCGTTTCTGGCGGCGATCTCCTTGAGTTCTCCCAGACGGACCTTTCCGCTTGCCGTCATCGGGAGCTCCCGGAATGTAAAAATGTATTTCGGAATCTTGAAGTAAGAAAGCCTCGGTTTTAAGAACCGCAGAAGCGCCGCCGCGTCAAAATCCTGTCCGTCTTCTACGACGATGCATGCCGCGATCTCCTCCTGTGTGAACTTGTTGGGAACTCCGACGACCTTTACTTCCTTCGTCATTCCGCTCGCGATGATCGCCTTTTCGATCTCTCTGGGAGAAATGTTCTCTCCTGACCGGATGATCATCTCTTTTCTTCTGCCTGTGATGCAGATCTCGTCAAATTCGTTGAAATATCCGATATCGCCCGTCTTGAGCCAGCCGTCCTCAGTCATAGTGTCCGCTGTCTCCTTGGGCATCTTGTAGTACTCTTTAAAAATATTGAAGCCTGCAAGCTCCAGTTCTCCGGGCAGCCCGAACACTCTCTTCTTCGTTCCGTCCGGGTTGACCACAGGATCCGCCGCTGTATCCCAGCCGACGATCTCTCCGGTAACGATATCCCTGACTCTGGCCATCGTGTCCTCGTAGAAGACGCCGCCCGTGACTTCTCCGCTTCTGAGCGGGTTGTCCCAGTCTGAGAAGGATCCGCTCGTTGACGCTTCTGTCATGCCAAAAGAGGGGATCAGGTGGGCCTGCGGGAATCTCCTGCAGATCTCCTTGTACTCTTCTGTCGTGATCACGCTGCCGCCGATGATGCCTGACCGAAGTGAACTTCCGTCGTATACTTCATTTCCTTCTTTTCGGACCAGCGCCAGATACATGCTGGGAACGCCGAGCATTACCGTGCAGTGATGATCGCTGATCGCCTCCCAGACGCCCTGCGTCCTGAAGGACGGAATGATGTGCATCGTCATACCCACGATCACGCTGCCCGCCAATGCGGTGTTAAGCCCGAATCCGTGGTACATGGAAACAGCCACAACAGTCTTGTCATCTGTGGTCCATCTCATGCACTTCTGTACGTGGAGATTGACGTTTACGATACCGTAGTGGGTCAGAACGACCGGTTTGGCTCTGGACGTTGTTCCGGAGGTAAAGATAATGCATGCAGGAGTTTCAGAAGGAAGATCTTCCAGATTCCTGTACATTTCCTGCAGAGGCAGGCGCTTTTTGCCCTCCTCGGAAAAACTGTCAGGCTTTAACCATTTACCGGCTTCTCTCTCCTCGATATGGAGAAAATGTCTGATCTTCGGCGTTCTCTTGCGGATCATGGGGATCATCTCGTCAAAAATGCTGCCCCGCGCTCCTGATCCGTAAAAGAGCACTTCCACATCCGCCCGGTCGAGCTGGTCTATCATTTCATCCTGACTGTTGGCGGCATTGAGAACGACTACAACAGCTCCGATCTTGTACAGAGCAAGCACGCCCTGTGCAAACGCCGGAGAATTCTGGCTCCAGATGCCGACATGTGTGCCTTTCTGAATGCCATACAGACTCATAAAACGCGCCGCCAGAAGATCCGTCACTTCATCCAGTTCCGACCATGTGCAGCTCCAGTCTCCGAATTCAATTGCCGTTTGCTGTCCTACCTTTGCCGCTGTCTCTTTGAGGCAGCCGCCGATTGTCTTTTGAACCAGTTCCATAGGTCGCTCCTCCGGTAAACTTCCGTGACCGGATCCTGCGGGCAGGGGGGCTGCCCGCTTCACCGGGTCTTCTAATTACAGCAGGTCCTTGAAGGTCTCGATCGCAGTTCTGGCCTGCTCGTAGTTAACCATCTGACGGTCTACTTCGATAAGAACGCAAGGGATCTCCGCTTCCGCGCATGCGCGCTTGATCAGAGGATAATCAAATTCCTCGGGATCGCAGAACTTGGTCAGGACGACCAGTACGCCCTTTGCCTTAGCTGCCTTAGCGTCGCTGACGATCTTATCTACGCGCTTTTTCTCTACATCGTAGAGAACACTGCAGTTGTCCATAGCGCAGAACTTGGAAGCGAGACGGTCCAGCGCGGTTTCGCCCTCTGCGGGTGCGTCTGTGCGGTACTGTCTGCTCTCAGCCGCGACGTCGTCGCAGACGATCTGCATGCCGTTGTCGTCCAGGATCTCAAGGAGTCCGGGAGCGTCGGCGAGGATACCGCTGGTCATGATGCGGATCTTGTCCTCTGCGGGAGCTTCTGCTTCAAGAACTGCCAGCAGTTCGTTCACGAGAGCTGTGTGCTCTTCTTTTCTCATGAAGAAAGCGCTCTTGAAGATATCGCTTCTCTGTGCGCATGTGATCTCGGAGTGCGCTGCCAGTGCGGGAACCAGCGCTCTCATCGCCGCGTTGTGGGCGTTGTAGACTTCGATAGACTCAGCGAGTTTCTCGTCGTCAAACTTAAGGCCGGTCGCCTCTTCAAGGCCCCTGATCACGTACTCATAGCCGGCCTTTGTGAATGTGTGGCCGAAAGCGGGCTTTCTGTTCTGGGGATAGGTCATGGCGATAAAGGGGATGCCCTTAACCGCGTATTTCCAGTTCTGTCCGATAACTTTAAGGGAATCGCACAGGCTGGGGATCACGATTGCGGACGCTCCGTCGTATACGCCCTTGATTCCCAGCTCGACAATGCTCTGCATGATCGTGCAGATAAATGCCGGGAAGTATTTTTTTGCCTCGTTGATCTGAACGTCTGCTCCCCAAACGCCCATGGGGACCATTCCCATGGAATGGATGATCTCTTCGGGTGTATAGACAGGGGCAGTCAGAACTACCTTGCGGCCTTCTGCCAGATATTTGTCCATCAGCTTCCTGGGGTCTGCGACCGCCTCATGGAAGCATGCGAGTAATTCCTGTTTGTTCATTTATTCCTCCTTATTCCGGAATGTGCTGTGTAAGTTACGCTGTCAGGCCGCGTTTACGGCCGTCAAAATAGCGCTTCCCGCCATCACTTCCGTGCTTCCATAATTTCCATAAGGCCCTGGACGCGGGTGTCATACTGCGCCTCAGAGAAGTTGCGGGGATCTGCCTGGTCGCCGTCGAAGCTTGCTACAGGGATGTCGCACTCTTCGCCGATCTGGCGGCTCATCTCATACATGAATCCGCTCCAGAGCTTGCAGCTGCGGTTGGTGTGGACCAGAAGGCCTTCGACCTTGTTGTTCTTGCAGAGCGTGACGCGCTTGTCGCGTGCGTACTCCAGGTTGATGGCGTTCGGCACCTTGCAGTATGCGCGGCACATGTCGTCGAAGTCGTCATAAATGAATCCGAAAGCGTCGGCGTAGATGGTGGTGACCATGTTGATGCCTCTGCTCTTAAGTCCTGTGGATGTCACGCGAAGCCAGGGCCAGCATGCGATGCCTTCGAACATGATCCTGTACTTCTCTTCCGTACGGAATGTGCTGACGCCCTTCTCGTGGTTCTCTTCGTACTCCTGATACAGCTTCTCCATAGCTTCCGCCGCCTCAAGTTTGCCGCGGGCGGTGACCATGACTGCCATGTGGTTGAGCAGGTCGAAGCCGTTGAAAGGTGAGGGCTCATAGTGAGCGCAAGCGGTAGCCTTGAGCCATGCACGGCTGGTTCTTCCGCTGATCTCTCTGACTTCGTTGTACTTCTCCTCGCTCCACTTCTTGCCGGTCAGTTCCTCGAGCTGCTTGATGGCTGCGCGGAACTGGTCGCGGACATAGGCGACTTCAGCGTCGGATACTTCGTAGTCAGGGTTGAAGGGGATATCGATCATGATCATGGGGATATTGAGTTCCTTAGCCAGGTTCTCATACCACTTGATCATGCAGTTGCAGATATTATTACAACAGAGAAGGAAATCGGGCTGAGGCATATCCTGCTCCGGCGCGCTCTTAACCTTGGCATAGGCAAGGCTGATCCTTGCGTACGCGCAGATGTCGTTGGAATATCCGTCTGCTTCACTGATGTTGCACATGCGCTCGCCGGCGCCGCGGGCCGCGATACCTGCCGCCTGGTTCTCGGGGTAAACTACTGCCAGGCCGAGGGTCTCGGGAATTTCCACGGGGAAGTTGCTGGAGCACCAGCCTACCATTTCACCGCGTTCCTTGGCAGCCTGTGCGGATGAATATGCTTCTGCCGCGATCTTGCCAAGTCTTGCCTTCGCTGAATTCGGATCCAGCGGCGGACGTTTTTTCTTAACTTCTTCTGCCATGTCGATCGATCCTTTCTATTATTTTTTCACTTGTTTCTGGTATGCATAAAGCGCTGCGCCGATCGCTCCGAACAGCTGGGCCTGTGGAGAGAACAGTATGGGCTGCCCGATGCTGCGGGATAGCGCGTTTCTGACGCCTGCGTTCTGCGCAACGCCTCCGCTCATACAGACATCCGGAACAATATTGATTCTCTTGGCCAGATTTCCCACACGGACTGCTACGCTGCTGCAGATTCCCGCGATCAGGTCCTCCATCTCCACGCCGTTGGCCAGCTGGCTGATCACTTCGCTCTCCGCGAATACCGTGCAGGTACTGGAGATCTGGGCCGGGTTTACGGATTTTTCGCAGTACTGCGCGAATTCATCCACCGGCACGACCAGAATGTTGGCCATGACGTCCAGAAACCGCCCTGTACCGGCCGCGCACTTGTCGTTCATGAGGAAGTTGTTCATGCGGCCCTTTTCATCCAGGGAGATCACTTTGGCGTCCTGTCCGCCGATATCGATGATCGTGCGGACTGTGGGGAAAGTATGGTGCGCGCCGAGTCCGTGGCAGGACAGTTCGCTGACGTTATAGTCCGCGCCCTCATAGCGGTTGCGGCCGTAGCCTGTAGCCGCCGTGGCGGTCAGGTCGTCCCAAGTGACGCCTGCGTTTTCCAGCGCCTGGCTCACTGCCAGTTCCGGGCTCTTAGTGCCGATGCCTCCTACCAAAAGAGAGGTTCCGACAATATTTTGACCATCTTCCATGACCACGCATTTAGAGGTGGTCGATCCGATATCGATTCCGAATGTATACATTTTTTTATTCCTTGTCCTGCCAGATATACAGGGAGCCGTCAGCCAGCATCTGGTCAATCTTCTCGTCTGTGTAGCCGATCTCGCTCAGGATCTCGCGGCCCTGCTCGCCGATCATGGGAGCGGTCCTGCCGTCGATGTCGCCCTCGGACTCAAGACGGACAGGTGTGTGGGTTGCCTTGCGGACTACGCCGTTGGGGCAGGTTACATCGTAGAAAGCGCCGACAGCGTGTGCCTGAGGGTCGTTCATGATGTCATCCCAGCTGTAAGCGATGCTGTGAGGGATATCGCCCTTTCTGAGGATCTCGTCCATCTCTTTGACGTCGTGCTCAAGGAAAGTCTTCTGGATCTCATCCATGAACTCCTTGATCAGGTTATTCGCGAGCATCTCTGTCTGGGGATAGTACTTGCCGCAGTCGATCAGGTCCTGTCTGCCGATGGCCTTAAGGAACTGCTCGAATCTTACGTTGTAGTCGGGGCATGCGCACTGGATGATACGGTCGTCGCTGGTGCGGTATGCTCCGTTGAAAGGATTCTTGTTGTCGTAGATAGAGATCGGATAGTCATGAGCCTGGCCGTCATACTGCACGCCCAGAAGCATCATGGACATGTTGAAGATAGCGGTCTCATAAAGGCTCGTTGTGACAAAATCACCCTTTCCGGTGAACTGTCTGTTGTAGAGAGCGGTGATGATACCCATAGCGAGCATCAGACCGACGTTGTTGTCGCCGAGGCCGGGAATCATGGTGATAGGGTCATTTCCTCTGCGGCGAAGGTTCTGTGTATAGCCGCCTCTTCCGAAGAAAGCGGTGAAATCGTAGCCGGGCAGATCCTTGTCGGGGCCGGTCTTGCCGTAGCCGAGGATCATAGCGTAAATGAGCTTGGGATATCTCTCCTTGAGGGTCTCATAGTCAAGACCTGCTCTCTGCAGAGCGCCCAGTCTCCAGTTTGTGAGAAGTACGTCAGCACCGTCGAGGAGTTTGAAGAGAGCTTCTTTGCCTTCCTCGGTCTTAGTGTTGATAGAGATGCAGCGCTTGTTACCATTGAGGTATTCCCAGGCAACATTCTCTTTGATGTTCTGAGGACGTCCTTCCTGTTCCTGTGTGTAGCGGATCGGGTCGCCCTTGGGGGACTCTACCAGAATAACGTCTGCGCCGTGATCTGCCAGATAACGTCCTGTAGCTGCAGCTGCGATAAAGTTTGCCAGCTGAATAACTTTGATACCTTCCAGTGCCTTCCTCATCTTTTCTCTGTTCCTCCTTCCGGATGCTGCTTCGCTGCACTCTTCTATATGTACTTTTCAGTACTTCAATGTTTTGGCGGCGAAGTATGTTTTTTATTTAACAATAGTTTACCTGTGACAGACGCTTTTCTTCCAATAAGCGTTTGGAATCAGTTGACAAGTAAAACCTTATTAATGAGTACGGATTATTTGATATTTCGTTTTTTTTGCCCAGTTGATATAATAATTCTCAGCAGTTAATAAGTTTTTACTTATGAATAGATTCGAAAACAGGAACCTTGCCGGTGACTCTGTCCTCGTCGGGATAGGCCTCGTCGGCGACCATATTGTCAGCAAAGGAGTGTTCTGAATGACTACCAACCAGCTCAAGTATTTCATCACTGCAGCAGAAACTCTCAGCTTCACGGAAGCCGGCAAACTGCACTATATTTCACAAACTGCGATCACACAGCACATTCAGTCTCTGGAGGAACAGCTCGGCGTTAAACTGTTTGCGCGCGAAAAAAAACGGGTGCGCCTGACACCCGCCGGAGAGATCTTCTATATGGAAGCTAAGGCGATCCTGGAGAGGAGCAAGATCGCGGTAAACAGAGCCCGAAACGCCGCGGACGGCATCTCAGGCTCCCTCAATATTGGATATGTGAAGGGACAGGGCTTTTCCCTGATCACCCCTCTTATCAAAAAGTTTTACCTGCAGAACCCCTCCGTAAAGTTCCAGATCTACCGCCAGGCACATCTGGATTTACTTATGAACCTTGAGAAGGGGAAACTGGATTTTATCTTCAACATTGTATATGGCAACACGGATCTCACCAATTACTCTTATCAGCGTATTGGCAGAGACCGGCTCTATGCGGTACTTCCGCCCGGACACCCCTACTCCCAGCTCTCCTCGATCCGCCGCTATGACCTGCGGGACGAGCCTTTCCTTCTGACTAAATATTACGACGACCCCTCTGCCAAAAAATACGGTCATGTCATTCCGGACAAATACGCGGAGTCGGGCTTCATCCCCAGGATCGACGCCCGCTCCTCCGACGCGGAGACCCTGATGATCCTCGTCTCCACCGGCATAGGCATCACCATCCTTCCCGAGTCCATTGTGAGCGTCCTCGGTCACTCCACGGATCTGTCTTTTGTTCCTCTCGAGGGCGATCATGAGTATGTGGACATCCTGGCCATCTGGAAAGACAACACTGTCAATCCTGTCACCCAGGTCTTCAAAGACTTCGTGCTGAAAGAATATGGGGTGGGGGATTAAAAAAAACAAAATCGACCTCTGGGGTAGTTTGTCCCCACCTGGGGACAAACTACCCCAGAGGTCGATTATACATGGGGGCAAACTACCCCAGAGGTCGATTTCACATGGAGGTTAAGCGATGACCGGAACCGTTCCGACA
>CADBIU010000053.1 GCA_902794825.1 uncultured Lachnospiraceae bacterium
CAGCCCTGAGGGCTGAGAAAGAACCGCGGGGCACGCGGGGATAGCCTGCTTATGCTCAGCCCAGTAGGGCTGTCGAACAGGAAGCCCCCACTTCTAAGCGTCAGCGAAAGTGGCGGGAGCATGTCACAATTCTCAATGCCGATATTGTTTGCACTGTTTCTGCAGGCACTTTACGGTGCCGTCGACCTTATGGTCGTAGGAAAATTTGCGCTGGCGCAGGATGTCTCCGGCGTCGCGGTCGGCTCACAAATCATGCACACGGTGACAGGACTCATCAGTTCTCTCGCCATGGGCACAACAATTCTGCTCGGGCAGAAACTCGGTGAGGGTAACGAAAAACTCTGCGGAAAAATCATTGGAACCAGTATCGTTCTGTTTTTTGCCGCAGGTCTTGCGCTGACTCTTCTGATACCCCTGCTTTCCGGGCAGCTGGCAGCGCTCATGAACGCGCCGGAAGAAGCCTTTGAACAGACGAGCAGGTATATCGCGATCTGCGGCGCCGGTTCTCTGATGATCGTCGCCTATAACGTCCTGGGAAGTATCATGCGCGGCCTTGGCGATTCCAACACGCCTCTGATCACCGTTGCAATCGCAAGTGTCTGCAACATTGCGGGTGATCTTCTTTTGGTCGCGGGTTTTCATATGGGTGCCGCAGGAGCTGCGCTTGCGACAGTCTCCTCCCAGACGATCAGCGTCCTCATTTCGCTTCTCATACTGAGCCGCCGGACTCTGCCCTTCCCTTTCTCTCGAAAGGATATACGGGTTGAGACGCCCATTCTGACCCGGATCGTGCGCTTCGGAGCACCCATCGCACTGCAGGATCTGCTGGTCGGACTTTCCTTCCTCGTAGTGCTGGCCATCGTCAATACGCTGGGGCTCATCGCCTCTGCGGGTGTCGGTGTGGCTGAAAAAGTCTGCGCCTTCATCATGCTCATCCCTGCCGCCTTCATGCAGGCTATGAGCGCCTTCGTTGCGCAGAATCACGGCGCCGGGAAGCCTGAGCGTGCTATTGAAGGCCTTAAGACTGCGATTGGGCTCTCCACTGCTTTCGGAGTCGCTATGTTTTGGCTGGCTTTCTTTCACGGAGACCTTCTCTGCGGCGCTTTCTCCTCCGATCCTGAAGTCGTCGCTGCCGGCTTCGACTATTTGAAAGCCTACGGAATCGACTGCCTGCTGACCTGCTTCCTGTTCTGCTTCATCGGCTTCTACAACGGCCTCGGCCGCACGGGCTTTGTCATGCTGCAGGGCATTGCCGCGGCTTTTCTGATCCGAATTCCCGTGGCATACATCATGTGCAAGACGACCGGTCGGCTCTTCTACATCGGGCTTGGAATCCCGTGTTCTACGGTGTTCCAGATTTTGCTGTGTTTCGCATACTTTAGCAGGGTGCGGAAACAAAGGTAAGCGTTGTTCACTGGTTTCACATCTTTTGTGAAACCAGTTTTTCATGACGCAGCGGATCGGTGGGGAGATTTCGGAAAGACTTTGTTATCAATCCTTGTCTGCGAGGGAAAAGAAAGATCTAGGAATATGGCAATAACCTCCTGGATTCTTATCCAGATATTTCTGGTGGTACTCCTCTGCAGAGAAGAAATTTCGTATCGGCTCAACTGAAACCGCGAGGGGTTTTCCAACCGCTTCCTGCTGTCTTTCAAAGATCTTCCGGATGGTTGGAAGCTGTCCCTCGTCAGTGTAATATATACCGGTCCGATACTGAATTCCGATATCATTTCCCTGCCTGTTTACTGACAGCGGATCGATCACCATAAAGTAGTAGTCGAGCAGCGCTTCCAAATCCATCTCTTTATCATCGTACTCCACCAGAACTGTCTCTGCATGACCGCTGTTCCGGCAGACTTCCTGATAGCTTGGTGCCTTGTCAGGCCCATTGGCGTATCCTACTTCCGTTCTGACAACTCCGCTAAACTGGTCGAAGAACTTTTGAAGTCCCCAGAAGCAGCCGCCTGCAAGATAAATCGTACTCATATGGTTTCTCCTTTACACTAAGATTTAAAGGGCGCTGCTCCTGCTGATGAATCAACAAGTTGCAGCACCCTTTATTCACACCATCGTATCTATCTCCTCCTTCGCATACCCAAGCGAAGTCAGGATCTCTTCAGTATGGTACCCTTCCGGATATCCCGCGTGACTGTAGCGGGGCGGGCACTTGGAGAGGTGCACGGGGCACCCCATCCCCCATCTGTTTGATCGTCACGCCGTCTGAGAGCGGGATCTGTACCTCCGGCCACATGCCGCGATGAAGCAGATGCTCATCTTCAGACACTTCCTGAAGGTCCATGACAGGCTCCACACAGGCGTCAAGCGTGCTGAATATCTCAACCCACTCTTTCTGTGTCTTTGTCCTGAATACCTCCCGGAAAGCCTGCTTGACCATTGCCGCTTCGGTACGCAGTATTTTGCCGTCTTTCCACTCGGAATGTCCCATTGCCTCGCACAGCGCTGCAAAGAACTTGGGCTCCAGGGAACCGACGCTCATATATCTGCCGTCAGCGGTCTCATAGAAATCATAGATCCCGCCCCCGTTCAGAAGTCCGTTCTCCCGCGCCGGCATCGGTCCGCCGGCAAAATAGGCTGCGCCGTCCATTGAGTTGAACGGAATGACGCTGTCCTGCATGGAGACGTCGATAAACTGGCCTTCTCCGGTCCGCTCGCGGTAAATGATCGCCGCGAGGATCGCGGAAACCGCGTTCATTGATCCTCCTGCGACATCAGCGATCTGGAAATTGTAGAGGGAAGGCCCGCTTTCGCGGCGGCCCGCTGCCCATGCAATCCCGGATCGGAAGAGATAATTGATATCGTGCCCTGCTTTCATGGCAAAGGGTCCGTCCTGACCGTAGCCGGTGATGGCACAGTAGATCAGTTTCGGGTTCACTTCCCGGAGGGCCTCATAGCCGACTCCGATTAAGTGATCACTTTCCGTCAGGAAAACTTGTAAAGGAATCTCTCTCGAATACCGGATATCCATACTTTTCCTTCGCGTCGGCAAACGCTTTGATCATACGCATGGTCTGAAGGCCTTCGAGATCCTTCTTAACGTCCTCTGCGGTAAAGCCGTGGACCTGGTTCCAGTAAGTCGAGGAAGCCACCGGCATGCCGCTGATCGTGAAGTATTTGTTCAGGGCATCAAAAGATGCCGTATTGCCGCCTCTTCTGCAGCTCACCACTGCTGCGCCGACCTTCATCTGTTTGGAAAACTCAGTGCTGTAGAACAGCCTGTCCATGAAGGAAAGGATGGTTCCGTTGGGCGATCCGTAATAAACGGGGCTTCCAACAACAAGTCCATCCGCCTTTTCAAACTTGGCTGCGACTTCATTTACCAGATCGTCAAAGACACACTTGCCCGTTAAGCTGCAGCTTCCGCAGGCGACGCATCCGCGGATTTCTTTGATCCCGACCTGGATCAGCTCGGTCTCCACGCCCTCTTCCTCAAAGACTTTGATCATCTCTTCCAGCGCGGCCGCCGTGCATCCATGCACATGGGGACTGCCGTTCAGCAATAATACTTTGCTCATTATCTACCTCTGTTATTTCGCTTTGCGGTTTCTGTTGAAATTGATCAGGCATCCCGCCTTCACGATCTCGCGCTCGTTCTGCGTCATATCCTGGATGTAGAGGCTGATCTCCTGCGGCTTGCCGTCCTTGATCACATAGGCCTTGATGTCGGAGAGATCTCCATCCATGATCTTACGGATTCCGGGAACATAGATATAGTCATCTACTTCGATCATATCCGGCTCGCCCTTTAAGTGGAACGGGATCATGCCCCAGTTCATGACGTTAGAGCGATATCTCTTGGTCGCGTAGTCCTGCGTGATGTTAGCCAGACCGCCGATGACGCGCTGACAGGAAGCTGCCTGCTCACGGGCGGACCCGTCGCCGGGCTTGTTGGCATAGATCATGGAACCGATCTCGATGGACGCGGGATCCACGTTCTCGCTGCCGGGGATCTGCGCGATCGCCGCATAGACTGCGTTCAGCGCGGGATCCAGCTCAGCTGCGTTCTGGCCTGCGACGCGGGCTCTCTCGGTCTTGTCGACTGCTTTGGATCTGCCGACGTACTCGGGATCTCTTCTGGAAAGTGTGAACTCCGCAAGGCCCAGAGGGTTGGAGCGGAAGGAAGAAGTCTCGCCGGAAGGGATCAGCTCGTCAGTGGTCGTAACTTCGTCAAGGATCTTGGAGCAGACCTTGAGCAGGATGTTCTCGCCCAAAGCTTCCATGCTCGGCCAGGGCTTGATATTGGGACCGTCAAACAGTTCCTCAGCCTGGTCAGCCTTGCCGTAGCCGTTGTACACTCTTGCTTTGTAAACGGTATCATCGAAATTGTACTCCGGAACATTGCCCCAGCAGTCATACTGCTCTGCGGATGTCAAAATACCGCCGTTCGCCGCTGTCGCCGCAATAGAGCGCGCATCCATGAGTGCCACAGCCGCCATCTGGCCGTTGCCGGGCTTGGAGCCTTCGCGGTTGGGGAAGTTTCTGGTCGTGTGGCGGACAGAAAGTCCGTTGTGCATAGGCGTATCGCCCGCGCCGAAGCAAGGTCCGCAGAAAGCAGTCTTGACGATCGCGCCTGCTGCCATGAGATCCGCGACCGCTCCCTTTCTGGCCAGGTCGATGAATACAGGCTGGGAGGAAGGATATACGTCGAGGGAGAACTCGCCGAAGCCGCAGCTCTTGCCGCGAAGGAGGTTCGCCGCCTCAATGACGCTGCTGTAGCAGCCGCCCGCGCAGCCTGCGATGATACCCTGCTGGACCTGAAGCTTTCCGTCGGGAGTCATCTTGTCCATAAGGGTATATTTTGCCCTGCCGCCGGCAACCTTCTCTGCGGCCTTCTCTGTCTCGCGAAGAAGGTCCGGAAGATTTGCGTTCACTTCGTCGATGGTGAAAGCGTTGCTGGGGTGGAAAGGCAGCGCGATCATGGGCTTGATCGTGCTCAGGTCGATATATACGCAGCCGTCGTAGTATGTGACGTCAGCGGGATTGAGTTCCTTGTAGTCCTCTCCTCTGCCGTGCATGGTGAGGTATGCCTTGGTATCCTCATCGGTTCTCCAGATGGAGGACAGGCAGGTGGTCTCTGTCGTCATGACGTCGACGCCGTTGCGGTAGTCAGTGCCCATGGAAGCGACGCCGGGTCCGACGAACTCCATGACCTTATTCTTGACATAGCCCTTCTTAAAGACCGCGCTGACGATCGCAAGAGCGATATCGTGAGGTCCCACATAGGGAGCCGGCTTGCCGTCGAGGTATACAGCGACTACGCCGGGATAAGCGATATCATAAGTATCTTCGAGAAGCTGCTTGACGAGCTCGCCGCCGCCTTCGCCAATGGCCATGGTGCCCAGCGCGCCGTATCGGGTGTGGGAGTCGGATCCCAGGATCATCTTGCCGCAGCCTGCCATCATCTCACGCATGTACTGGTGGATAACTGCGATGTGCGGAGGAACATAGATTCCGCCATACTTCTTAGCAGATGTCAGACCAAACATGTGGTCATCCTCGTTGATGGTTCCGCCTACCGCGCACAGAGAGTTGTGGCAGTTGGTCAAAACATAGGGAAGCGGGAATTTATCCATTCCCGAAGCTCTCGCTGTCTGCACGATGCCGACAAATGTAATATCGTGGGAAGCCATGGAATCGAATTTGATCCGAAGCTTGTCCATATTGTCATTCTGGTTATGCGCTTTCAAAATTGAATAAGCGATCGTGCCCTTTTTGGCCTCCTCGGGACAGGCACCCTGCAGTTCCGGTACTCCCGCAGCCTCTGCCTCCGGGACGATCTTGTTCCCGCCGACAAGGTAAACACCGCCGTCGTATAATTTAATCATGCGTAAACCTCCTTTGTGTTCAAAGTAATATCGTTCCTATTATAGTTTAAAAATCGTGATATGCAAACTATCAATCCGGCACTTCCCTGATCGCTTTCATCAGCCTTACGTTTTCCGCATGGCTTCTGATACCAACCCTATAATAGTGACCTCTCTCTTCAGATCGATCTCTGACTCCCCTTATTTCATCGCATCTCCGGATCAGGATTCTCTTCTCTTTCAGGAGTTCATACAATTCTTTCCCGCTCAGGAACATCACAAAAGGGGCTTCCCCATCAAACACTTTCATTCCCAGTTCCTGAAGCTGCGCGCAGACATATTCCCTCTCTGTCCGGACTGCCTGTCCTGCCTCATTCAGGTATTCCTTAGAACCCAGAGCAGCGATCCCTGTCCGCTGGGCGAGCATCGACACACTCCACTCCGGCTGCTGCAGCCGGATTCTTTCGCGCAGCTCCTCATTATCTGTCGCCAAATATCCAAGCCTGATTCCGGGCAGAGCATAGGCTTTCGTAAAAGCATTCACAATGATCAGATAAGGGTTTTCCGGCAGTACTCGCTTCATCGTTCTTCTCCGGGCATCCGGCAGAAGATCAAGATAGCATTCATCCACGACAAGGAAAATGCGATTTGTCTTGCAATATTCCGCGATCTTGTCCAATAATTCCGGTTCTATGCACTTGCCGACAGGATTATTCGGGTTGCAGAGGAAAAGCATAGTTTCCTCTTTCGTTCCCGCAAGCCTTTTCAGACCGTCAGCACTCTCCAGAATATCTTCCGTGAGCGCAAACCCTTTTTCCCTATCCAATTGGTAGAACAGGATCTCCGCTCCGACAGCTTGTAGAGCTCTCTCGTAACCCTGATAGGAAGGCGCTCTCTTCGGGCGCACTGCCTGAACTACTGCCATCAGGAGCTCTGAGGCGCCGTTTCCGCACAGGATCCAGTCTTCAGGGAAATCCATTTTTTGCGATAATGCCTGCCTCAGTTCTCTGTAAGTCGGATCCGGATAGCTGCTTAGAATCTCTGTCCAGTCTTCCTCTGCCAGCAGCCTGCACACCTCCTGCGGCGGCCCGATCGGGCTCAGATTCACAGAAAAATCCAGTTCAATATTCTTATTTCCGTAGATGTCGCCGCCGTGTTCCAATCTTGTTCCTCTCAGATTCCGCAAATACACACCACTGCCAGCGCGCACGCCGCGAAGACCTCACACCTGCACAGGAACCATCCCTCCAGATCTCCGGTGATCCCGCCGAGTTCCTTATAGGCCCTGCGTTTATAGCTCACCCAGGCAAGTACAGAAATGATTACCGCTGCACCTCCTCCGACCGGTTTGAGCAGGATCATTCCGACCGCCGCTGCAAGTCCGATAGCGCACAGCAATACCAGATTAGTCCGCCTCGCTTCTTCTCCGAAGTCGGTAAAGGCCCACAGGGTTCCCTCGCCGCGCGCATTCTTAAAGAGCACTGCCGCCAGTCCGCTCAAAACTCTCGCCAGCACGTACTCCATTGCAAACACGCCAAAATATCGACTGTCTCCGCTCCCAGCAACAACCGCCACTGCACTTACCCAAAACGCAGCCAAAATCATCAGTGAAATAACTGAAAAAGCACCGATATGCGGATCGGACAGGATCTGCAATTTTTTGCCCTGTTCTGCCCAGGAGTGGAAAGCGTCGCTGGTGTCCATAAAGCCGTCCACGTGAATTCCTCCCGTCACCAAAACGGGCAGGATTGCCACAATCAGGGTGCTCGCCAATAAGATGACCACTTCCGGCAGGTCAGTCATTCCTTCTGCGGCGATCCAATGCATCCCCCACAGCCACAGCCATGTCATGACGCCAATCACCACTCCCACTACAGGAAAGAGGCCTATCGAATACCTCATCTCTTTTTTGTCCCAGTTTCCATAAGGGACAGGGATCCGCGAATACATGGAAACTGCAATACATAAAGATCGTAAAAAAGTCATTTCTGATTCTCTCCGCGCGCCGGGTACTTCTCATACTCTGCGGCGCATTCAGCAAGGGAACTGCCCGTGATCCTCAGCAGGTATCCCTCTCCGCACTCCGGCTGCCACTCATATCGATTCAGGTTCTTCTCAGGGAAAAGCTGCTGCAAGATCGCCGCGATCGGACCGCCGTGGGTCACGATCACGATACGCTTAGCCGGGTCATTTTGCAGGATCCGGTCCAATGCAGACAGCGCTCTTTCTTTCATCTGATCACCGCTCTCGCCGCCCGGGCAGATCTTGCGCTCGTTATCTCCTGAAATCCATTCCTGATAGTCCGGATCGTCTTTGAGCATCTCATAGGACTTGCCCTCAAAGTCGCCAAAATCCATCTCCCTGAGGTTCGGTTCCTCCTTGGCTGCTTTCTGTTCTCCGAACAGAATCTCCTGAGTCTCCTTAGTCCTGATAAGGCCGCTCGTGTAGAAAGACTCCCATTCCGTACCGTAAACGCCGCGCTTCTGCGTCAGGCATTTTCTTCCCTCTTCGCTGAGCGGCCAGTCTGTGCTGCCGCAGTAGAGGTGTTCCTCATTGGCTTTCGTTCTTCCGTGGCGCAGAAGAAGGATCTGGCGGGTACGGGGTGATTGGGAAGAATCAACTGCCTTCATTTTTGTTTCTTCTTTTTCCGGCTTTGCCGATTCATCTTTTTCTGATTCTGTCGTTTCTTCCTGCCTCGGCTCTTCGCATTTGCTGATCCTGCCCAGTTTCTGCGCAAACCCGCAAAATACCCTGCTAACTTCAGCTCCGGCGCCGGCCAATCTCTGCAGGTAGCGTCCGGTGAGCTCCCGCCACTTTCGGTCCAAAGCATTGACCGGAACAATTCCACATGTGATATCTTCACAGATCAGGATCGCATCTTTTCTGAAGGCATCCGGCGCGGCCGGCTCCCTGTCCTCCGCGGCGCATCTTCTGAGGTAACGCTCCAGGTGATCGATGCAGCGCACAGTAAGGTCCGGTTCACCGTCTTCTGTGCAGGTGAAGATCTCCCCGTCTTTCAGGCCAAAATGGCTGATGGCGTACTCTTTTTTGCCCTGGCAGGCGCCTCCGATAATAAGTTCCATTTGGGTATCTCCGGTATTTGAAAATCTGAATCCTGCAGGAAGCTTGCCTTTGTGAACGATGGCGCCGCCTGCCGCGCACTCGATCACAGTGTCACACTGCGCTGCCATCTGCCGCTCGATGTAAGCAAGCCCGCGTCGATAGCCATCCGTCATCTCATCGTAGATCGCCGCGTCACTGCAAATGCCATCTGAGACGACGACAAAGTGCTTCACTCGTTCGGAAAAGAGCCGCAGGTCTGCTGCAACCTTTTGTGCGGCATCCGGCTCATAGACGAAATCCCACTCGCCGAACATAGCATTTGCGAGCATTGCTGTAGCGCTGTCGAGCAGATACGTTCCCTCGGAATCAGGCGTGATGCGCTCCGTGAGGCTGCAGGGGCACTCGATCGTCCTGTATCCCATTCCGGCTCTGTCTTCAATATGGCGTGAGATCCTTCGCCGATCCTCGTCGTCGCGGGGGACCATCGTCGCCACGTAATAATGAGGCTCTCCCGCCGCCAGAGTGGCTGCAAGTTCCTGGGCCAGCGAGGACTTTCCGCTGCCGGCTCCGCCTGTGATCCAGATTTTCATAGTCTCTTCCCTTGTCGTATGCTTTCTTTTTATTTCCAGATTTAGCTTCTGCCTCTTTCCTCTCTGTACTTCCTGCACTCCGCTACGAACGTTTCCGCAAAAGCAGGGTCAGACCTGTAGTACAGGTGCGGATAACCCGCTGTGATGCGCCCTTGGACAACCATACAATCCCAGGCTCTTCCGTCATGCTTCACCGCTCTGCACACATTTCCGTTATTTGTGCTGTCGCTGTAGTGAAATTCATGTCCCCGGATTGCCCTTCCTGAGCCAAAATAGAGCCCTTCACCACTCACTTCCACGTAACCAAAGCGGACCAGCTTTTTCGTCATCCGACTGCTCCCTTTCAAGACGCCGCACATTTTGTACGCTGTTCCCTCTGCATCCACAAGTTCCTCCTGCAGATATTGAAAACCTCCGCACTCTGCGAGCATTGGCATTCCCTGTTCTGCCGCCCGGCGAATGGACGAAACCATAAAAGTGTTTGCTGCCAATTCCTGCGCTCTCAATTCCGGATAGCCGCCCCCAATAAGAAGTCCGTCGGCTTCGGGAAGGCTTGTGTCATGCAGAGGAGAGAAACTCACGATTTCCGCTCCCAGTTCCTCCAGGAGTTCCAGATTGTCCTCATAGTAGAAGGAAAACCGGTGAGGCCTTCGCTGCAGCATCCTCTCGGGCACTCTTCGCCGTAGAATCCTTCCGGGCGCTCTCCGGTACAGCATCCCCCCAATCACTCTCTGGTACAGTTCCGGGCGCCTTCACGCTCTCCTTCTCCACTCTCAGAACCGGTGCACCCTTCGCGATTTCAAGCAGAAGTTCCAGGTTCAGCGTCTGTTCAAGAAGGTCTGCCGCATGGTCGATCTTTTGCAAGAGATCCGGTATCTCATCGGGCTCCACAAGCCCCAGGTGCCTGCTTTCAATGTGGAGCGTCTCGTCCGCGGGAAGACTCCCCAGTACAGGAATCTTCGCTTCACTCTCCAGCCAGCCGCAGATCCGGTCCGCCACAACAGGCGAGACGCGGTTTAAGAAAGCGCCGCGGATCATCTTCTGCTCTCCATAATCTGCAAACCCTTTGATCAGGGCTGCCGCCGACCGGCTCATGCCGCGCACATCGGCTGCGAGCAATACAGGTGCCTGCAGCACAGAGGCCAAATGATAGGATGAGCCCTCCATGCCGGAGGCTCCTGTCCCGTCAAAATATCCCATGACCCCTTCTATCACAGCGATCTGCGCCCCTTCGCATCCGGCAGCGAACGACCTGCGCACGCCTTCCTCTCCGGCCAGGTACAGGTCCAGGTTCCTTGAGGGCGTTCCGAGCACCTTTTTGTGGAACATGGGGTCGATGAAGTCCGGCCCGCACTTGTAAGCCGCCGCCCGGATCCCTTTTCTATGAAGGAGCCGCAGAAGGGCACAGGTCAGAAGCGTTTTGCCACTGCCGCTTCCCGGCGCTGCAATCAGGATCCTCGGTATTCGGATTTCAGAGGAACAGATCTGTTTCATTCAACTTTTCCCTCGAAGTCGATCAGATAGATCGGATTCAGTGCTTTCATCATGTGATAACTGCCCATTTTATGTGCCCGGGTCACCGCGATCTGGCGGACCTGCGGCTCCGTGACGGGAAGTTCCTCAAGAGCCTGCAATGTCTGCGAAAGCGTCTCTAATGTCACACAAGTCACCACTACGCGAACAGCCGGATTCTTGGCCAGTATAGCACTCAGAATCCCGGGCATAGCGTGTCCGCTCCCTCCGATGAAAACATGGGTGGGAGCAGGAAGTTCCTGCAGCCCTTCGGGCGCTTCCGCCTCGACGACGGATA
The DNA here is from genome assembly GCA_902794825.1 of uncultured Lachnospiraceae bacterium. Lineage (GTDB taxonomy): Bacteria > Bacillota > Clostridia > Lachnospirales > Lachnospiraceae > CAG-791. The sequence goes on from CADBIU010000053.1 coordinate 11,286, forward strand.
CGTTCGGAAGGCAGTATTTTGACAGATTCGCGCGCAGGAGCGCGGCCGCTTCCGGCTTCTTCTCGATCGCATAAACTTTCGCGTCGGGACACAGGTGGGATGCTTCCACGCTTACAGAACCAGTACCGGCTCCGATGTCGTAGAGCACGGCTCTCCGGGTCAGGCGCAGGCGGCTCAGGGCAATCACGCGCACCTCCTCTTTGGTCATGGGGACCTCCGCGCGCGCAAACGCCTCATCCTCCATGCCGGGTGTGACCGGGCAGGCGTCCGCCGCCGGATTCTCCAGGTAGAGGATGTACAGGCCGCGCTTGTCCAGGCTCTCCAGCTGCTCCAAAGAGACAAATCCTGTCTCTGCTGAGTCCTGGGACAGGTTGAATCCGTAACCGATCCGGATCTCCCGAGGCAATACATCGTTTGCCACAGCCTTCTTCAGGAGCTCCGCAGTGCTGTGAACGCCGCCAAGCCCCGACACAAGCAGGAAGACTTTGCGCTCCCTGCGCAGATGGCCGACGACATCCCGCTCTCTTCCGTGGGTGCTCAGGATGACCGCGTCCTCCCAGGTCACTTGCAAGGCCGCCGCAAGCACTGCCACTGATGAGATACCGGGCAGATAGCGGAAGCGGACAGGCTCCGCCTCTTCTTCGAGTGCAGCGCGAAGCTGCGCCGCTCCGCTGTAAAGGCCTGTGTCGCCGGACAGAAGGACTGCCGCGCGCCGCAATTCCTGATGCTCCTTCATGTACGGGAGAACCTGACGCGCTTTATAGAAAGGCTGGCTGAGCTTGCCGGCTCTCAGGAGGCCGGTCTCCTTCGCCCGCGCGATGACCGACGGAGCGCCGAATCCTCTCTGGCTTCTTCCGACAGATGGCGCGCATCGCCGGGTCCCGCCGCGACCATGACATATTCCCGCTCCGGCTGCGCCAACGCACGGACCCCTGTGATCTTCGCAAGACGCTCCAAAACCTCTTCAAAGGACAGAAGGTCACTGTCTTTTGACTCTTTTTCCGGATTGCGGACAAATACTACCGGGATTCCGACTTCCTTGGCGGCTGCGACCTTCTCATCAAATCCGCCGACTTTGCCGCTTTCTTTGGTGAGTACTGCTCTCGCCCCGGTCTGCAATAATATGTCCACGTTGAGTTCCTGTGTGAAAGGACCCTGCATGGCGATCAGGTGCCCGGCGGGAATCCCGCACTCCATGCAGATCCTCAGACTCTCTACCGACGGCAGCACGCGCACATACAGTCTTTGGGGCTCTCCGATCTCTTCGGCCAAAAGAGGCAGGTCTTTGCTCCCTGTCGTAAGAAACAGGTTGCCGGGTATGCCGCGCAGGATCTTCGCTGCCTCCTGCATCGAAGCCGCCTCATATATTCCAAACCCGCCATCAGGCAGTTCCCCTTCCGTGTCTCTTGCAAGGCGCAGATAAGGAACTTTTGTCTCCTCGCAGGCTTTTCTAATCTGCGCCGAGACCTCCGTCGCAAAAGGATGGGTCGCATCAACGACACAGGTAAAGTCCTCCTCACGGATCAGAAATTCCATCTGCTCCTGCGTGAGTCTTCCCTGCAGGACAGTCCGCCCTTTTCCGGGTCCGAGGATCTGCGCTCCGTATTCTGTCGCCACGCTCACCGTGCAGTGAACTCCCGCGCCGGCAAGATGCTCCGCGAGTTCGCGTCCTTCCGTTGTTCCTGCAAAAATGAGAATCTCTGTGCCATATTCACTCATGGTCTGCTCCTTCTTCCCTTTCCTCTATGCTGTCTGAATCAATACCGCGAGCGGCCGGCCTGCTTACTTTTCCGAGCTGTAACCGCGCGGCGTCACCATTCTGTTTCCAAGCTGCCGCGTGCTGCTGTTTCCGACGAAAACTGTCGAAAACATATCTGTCTCAGCATCCGCCAGTTCCTCAAGTGTCATCACTCTGGTTTTCTCGCCATCTCTGCCGATCCTGTCCGCGATCCCGCAGACCCGGCTGCCGGGCACATACTCCATCAGGATCTGTGCCGCTCTGTGAAGATGCTCTCTCCTGCCCTTGCTCGACGGGTTGTAAAGAACGATGCACAGATCCGCCTCTGCTGCGGCTCTTAATCTCTTTTCAATCTTTTCCCACGGTGTCAGCCTGTCACTGAGGCTGATCACGGCAAAATCATGCACCAGCGGGGCTCCCAGAAGGGCCGCGCCGCTGAGCGCCGCTGTCACGCCGCTTACGATTTCGATGTCGAAACCTGCATCGCCCGCAAGTTCCAGCACAAGGCCTGCCATACCGTAAACGCCCGGGTCGCCGCTGCAGATCAGCGCGACCGTGTGTCCGGCCTTCGCCTCTTCGATCGCCATCCTGCATCTCGCTTCTTCTCCGGTCATCGGCGTTGTGAGATATCGCTTGTCAGGATAATACGGTTTTACTAAGTCATTGTAGACTGAATATCCGATGATCGTATCGCTGCTCTCGAGTGCTGCTGCAGCCTGCCCAGTCATCCCTTCATGATTTCCGGGACCGATCCCAACGACAAATAAGTGTCCTTTTGGATCATTTTTGTCAGATTTGGCCCTAGGTTTCCAGCATAGTTCCACCGGTCTCATCCCAACGCAGATAGTCATCCCATCTTTCGCGGTCTTTCCTATGAGAATCTTTCTTGCGCCCGCAGCTGCCGCCGCTCTCTCACACACATTGCCGGTTCCGACATACTCCCTGACTCTGTCAGATTCCATGAAAGTCCAGTTCTCCAACTCAGTTTTCTCCAGCTCTTCAGCGTTGAAGGTCTGCAGCGGAACACCAAGATCGGCGGCTAAAGATACCAGGCCCGGTTCCTCTTTTTTGACATCGATACTTGCGATCGCACATACCGCTTCCCTGTCAAGGCCAAGCTCCTGCAAAGTTCCTTCCGCAAAATCCCTAAGTTCCTCGTAAGACTTGCCTTTGCGGCAGCCCATGCCCAATATGACGCAGCGGGGGATGAGTCTTAATGGCGCGTCCGGATTTGTAGAAGGTTCCACGTCTGGTGTGATCAGCGCCACATTTTCACCATGCTGGCCAGCCAACTGCTCATCCGGCAGATCATATGCCTGCAGTTCAGCCGGAATCCCGTCTTCGAATTGGATTACATCCGCATATTTGCGCGGAGTTACCACACTCGCTTTTCCCTCTTCGAGAAGAGACGCTGTGAAGCGGGCCGCCTTTTTAAGATCGCCGATCAGAAGCTGGTTTTCCTTGGCAAAAAGGTCCACAGCAAATATTCCGTTTACATCGGTCGCCGTTGTCAGCACGGCTTTCCCTTTTGTGAGCTCCGCGATCTTCCGCGCCCACTCATTGGCGCCGCCCAGATGCCCGGCCAGGATCGGGATCACATTCTCTCCCTTTTCGTCAATGACGATCACTGCCGGATCCGTCTCCTTGCTGCCAATGTGCGGCGCGACCGCGCGGACCGCGATCCCGCAGGCACCGATATAGACCAGGACATTTCCTTTTCGAAAATGTTCCGCCGTCCACTCTTTGCAGCAGCCCTTGCCGGACGCGTATGTGACGTTCTCTACCCGAGCCAGTTCACGAGCCAGCTTCGCTGCCAGAACTGAGCCTGTCTGTGTGAAATACAGAATATGAACCTGCATTTTTCCTGGATCCATTTCTCTCTCCATCCCATCCGGTGTCGTTATTTTTTCCTTCGTATTGGCGGATTTTCCGCCAGTAAAGGCTCAAAACAGAAGGGGTGCCCCTGCAAGCAGAACGGCCGCCAGTCCAAGTCCCAGCCCTGACGCCGCGTACATAAGCTTGTTCGCTCTGCGAATGTCCTCCGCTTCGATCTCCCTGAGCGGGTCTCCGATGAAGGGTTTGTGCACAACCTGCCCCCCGTAGACCGCGTCGCCTGCCACTTGAACTCCAAGGGCCCCCGCCACAGCGCTCTCCGACTGTGCGGAATTGGGGCTCTTGTGGGCGTATCGGTCGCGGCAGAAGATCCGCCATGCGTTCGCCGCATCCATGCCGGTCAGGCCGGCCGCCGCCACCAGCAGCAAACCGCTGAGCCGTGCGGGTATAAACCCCGCCGCATCGTCCAGGCGCGCCGCCGCCGTGCCAAAATATTGATATCTCTCATTCTTGTAACCAAGCATGGAGTCCATGGTATTGATCGCTTTGTAGGCCATACCGCCGACCGCGCCTCCGAGCGCAAGAAAGAAAAGCGGTGCGATGACGCCGTCCGCAGTGTTCTCCGCCACGGTCTCCACAGCCGCTCGGATGACGCCTTTCTGGTCCAGATTCTCCGTGTCGCGTCCCACGATCATCGATACCGCGCGGCGCGCTTTGGAAAGGCTTCCATCAGCCGCTGTCAGCGCTTCATATACCTCCATCGACGAATCCTGAAGATTTCTGGCTGCCAGCGCATAACAGCACAAAATAGATTCCGCGGCAACCCCCGCCGCGGGGTGCAGCCCGTAAAGTCTTATGAGCAGTCCCCATGTAATCCGGATCGTCGTCGAGAGCACGAATATGGTTACAACAAGACCCTTGAACCGGAGTTCCGCTGTCGAGTCTTCTTCCCTGCGCAGGAGTTTTTCCAGCGCCGAGATCAGCGCTCCCATAAGGCGCACCGGATGCGGCATCCACTGCGGATCCCCGATCAGGCAGTCCAGCCCGGCCCCTATCAAAATACTGATCAGCCTGTAACGAATCATAAAACCCTCATTCCAGTTCTTTCTTTTCCGCTTCCCGGATCTCTTCCAGATAGCTGTCGTCGATTCCGGCTTTCTCAAAGGTCGCCATCCTCTCCAGGATCGCACAGGCAGCCTCCATCACCGCGAAGGACATCGTGCAGCCGCTGCCCTCCCCGAGCCGCATGTCCAGCTTGAACCACGGTTCGATCCCGAGCGCTTCCATTGCTGCCATGTAACCTGGCTCCACAGACTGATGAGACGGGAAAAGGTAATCCCGGCATGCCGGACACATCTTCACGGCGCACAGCGCAGCCGCGGCAGAGATCACGCCGTCAATGACCGCCGGAATTCCGTACTTCGCGCATCCGAGAAAGACTCCGCACATGGCGGCCAGATCAAATCCGCCTACTTTGGCCAAAACGTCCAGCGGATCCTCAACATTCGGTTTATTGACCTCTATGGCTCTCTGAACACACTGCACTTTATGGAGATACGCCTGCTCTGTGATTCCTCCTCCAAAGCCGGTCACTTTGGACGGTTCCGCGCCTGTCAGGACTGAGATGACGGCCGCCGAGGTCGTGGTGTTGCCGATCCCCATCTCACCGACACCTACAATGTCCACATCTTCCACAAAGGCCTGGTAAGCCAGGCTGACTCCCGTCATGACCGCCTTTTCAGCCTCTTCCGTCGTCATAGCGGGACCTTTTACTATATTGTCTGTGCCAAGTCTGATCCTGCGGTCCAGAACCTGCGCGCACTCATAAGGCGTAGCGATCCCCACATCCACCACCTGCACTTCGTCGCCGCGCTGAGCAGCGATAGAAGACATTCCCGTAAGTCCTTTTGTCATATTTACAGCCTGTTTCGCCGTGACGGAACGCGGCTTCTGAATTGCGGCCATGCGGGCGGCGGTGGTCTCTATTTTGCCAAGGCTGCCGGGGGGCATAGCGAGCCTCGAGAGGTCTCCGCGGACAAGTTCCAGCATCTCCTTCGAAGGACTATCAATGTCGGAGATCACCTGACGCAGTGTAGTATCCGGAAACTGCACGTCTGCAGTTGCTGCGGCAGTCTTCGAAACAGCTCTGTTCCTCGCCCGAAGCTTCTCCATGATCCTCTCATAGTTCTCCCTGCGATGCGGCACAAGGCAGCCGGTGCAGTCCTTAACGCCATTCCGCGTCAGGCGGTAATTCCCGCCGCAGCCCGGTCCCATAGCATAGAGCGGACAGTAGCAGAATAGGCAATTGAATTTTTCAGGATCAGCCCCTTTGTGGCAGGGGAAATACTTGCAGCTGCGATTGGTGAAGAAAGTGTGGTCTGACACTGCATCAGAGCCGCAGAGTCTGCTCTTAGTCTCCCTGAAGAGCTTTTCGTACATCTCTCCTGGCATTCCGAACAGGTCCCTGATCCGGTCCTGCTCGAGAACTTCCCGCGGGCTTCCGCACCAGACGCTCTTTCCCTCCTGAACGCACAGGATCCTGTCGCTGACTTCCAATGCCAGGTCGATCTCGTGCAGAGACATCAAAACAGTGCGCCCCTCCCGTGCGAGACCCTTCAGTGTCTCCATAAGCTCTGTTCTGTAACGAAGGTCCAGATAGGATGTGGGCTCGTCGAGAAGGAGGACCGGCGTGTCCTGCGCGATGGCTCTCGCCACTAGGACGCGCTGCTTCTGTCCGTCGCTGATCGCGTTGAAGTCGCGCTCTGCGAGCTCCGTCACCTTCATACGGGCCATAGCCTCTTCCACGATTTCTTTGTCCCGCGGCTGCAGAATGCCCATTCTCCCCGTATAAGGGTAGCGGCCCGCCGAGACCACTTCGCGACAGGACATGTATTCCGGGCGGATGTGCTCCGTAAGTACAACAGCCATCTTTCTGGCTCTTTCAACAGCGCTGCATTTCCCAAGGTCCTCTCCCTGCATAACGACACTTCCCCCCAGGAGCGCCAGCTGACCGCTAATGCTCTTAAGAAGCGTCGATTTTCCGGCGCCGTTGGGTCCGATCACAGTCAGGATCTCGCCGCGGAGGATCTCCAGATCTATATTTTGCAAAACTACTCTGTCCGGATATCCCACCGAGAACCGGCGCAGAGACAGGAAGTCTTCCATCAGTTACCTCTTTCTTACTGCCAACATGTAAATGACCACCGGCGCGCCCAGAAGCGACGTCACAGTGCTGATCCCCAACTCGGTCGGCGCAAAGGCCATCCGCGCGATCAGGTCCGAATACAGACAGAAAACCGCGCCCGACAGAAAACAGGCGGGCACCATCACCGGCGGCCGGGAGCTTCTGAGGAGTTTCCGCATGAGGAAAGGCACCGCGATGCCGACAAAGGACACCGGTCCCGCAAAAGCCGTCACGCAGGCCGACAGAAGGCTCGACAGCAGGATCAGGATCACACGATACCGCTTTACGTCGACTCCCATGCTGGCCGCGTATGCCTCCCCCAGTTCAAAGGCTCCGATCGGCTTACTGCACAGCACGGTGAGTACCATCGCGGCTGTCACAATGGCCGCTGCGGCCGCCACATCTCCCCAGTCCATTCCTGAGAAAGTCCCCTGGGACCATCCCCGCAGATTCACGATCTGCGCGTCCTCCGCAAAAGTCACGAGAAAATCCGTCACGGCATTGCAGATGTATCCCACCATGATGCCCGCCGCCAGGAGAGATGCCATATGCCTTACTCTGTGCGAGAGCAGGACGATCGCGCCGGTCGTCACCAGTGCGCCCCCGAAAGCCGCCAGGATCATCAATAATCCGGACGACTGCCTCTCTCCTCCCGCAACGAACAGGAGCGCCGCGCAGACGGCCAGTTTGGCGCCCGACGAGATGCCCAGCACGTAAGGCCCCGCGATAGGATTTCCGAAAAAGGTCTGCAGCAGATATCCGGAAACCGCCAGCGCGCCTCCGAGCAGCACTGTCATACACATCCTGGGAAGCCGGATCTGGGTCAAAATATTCCTCTCCGCACCGCTCCCGCCTCCCAGCAGGATCTCCGCGACTTTTCCGGGCGCGATGGATACGCTTCCCAGCACCGTACAGAGCAGAGCGCCGACAAGCATGGCCGCCGCCAGCGCGGCAAACACCGCCGCGTATCCTCCTCTATGCAGTTGTCCTTCTGTCCGATCTTTCGTCATTCTTTTGGCTTTGCGCTCCTGTAACCTGTCTCATAATCCGCGTCGTAGAGGCAGGATCTCATGACCCTGCTCTGCGGGGATCTCCCTTCTCCGCTCTCTGCTGTAGGCTGCGCTCCGTTATAGCGGACAGCCTCCCCTACAATGATCAAAGCTGTCCTGTCGATATCATTATCCGCCGCTGTCTTCTCCAGCGTATCGATCGTGCAGACAAAAACCTTCTCTTCGGGCCAGGTCGCCTTGTAGACGATCGCTGCGGGAGTCTGCGGCGCGTATCCGCCTTCCACAAGTTTTCCCGCCAGTTCGCCGATCATCCCGCTGCTCAGAAAGAGCACCATAGTCGCCTGATGCGCCGCGAAGGACTCGATGGTCTCTTTCTCCGGCACCTTAGTCCTTCCTTCCATTCTCGTCAGGATCACGCTTTGCGAGATGCCGGGCAGGGTGTATTCCATCCCCAGAGCGGCGGCAGCTCCGCAAAAGGAACTGACGCCGGGCGTCACATCGTAGGCTATATCCCGCTTTTCCAGCTCCTCCATCTGTTCCCGGATCGCTCCGTAAATGGAAGGATCCCCGGTATGCAGGCGAACCGTCGTAAGCCCTTCTCTTTCAGCTTCCTCCATGACTTTGAGCACTTCTTCCAGAGCCATGTATGCGCTGTTATAGATTCTGCATCCTTCTCCTGCCGCCTTCAGCAGTTCCGGGTTTACCAGGGAGCCCGCATATATGATGACGTCCGCTTCCGCAAGAAGCTTCTGCCCCCGAACAGTGATGAGGTCCGGGGCTCCCGGTCCCGCTCCGACAAAATGGATCATAAAATCTCTCTCCGCAATAGTTCTTCCGCGCCTTCTGTGCGCACCAGTTCCCGGTCCTTATTCGCGAACACGATCGTCTCAGCGCGCAGCCTCCCGCCGGACCACTCCTCCAGATATCCGCAGATCCGGTGCGCCATCTCCCGCGCCGCCCGCTCCTTCACGCCATGCCGCTCAAGGACCTGAAGCGCCGCGTCCGTCATGACACAATCTTCAAGTTCTTTCCTCAGATTCTCCCGTTCCTGCTCTTTACAGTACACACCGGCGATCTCTCCCAGGATTTCCATCCTGCGGTCTCCGTACATGGAGTGCGTATTGCGTGCGCCGCCCGCTATTTTGACAAGTTTGCCGATATGACCTGCCAAAATGATCCCCTCAAATCCGGCCTCCGCCGCGAGTTCCACTGCTTCCGCCGCGTAATTAGAGATCAGGACGACCCTGTCCTCCCGGAGTCCATATTTCTTTGTCAAAAAAGAGAGCCCGTAATTTCCGGGCGCCATTACCACATAACGGACTCCTTCCGCTTTCTGAACGCTCATCTGCGCCCGTATGGTCTCCACCACAGCGTGGTCGCTCATGGGCTCCACAATGCCGGTGGTTCCCAGAATGGAGATGCCGCCGGTGATTCCCAGCTTGGGATTGAAAGTACGGGCGGCCAGCGCCTCTCCTTCAGGCGCGCTGATGATTACGCGCAGGCCCGGGGGCGTATCGGTGTGTTTTTCTCCCCACGTCACCAGAACTTTCTCAACACTCGCAGTGATCATCTGCCTGGGCACATGATTGATCGCCGCCGCTCCGACCGGCTGATCCAGTCCGGGCTTTGTTACCCTTCCTATGCCTCTACCGCCGTCTATGGTGATTCCCGGCTGTTCAGACCACGAAACTTCTGCCTTGATCAGTGTTCCGGTCGTGATGTCCGGGTCGTCGCCTCCGTCCTTTCTGACGGCGCATGAAGCACATACCGGCCTTGCGGATTCCGGCCCCTGATCATCTTCATAACAAATTTTCTGCTCAAGGATCTGTGCCCGGAACACCGGTCCGCCCGGCGTGCGGATCTCTGCTTCCTGCACGGTCTCCCCGGTCAGCAGCATTCGCGCCGCCGCTGCAGCAGCTGCCGCCGCACAGCTCCCGGTCGTAAAGCCGCAGCGCAGGCGCTTGCCGTCCTTATCTATGTATTTCGTTGTACCCGTCTTCTTCGGATCTTCGCGTTCTGTCATCGCTTTGCGTCACATTCCATAAAGCAGGGCATTGCAGATGGCTGCGGCAACGCCGCTTCCGCCCTTTCTCCCCCTGTTGACGATCCACGGGACGTCCGTCTCCATGATCTGTTCCTTGGCGTTCACCACATTGACAAAGCCAACCGGCACTCCGATGATCAGGGCCGGTCTGAAGTCTGTCCTGTCCATCAGCTCTTTGAGCGCCAGAAGCGCTGTCGGCGCGTTTCCGATCGCAAAGATCGTCTCTCCATCGAGTGCTGCCGCCTTCTCCATGCTCACCGCCGCGCGGGTGACCCCTCTCTTTACGGCTTCCGCTGCGACATCCGGATCTGCCATGAAACACAGAGCTTCTCCGCCCCACTTCTCCAGCGCTTTTTTGTTCACACCGGCAAGGGCCATATTGGTGTCCGTCACGATCCGCGCGCCTCTCCGGATCGCCACTCTGCCCTTCTCCACCGCGTCTTTGGAGAAAGTCATTGTATCGGCATATTCAAAGTCCGCCGTAGTGTGGATTACGCGCAGGACGACAGGGGCCAGCTCCTGAGGGATCACTTTTCCCATCTGCGCGAGCTCGCTGCTTATGATCTGCATGCTGGCATTCTCTATGTCTGCAGGTTTTATGTGGTCGATCTTCACTGCGGCTCCTTTCCTGTACTGTTCATTTTTTAGCTGTTCTCGGCGATTCGACAGCATCCGGGCCCTTGATCGTCAGATTCCGATCGCTTTATAGATCAGTTTCCAGTCTAAGTACTCCCTGAGCACATTCGCAAGGATATCCAGCTGTCTGTCCTGCATCTGCCGGGCGCTCTGCGGATTCTTCCCCGCTGCGATGTTATCGGAGTTCACCGCTGACCAGAAGAGCCCCGCGTTTTTCTGCAATACGGCGGTACCTTTTCTGTCCCGCAAAAGCGCGATCAGCGCCTTCCGAAACGCCGGCTCATCGAAGATTCCATGCAAGTATGTTCCCAGAACACTGCCTGATACGGCGCCATCCGGTCCGCCGAGATTTGCAAAAGCAGATCCCACGGGCAGGCCGTCCTGCCTGATCCTGTCACCATCCGGATCCCCCAGATACACGGTCTCTCCCATGTGGATCTCATACCCGGAAACCGGAAGATCCGAAAGCGCTGTCCAGGCCCCTGCCAGCAGGCAGGTCTTTCCGGCGCTTTGCTTCGTCAGTTTCTCTTCCCGGAACACCGTTTCAACGGGCAGCAGATCCAGCCCTTCCTCTGCGCCTCCCGCTTCGCTTGAAAACGGATCCAAAATCCTTTTTCCCAGCATCTGGTAACCGCCGCAGATGCCCATGAGCAGCGGGGCATTGGGAAACTCCCCTTCTTCCGGCATACTCTGAAGGCCTGCGTTCCGGGCGCGGTGATAGCCGGCAAGCCTGTCGATCCATCTTGCCAGCCCCGACTTTTTGAGCCATCGCAGGTCCTCGATCGTATTACGGGTCCCAGGCAGAAGGATCAAATCCGGCATCCCCATTTCCGAAATCTTCGACACGTAGTAGAGATTAACGCCCTCCTCCTGTTCGAGGGGCGCGAAATCCGTGTAATTACTCATGTAAGGGAGTCTGATCACCGCTATGTCTATCGTTACTGATCTTGCAGCGTCGGTGCTGTCTGCCGGGTGTAGGCCCCCTTGCGCCGTCTTAAAGCGCTCTGTGCTCCCTCCGCCGGAAAGCTTATCCGACAAACTGTCCTCTTCGTCAAGATTCAGCTTGAGCCATGGTACAATACCTGCAAACGGAATATCGCAGTACTCCCGGAACATGGAAAGCCCCGGCTCGAGAAGCCTCACATCGCCTCTGAATTTGTTGATGATCAGTCCTTTCACACGCTCTCTTTCTTCGGGCCGCATCAACTGCACCGTTCCCAGTAGCTGTGCGAAGACCCCGCCCGGATCAATATTTCCTGCGAGCAGGACCGGCGCGTCTACCATCTGCGCAAGGCCCATATTGACAAAGTCTCCCTCGCGCAGGTTGATCTCCACAGGGCTTCCGGCTCCTTCGATCACGATGATCTCTGCCTGCTCCTCAAGCCTGTGATAGGCTTCGAGAATCTGCGGGACCAGCGATTTTTTGACCCGGTAGTAGTCGGCAGCACGCATCTTGCCGATCGGCCTGCCGTTTACGATCACCTCGGAGACCGCATCGCCCATTGGCTTAAGGAGAATCGGGTTCATGTCCGACGACGGTTCGATCCCCGCCGCTGCCGCCTGCACCGCCTGCGCGCGCCCCATCTCAAGTCCGTCCCGGGTCACGAAGGAATTGAGCGCCATATTCTGGGACTTAAAGGGCGCCACGCGAAAGCCGTCCTGCCGCAGTACGCGCAGGATCCCCGCTGTCAGTATGCTCTTGCCCGCACCGGACATAGTGCCCTGGATCATCAGATTACGTGCCATACTTACCTCCCTGCCGAAGCCCTCCGGGGAGCCGCTCACTTCAGCCTGTAGAAAAACTCCGTCTCTTCGTCCGCTTCCCCCGCCACGATCGCGTGCAGATCCCGGATGATCGCTCCTGTCCTGCTTGCATTCTGGTAAAGCGAACTTCGCATGCACCAAACATTTCCCTCCCGGACCGCACGGAACTGTGTCAAAATACTGTCCTTCGCACACATCTGCTGCAGATCTTCAGGCGCGTCCTCGATCGAGGCGTTGTAGATAAGGATGTCTGCCTGCTCTGCAGCTGCATAGAAGGACTCCATGCTGACGGTCTGTGTAGCTCTGCCTGCATCCGTCGCAGGCGTGCTCAGCATCCCTCCGGCGATCTCCACCATTTTGCCAAAATAGTCCCCCGCCCCTCTCGTCACGACCTGCCGCGTGGAATTGATCGAAAAGATGGCGACAGTCTTTTGTGGTGCAGCGCTGTCACTTCCGGAGGCGTCCGTTGAGGCTGCCTCTGTGTTCCCGCGGAGCTCTTCTACATAGCTTTTCTGCTCCTCAAAAGCCTGCGCTGCCTCCTCTTCATGACCCGTCAAAAGTCCGTAAGCCTTCACCCACTCCGCCCTACCAAGGGGCTCACTCTCATAGCTGGATCGGTCGATCAGGACAGGTATCCCGAGCTTTTCCAGTTTCTCCTGCACCTTTGGTGTGTGATGGATCATAGTGGATTCAACAGCAAGATTTACACCCGAGGCGACAATCCTCTCATAGTCGGGTGCGCTGTACTTGCCGCCGTATTCCAGAGTGCCCTTTTCCATTGCTTCGCGGGCGGCTTCAATGTACCATCCGTCTTTCTCAAGTCCTGACAGAATCACTTTATCCACTGCGCCGATCTCATCAAACTGGCACATGACCGCTGATGCTGCAAGATAGATTCGATTCAGCGGCCGGCGAAGAATGATCAGGTCTTCTGTTGTTTCCTCCGGAATCTCCGCGCCTTCCGGTATGATCAGGTAACTCCTGCCGTCGTCGATCGCGAGCACAGTATACTCATTCTCATAACGGTAAATCGCAAAGCCCTGGGCATATTCATTCTCATCTTTTGAGAGGTACTGAAGTCCTGAAAGTTCGGGTGCTTCTCCGATATCAGCAGTAGTCACAGCTTCTTCCTGAGTCGCACCGCTACTGTCTTCCTCTTGTTGTGACTCACCGGCACTTTCAGCCTCCTCCTTCGTCTTGAAAAAGCGGAAGGACAACGTGTAATCAACCAGATGCGGTGTACTCATGGCCGTTGTATCAGCCTGCACTTGCATTTCACAGTCTGCCGGAAGGGATTCTGTCCGGCTTGTACCGGCTGATTCTGCCGAGCTTTTCAGAGGAATCTCAAACTGTGAATTTCCTTCAGTGTTCACAGGCAGGATCTTCTCCCCATCTACAATCATAAAATCATAGTGAGAACTGCTCCAAGTGATCAAGGCCAACAGTTCTCCTGACCGCTCCAGCACAGGGCATGGCGATTCCACAGAAGCTTTGCCACTTCCGCCTTCCAGCGTCACAGTTGCCCAGCAGCGCGTCGCTTCTTCCGAAGACGCAGGCTGCTCTGGTTTTTGACCTGCGCAGCCTGCTGCCGCCATGATCCATATGCACAATAGGAGGCCGCACAGGGCCGCTCTCATTCTTTGCATTTATGCTCCTGATTAATTATCTACAACCGCTCCTGCATGCTCCACATATATCTGCTGAACAGCCGGAATGCTGCCCATACCTGCGATCTGGGCGTCAACCTTCTCGAAGCCTGCCGCCTTGAACATGTTCAGCCAGGAATCCTCTTCCTCACCCGCCATGTCGTTGTTGGCGTGATCGCCTGCCACGACCATGAGAGGCCTGAGGACAACCTTGTTGTATCTCGCCGCCTTCACTTTTTCGATGACTGCGTCGCAGGCGGTGTCTTCCGGTTCTCCCTCAACGGTTCCGATGAATGCGTTTTCGTACCCCAGCTGCTCCATCTGTGTCTGCATCTGGTCATATGTTACCTTTGCCGTGTGAGATGTTCCGTGTCCCAGGAAGACAAACGCCGTGCCGTCTTCCTTAGCAGCGTCGAGGCTGTCGTAGCCTGCCTCAGCTACTGCCGCCTCAGTGATGGCCTTTGCGACGGCTTCTTTGTCGGCGTTGACCTCGGCCGCATCCGCTCCGACCGCTCCCAGGAGGGGCTCCGCTATTTTCACTGACTCAAACATGCTGCTGAAATCTTCCACTGCTTTTGCAAGTTCATCGTACTCCGCGCCGTGCATCAGATGTGTGGGCTGGATGACCAGCTGCTTCACGCCGTTTGCCGCCGCGCGCTCCAGCGCCTGCTCAACATTGTCGATCTTTTCGCCGTCCCTGGCCAGTACGTGGTTAAGGATGATCTGAGCGGTAAATGCTCTTCTCACCGACCAGTCGGGATAGGCCTCCTGCAGAGCCTTCTCGATTCCGCCGATATCCGCCGCGCGGCTGTTATTGAAGGATGTTCCGAAACTCACGACCAGCAGTTCTTTCTCTCCGATGTCGTTGCCATTAAGCGGATCATCCTCAGATGCATTGCCTGTATCTGCGCCAAAATAGTCCGGATCCGCGAATTCTCCCTCAACAAGCGCTTTCTGCTCGTCCGTAAGGGCGTCCCAGGCCGCCTTGGCTTCCTCGCACATCTGATCAGTCTCTTCGGTCCACTGCTGCACATAGATCGCGTCGATCTTGTCGGCAACTGCTTTGGCCGCCTTCAGGTCCTCTTCGCCGGCAGACTTTGCGGCCGCTTCGGAATCTGTTCCGTCCTCAGTCTTCTTACCGTCTGCAGCAGGGTCCCCGGACGCAGTCTCCGAAGAGTCTCCCGGGATCACCTCATCGAGAGAAACAGGATTCGATACGATGACCTTGTGGTCATACCATTTTCCTTTTGTTCCGATCAGAGCAACGTCAAATTCCTTATCTAAGTAGGGAACAGGAATATCAAAAGTGTTCACTTCCTCACTTGTTCCGTCGCTGTAAGTTACTTCTTCAGTCATCGGATTCAGAAGTTCTGCGCCCTCTTTCTGCGCGTCCTCAGCCGTACCGCAGAAAAGATTCACAGTATTCTTGGAAGGCATCACGACATGGATCGTCATCTTGCCGCCGCTCACGATGAGGATGCCCTTGCCGTCTTTGGTCTCATTTACATGAAACATCGAGCCGTCCGTATTGAAATCCGCCTGATACATACCGTCCGCGATGGGCGCGCCGTTCTCAGCTGTTGTACCTTCCTGACCGCTCTCGCCGGTCTTTCCGGTCTCTCCTGCCTCTGTCTGCGCTGTCACGCCGGTATCAGCTGCTGCCGGAGCTCCCGACGAGCCGTATCCACAGCCGGCTGCGGTCGCTGTGATCAGCGTCAGTGTCATTAGAAGTGCTATTGTCTTTTTCATGCTGTCCTCCTTTTTTCGGCTTTGAAGAGCCGCACATGATATAGTTCAGCACACTAAGTGCTGAATTAAACAAAGAAACCCCGCCACAAGGCGGGGTGTATACGGCAAACAGACCGGTGCAGATTCCACCGACCTCACTTTTTCGTACAGCCAATGCCTCGTGGCCCGGAATCCATGTATTCTCACGGATTCCCCGTACTGCGGCAGGCAGGTCTCCCGGCTGATCGATCAGACGCGCCATGCCTCCCTTCCCGGTCTCCCAGTGGTCTTATGGCGGGCGCTCTCGAATCACGGTGACGAGATCGTGCGGGACTTGCACCCGCTTCCCTTTTCATCGGGCAGGCGCTGCTTAAGCCGCGCCTGCCCGACACCTTCCGCATCATTTACTTATACGCATCCTATCACAATCCGGGCGATCAAACAATGAGCAGCGGGAACCGGCATGAAATTACAGTTCCCACAAAAAGCCTATTGTCTCATCCATTTCCCCCAGATCGATCCTGCAGGCTCCACCCCAGATCAGAACCGGGATCACCGATTGGAAATTATAGATCGCCGGAATCTCCAAATGCTCAAGGTCATACTGAACTATCAGTTTCTTCTCAGGATCCACCATCCAGTACTCTCTGACGCCGGCCCCCGCATACTTGTACATTTTGAGCTGCATGTCTTTTCTGCGAGTCGAGGGCGAAAGCACTTCTATGACCAGATCCGGGGCTCCAAAGACCCTTCCGTTCTTATATTTCGTCCTGTCACACACAACAAGTACATCCGGCTGCACAACCGTCTTGTCGTCGCAGTCCAGCTGTACGTCCACCGGCGACATGAAGAAACACGGTCCCTTGTTTTCCATGACGAAATCCAGAAGCTTCTTATGAAGAAAGCCGGCAATGCTCTGATGGATCGTCGTCGGTGCCGCCATGTCATAGAAGACTCCGTCGATCAGCTCAACCCTCTGGTCATCCGGAAGACGGAGATAATCCTCCAGAGTATAAAGCCGGTTTCCGGTTTCGTTCGAATTACCGTCTTCTGCGTGGGCGTTATAAGCTGCAGATGTTTCACAGACCATACAATCTGATGTAACCGGATCTCCATATACCACGTTCTTATCTTTTTCAAGCACACTCTCAAGCGCCTCGATCGTCTCCCTGCGCGGCGATGCAGTCGCTCCGGCGAACACTTTCTGCACTGTACTGAGCGGAATTCCGGAGCGGTCCGCAATCATCTGATTAAGTTCTCTCTTGCGCTGCTTCATCTCTTCAATAGTCATCCGGCACCTCCTGATCTGAACGACCATCTGTTATTTCCATTATCTTACCATTATTTCCATTTATGCGCAACTCGAATTTCCATTATATTTCCATATAGGCAACTTGACAGTTCGCCCAAACAGTGTTACACTTCAAAGCGTCGGTGCATTGCACTTTAAAGTGTTAAACTTTAAAGCACTAAACCAGCCGAAACGACTATAACCTGCATGCTGCGCACCGCACGAACGAATAACCACTGCTAAGGAGGAAACTCAAATGATTATCAAAGTATTGATGCTTCTGCTGTTCTTTACCATTATGGTGGGCATCGGTTTCTATTGCAGGCAGACTGCCACCGATGTCAACGGATTCGTCCTGGGCGGCCGTTCCGTCGGTCCCTGGCTCACAGCATTCGCGTACGGCACCTCCTATTTCTCTGCAGTTATTTTCGTAGGATACGCAGGACAGTTCGGTTGGAAATACGGTATTGCGGCAACCTGGGTAGGCATTGGAAACGCTCTGATCGGTTCCCTGATGGCCTGGAGGATCCTCGGCAGACGCACAAGGATCATGACCCAGCATCTGGACACGGCTACCATGCCTGAATTTTTTGGCAAGAGATTCGGAAACGAGAACCTCAAGATCGCCGCTTCCATCATCACTTTCATTTTCATGATCCCTTACACCGCTTCTCTGTACAACGGTCTCTCCAGACTGTTCGGAATGGCGTTCAACATCGACTACTCCATCTGCGTAGTAGTTATGGCCGTGCTCACCGGCATCTACGTCATCGTGGGCGGCTACATGGCAACCGCCATCAACGATTTCATTCAGGGTATTATCATGCTGTTCGGTATCGTCGCTGTCATCCTTGCGGTTCTTAACACCAACGGCGGACTGATCGCAGCTATGGACGGTCTTGCGAAAGTTACCGATGAGACTGTTTCCACAACGCCCGGCGTCTTCAACTCCTTCCTTGGTCCCGATCCCTTCAACCTTCTCGGCGTCGTGATCCTGACCTCCCTGGGAACATGGGGACTTCCCCAGATGGTGCAGAAGTTCTACGCCATCAAGAATGAGAAATCTATTGAGACCGGTACAGTGATCTCCACTTTCTTTGCGATCGTTGTAGCAGGCGGCTGCTACTTCCTGGGCGGTTTCGGCCGTCTGTTCTCCGACAAGATCGACATTGCGGCGAACGGTTTTGACTCCGTCATTCCCACAATGCTCTCCGGCCTTCCGGACATCCTGATCGGCGTCGTGGTCATCCTGGTGCTCTCCGCATCCATGTCCACTCTGTCCTCGCTGGTCCTCACTTCCAGTTCCACCATCACACTGGATCTGATCCGCGGACATGTTTTCAAGAAACTCGAAGAGAAGAAGCAGCTCCTGATCATGCGCTGGCTGATCGTGCTCTTCATCCTGATCTCCGTCATCATCGCGCTGATCCAGTACAAGTCCAACGTGACCTTCATCGCGCAGCTGATGGGTATTTCCTGGGGCGCTATGGCAGGCGCATTCCTCGCCCCCTTCCTGTACGGCCTGTACTGGAGGAAGACAACGACCTTCGCCTGCTGGGTGAACTTCATCTTCTCCGTTGGCTTCATGTTTGCCAACATGCTGGTCCGTCCGGCTCTTCCTAAGGTGCTGCAGTCCCCCATCAACGCCGGCGCGTTCTGCATGCTCATCGGACTTGTGATCGTTCCGGTCGTATCCGTGATCACTCCCAAGCCGGATGAAGCTCTCGTAGCGGATGCTTTCTCCAGTTACAGCAAGAAGGTTCTGGTACAGCAGACTGAGGCCCTCAGTGACGAGGAAGAATAATTAATAAGAGACTGGTTCTGCAGAACACAAGAAACTGCCGCTCCCGGAAAGCTTTCCCGGAGCGGCAGTTTTTTGCGTCATCCAGTATTAAGATGTTATTCTTTCTTCCCTTTTCTCCTCAAAAGTCCGACCAGCTGGTCCCACTGTTCCCCGCAGAACCTGTTGAAAAACGCCCCGATGAGCACAATGTAGAAGCAGCAATACAGCCAGAAGAGCAGGATAGCGATACCTCCAAGGCTTCCGTAAAACATGCTGTATGCGTTATTTCCTTCGACATAGATCGAAAACAGTTCAGAGAAGATGATCCACACAACAGCATCCAGCAGAGCGCCGGGAATCTGGCGCAGGAAGGATCTTTTCCCGGAAGGAATAAATGTGTAGACCATAACGAAAATAACCAGCATGAGCAGAGTGATCAGGACCTGATCGTGCATCTCAATGGTTATGGGTTTAGTTATAAACTCAGGTAATACCTCGGTCAGATACGTGCTGACAGGACCTACGAACACCAGAAAGAGCATCAGGGCAAACATCACCAGAAGCGCTGCTGTGTACCCGATCGCAAGCAGCACCTGCACGGGATACGGGCGGGTCTCGTCTACGTCATAGACCCTGTTGAGGCCCTGCCGCAGCGCCATTGTCCCCTTCGACGCGGACCATACAAGTGTTATGACGGACAAAGATAATGTTCCCTTGGAATACTTGTAAGCCTGCGACACTACTATGGCCGCAAACCCCTGCATCGCTTCAGGGATCATTCTGTCCAGAAAACTTATCAGGTCAAACTCGGACAGCCCGAATAAAGGAAGCATCTGGAAAATAATGATCAGCAGAGGGATCATGGACATGAAAAAGAAGAACGCAATGCTCGATGCGCAGGTTCCCACATCCCTCGCGGTCCAGTCCTCAGCGGTCTTCCTGACCAGGTGCTTCGCCTTTATTTTGATCCCGTTGGTCTCTTCCATTTTCCCTTTCCTTCTTCCGGCGAAACCTGCCGCTATATTTTGACAAAGTTCAGGGCAGATACTGTTCCACCAGCTTCACATAGTACATATTGCCGTACAGGTACATCCAGTTCCCGTTGTCGGCGGCGATTGGGTGAGTGTATCTCGAGGTCCTGCCCCCGGACATCTCCTCCGCGTAGTCCACCGCCAGGTCAAAAGAGTGAACTCCGCCGTTTTCTTCAACATAGTAGATATAACCGGGCCCGTAATTATAGGCCTGAATGATCGTTTTGTCGTCTACGCCGGTGTTTTCCGCTCTCTCCACCAACCCCCTGAAATAATCGCAGGCTTGAGCGATGGAGGCCTCCGGTCCCAGAGAGTTGGGCTCAAGTCCCGCGGACTCACTGCTCTGCATGACGTCGTCGCGCTCCCCCTTGGTCTCCACTTCCATGATCGCCAGAAGCACCGGCACATACTCGTAAATGCCCTCTTCTTCGGCGTAATACTTCACCAGATCTTCATACTCCAGCACGCTGTCCGACAGGAGTTCCTCTTCGCGTTCCTGAAGCGCGCGTTCCGCTTCGAGCCGTTTTCTCTCCGCCACGGCCTCTCTCCAGCGGCCGATCCCGACGATCACCAGAAACAGAAGCAGCGCCGCACCGA
>CADBIU010000054.1 GCA_902794825.1 uncultured Lachnospiraceae bacterium
AGCCAGGGATCTCCTGTCGTAAAGCCCGCGTGCTCCTCATCGCTCCACTGCATGGGTGTGCGAGCGTTGTCTCTGCTGTGGAAGGTGATCGTCTCCAGCGCCTCTTCATCCGTCAGGCCGGCTCTTCTCGCCACCTGATAGGAGTCGATGGATGAGATGTCATCCAGTTCCTGCACGGAGCGGATCTTCTTGTTCTCCATGCCGATCTCCTGTCCCTGATAGATAAAGGGAAGGCCGCGGCGAAGGAAATAGACCATAGCAAGCGCTTTCTTGGAAGCGTCGCATCGGATCTCGTCCGAGAGAAGACGGCTCGCGCCTCTTGGTTCGTCGTGATTTTCAATGATGGTGGAATAGAAACCGATGTCACCGATCTTCTTGTGTGCACCGAACATGCAGTTTCTGAACGCGTCGATGTCGATCCGCTTCATATCGAACCAGCCCTTGCCGCTCCTGCCGTACAGTTCCACGGAGAAGTCGAACATCGTGGAGAAATAGCCGTTCTCGCCGATGAACAGGGGCAGGTCCCCTTCCTTTTCATTAAAGACCTCTCCGACTGTGACCTCTCCGACTGTAAAAGCGTCATAGGGCGCAAATGCCTTGTCGCGCATCTCGCCCAGGAACTCGCCGATCCCCTCGGCTTCCATAAGCATGTTGTCCACGCTGCTAAGGCCGTCGTCCCTGTCCGCGGGATAGTCGTGGAGTACGGCCGGCTTCTTGATATTGATAATGGCATCTATGCGGAAACCGCCGATCCCCTTCTCCATCCACCAGCGGATGTTCTTGTATACTTCCTCGCGAAGTTCCGGGTTCTCCCAGTTGAGATCGGGCTGCTTTCTGTGAAAGACATGCATATACAGCTTATCGGTTCCCGGCAGCTCATCCCAGCAGGGACCGCCGAAATAGGATCTCCAGTTGGTCGGCAGCTTCCCCTCCGGGCCCTTGTCCCGCAGATAGAAATACTTTCCATACTGACCGTCGGGATCTTCGCAGGCCTTTTTAAACCATTCATGCTCGTCCGAGCAGTGATTGACCACCAGGTCCATCAGGACGGTCATCCCGCGCTTTTTTGCCTCCGCGATCAGTTCTTCCATATCCTGCATACTGCCGAACCTGGGATCGATCGCGTAATAATCCGAAATATCGTATCCTTCATCCGCGAGCGGGGACTTGTAGATCGGAGAAAGCCACAGGATGTCCACCCCCAGATCTTTCAGATAATCCAGCCTGCTGATGATGCCCTGCAGATCGCCGATGCCGTCTCCATTACTATCCATAAAGCTCTTGGGGTAGATCTGATAGGCAACTTTGTCATGCCACCATTTTTTCTCCATAACTTCCTCCCTGTCGAAATGTCTGCCCTAAGATTCGCGGAAACCTCATTCTTTACAGGCGCTCAGCGCACGCCAGTTTCCGGGATCCTCATAATTCTTGCTGACGCCGTCGTCGTGATAGTACTCGTAGACAGCGTCATCTCCAAAGGTGAGGATCGTCAGCTTGTCAAAATCCACCTCGTCCACGCACTGTCCGCCCGAGGCGAGCGGGATCGCATGTCCCTCTCTGAGGAAGAAGACGACGTCGGAGAGCCCCACCTCCACGTAGTGATCGCCCTTCTCCAGGATCTTCTCATTAAACACTCCGTCTCTTGTATAGCGGAGCATCTTCATTCTCTCCGGCAGATATACATATCTTCCCCGGGCATTCTGCTCATAGACCGGCGCGATCATAAGCTCATCGCCCAGATAGAGCTGATCTTCGATCGTTCTGCAGCGCGCGTCGTCCGGATGGTCAAAAGCCAGCGGCCGGAACATCAGGTCGCCCCTAAGGACCGCCTTCATATACTCGCTGTAAATATAGGGAAGAAGCCTGTAGCGGAGCCCGATGATATTCTTAAAGCCCTCCAGGTCCGTAAAGCGGTAGACCTCCTGCAGGCGCGTACCCATTTCGGAGTGATTTCGCATAAGGGGCAGGAACACGCCGAGCGCGTACCAGCGCATCACCAGATCCTCTGTGGTGTCGCTGCCGAATCCGCCCAGATCCGCTCCGGTATAGATAAATCCGCACATGTTGAGCGAAGCCGTCATCTTGAGGTTCATCAGAAGATGCGCCCAGTATGACTTGTTGTCGCCCTGCCAGATTCCTCCGTAACGGTGCATACCGACGCAGGATGCTCTCGAGAACATCAGGATCCTCTTGTCGGGCACAAGGCGCTCGAAAGCTTCTCCTGCCGCTCTTGTCATGTTGTAGCCGTATAAATTGTGCACTTTGTCGTGGCGGATCCGCTCTCCGTCCACGCAATGATAGAACTTCTTGTAATCTTCAGCGTTCGCAGAGAGGCTTCCGACCAGATTCGTAAAGTGGGAGAAAGCGTCAAGATCCAAGTTTCCATCCCCGTTTCTCATCTCCGCGATCTCCTCCAGAACGTCCGCGAGCCTGTCCTCCGCGTAGAAAATGGAGGGCTCGTTCATATCGTTCCAGAAACCCTCGATACCCTGGTCCAGAAGGAATTTGTATTGATTTCCAAACCAGTCCCTCGCCTCTTTGTTGAGCATATCCGTAAAGAGGGAGCGGCCGGGCCACACAGCGCCGACAAAAGGTTTTCCGCTCTCATCAGTGCAGAAATATCCCTTTTCAATACCCTCATCGTAGACGGGATAACCTTTCTCTTCCTTGACTGCGGCGTCAATGATCGGAATGATACGGATGTGCTGCTCCTTCATCTCCTTCACAAAGCCCGCAAAGTCAGGATATCTCTCGGTATTCACCGTGAAATCCTTGAATCTCTCCATATAGTCGATATCGAGATAGACCATATCGAGCGGGATCCCTCCCTCGCGGTGCCTCTTCACGACTTCGCGCACATCTTCCGCGTTTATATAGCCCCAGCGGCTCTGCCCGTTTCCGAAAGCCCACAGAGGCGCGATATAGCTTCTTCCGATCAGCCGGCGGAACTGCCTGATCACGTCGCGGGGGCCGTCCCCGTCGATCACATAGACGTCCAGATTCCAATCCGAAGCTGTGATCCTGAGCACATTGATATCGGTATAGCCTACGTCAAAAGTCAGAATACCGGGATAATCGATAAAGAGCCCGAAAGTTTCCTTTCCGTCCACTACGAGGAAGTTATGCGCAGCGTACAGCGACCTCCGATCCTCAAGGTGCCTGGGTTCATCACTGCACTTGCTCTCATAGATCCAGCCTCTCTTGTTGATCCCGCGGACGTTCTCGCCAAGACCATAGACCACATCCTGCGGATCCATCCTGTATGTGAAAGACATCTCCTGCCCGTCGACCGCCACAAAGGGCACAGGGCCGCTCTGAGCCTCAAGACTGACAGCTACCGACTCTGTTCTGAATACCTTTCCGAAACTGTATTTTTTGATCATTTACGGGTCCTCCTCCGTGAAATAGCCGCCCTTGATCATGCCTTCCATTCCTTCGTAATCCACAAGGTACCAGCCGTCGCCCAAATCGGCCAAAACAGTGACATAAGCTCCGTGAGGAACAATGCCGAACAGGATATCCGGATCATCGGGATCACGCATGTTTACGGTCTCCGCGAGCCTTCTGGTCACCTCTCCGGCGGCCATTGCCCTGGCTCTCTCCGCAGCCCTCGCTTCTTCCTCAGCCTTTCTTGCCGCTTCCTCTTCAGCTTTCTTCCTGGCCTCTTCTTCAGCTTTGAGTCTGGCTTCTTCAGCGGCCTTAGCGGCTTCTTCGGCTTTCCTCGCTTCTTCTGCCGCTTTCTCCGCGGCGATCCTTGCAGCCTCTTCCTCAGCCTTCTTTTTGGCCTCTTCTTCCGCCTTCTTCCTGGCCTCTTCCTCGGCCTTCTTTCTTGCTTCCTCTTCCGCCTTCTTCTTAGCCTCTTCCTCGGCCTTCTTCCTGGCCTCTTCCTCAGCCTTCTTCTTGGCCTCCGCTTCCTCTCTGGCAATGCGCTCGGCCCGCTCCGCTTCCCAGTCTTCCACAAAGTAGCCCGATTTTACATAGCCGGTTGTCCCGCGGTAGCGGATCTGGTACCAGCCGTCCTGCTTCTTGGTCAGGACGTCGACTTTGCTCCCCTTGGGGACCACGATCAGGACCCTTCCGTTCTCAGGACTGCTGAAAAGGCTCACGTCCTCCAGGATCGTCCTCCATTTTCTACCTTCCTCTTCCTCAGGCGCGACCTCCGCAGCCCCCTCCGCGGCGTAAGAGGATCCCTCGTACTCTGTCCAGCTGCCATCCATTTCTTCGTCCTGCGCGCACGCCATTGTGGCGTACATGGCGGCAAATGATTCATCCGTGACAAGAGACCTCTCATCGTCCCCGCCTTCTACCGTGTAGCCCTGTGAAACCTTGCCGCATCCTGTAAGCGCTGCCGCAGCTGCGATTAATATCATAAGACCGGCGGCCAACCTGCTCCGCCCGTTCTTTCTGTCTATTCTCATTCCGATTTCTCACTCCGTATCAGTATTGCCCCCTTAAGCCTCAGTCCGACTCTCGTCGCCGCACCTTCCAAGGGATACTCCCCATCATAACAACCTGCATGAAACAGGTCAATAAACATCGCCCAAACGTACAGAGTTATTATAGCATTTTTTGTCGCAAAGGCGGCGGCAAAAAAACGGAGCCTGCAGATACAGGCCCCGTTTTACGTGTCGATATTACGCTTCTTTCTCCTGCATTTCGCTCAGGAGCTTCTCCGCGCTCACTATTTTGATACTGAGAGCGAACAGTTTCGTCGCGATCCTCAGGTCCTCCAGCGGAGGATAGGAGGGCGCGATGCGGATATTAGTGTCGAAAGGATCCTTGCCATAGGGCCATGTGGCGCCCGCGGGCGTCATCTTGACGCCACACTTCTTGCAGCGCTTAACGATCGCCTTGGCACAGCCGGGCAGGGAATCAAAACTGATAAAGTAGCCTCCGATCGGCTTTGTCCACTCGCCGATGCCGAGTCCGCCGATCTCGTCTTCCAGGATCTTCTCCACCATCTCGAACTTGGGACGGAGGATATCCGCGTGCTTCTTCATATGGACCATCAGACCGTGGATGTCGCCAAAATAGCGCACGTGGCGCAGCTGGTTCACCTTATCGTGGCCGATCGTCTGGATCTTCAGCTGGGAAATGATGTCCTCAAGGTTGTTGGGGGACGTCGCCAGCGCCGCGATGCCGCTTCCGGGGAAAGTGATCTTGGATGTGGAGGAGAACTTGTAAACCAGGTCCGGATTACCCGCTCTCTTGCACTCCATGAGGATCTCGATCAGGTGATCCTGCTTGTGCTCATACAGGTGATGCACGCCATAGGCATTGTCCCAGAAGATCCTGAAATCGGGAGCCGCGGGCTTGAGCCTTGCGAATCTCCTGACTGTCTGATCCGAATAGGAATAGCCTGTGGGATTGCTGTATTTGGGCACGCACCAGATTCCCTTGATGGTATCGTCCTCGTGGACCAGTTTCTCTACCATGTCCATGTCAGGGCCTTCCGGAGTCAGGGGAACCGGGATCATCTCAATGCCGAAATATTCCGTGATCGCGAAATGTCTGTCATATCCGGGAACCGGGCATAGGAATTTCACCCTGTCCTGTTTCCCCCAGGGAGTATTTCCCATAACGCCGTGAGTCATTGCCCTTGCAACTGTATCGTACATGACGTTCAGAGAGGAGTTTCCGAAGATGATGATGTTGTCGGGATTGTTCTCCATCATGTCGCCCAGAAGGACCTTCGCCTCCTGTACGCCCGCAATAACGCCGTAGTTGCGGCAGTCCGTTCCGTCCTCACAGGCCAGGTCACTGGCCGATGAGAGTACGTCCATAAGTCCCATGGACAGATCGAGCTGCTCAACGCTGGGCTTTCCTCTGCTCATGTCCAGATTCAGGTCCATCTTCTGGTAACTCTTATATGTCTCCTTGAGCTGCGCCAGCTCGGCAGTAAGCTCCTCTCTGGTCATTTCCGCATATGCTTTCATACTTATCTCTCCTTTATCTGATCATTCTATGTCCAATTTTTCTGCGTTTGGAAAGATTGGTTCGTAATTCTTAAGGATAAGTACGATTATATATGGTTTACAAAGGCTTTGCAATGAATATTTGTACACTGGTATACAATTATTTCATAATCCCACCATTAAATTCCAGGATTGTTTCAAGGAAAGGCTGCCCGTATTCCTGCGAATTCTTCTCTCCGACGCCATAAAGAGCCCGAAATTCCTCCATCGTACCGGGCAGGCTGCAGCACATCTCATAAAGAGTGCGGTTCGTGAAGATAAAGTAAGAGGGGAGCTGTTTTTTCAGCGCGATCTCCGAGCGGAGCTTTCTGAGTCTCTCGTAGAGTTCCTTCCCGGCCTCGTCAAGCCTCGCGGCGTAGTCGATCCCCCTGTTTCTCCCGAGCGCCGTCCTTCCCCTGCGGGTGTGTCTCTCCAGTTCACGGACCACAGCGTCCCAGCCCTCATCCTGATAGAAGAGAAAGAGCTTGCCAACAGAGACCGACAGGAACTCATAGATAGCTCCCTTCTCCTGCTCCATCTCTATAAAGTCCTCCGCGAAGTCCGCGTCGGCGCCGGTTCCGTTTAAAATCCCCTTTGAAGATCCGCCGGCATCTTCTTCCCAGTCGGTCTCCACTTCCCACTCCTTGTCCTCTTCTAGCAGTTCGAGAACAGCGCTTCTGAACACTTTGTAATTCATTTTTCTCCTTTCCCAGGCAGATCCGCAGCGCGAATAACCTGCTTTTGGGGATTCGGAAAATGATCAAAAGACAGACTCCCGCACCGTATTGCCTGTGCACAATATAAAATTTAAAAATACGGGAACTATAACCGCAGAAGAACTCCGCAGTCCGCCGGAAGAATTCCGGTACATTCATATTACGAGGAAAACAGAGGGAATGCAAATCCTTTTTTGCATTCCCTCTGTCTCAGCATTCATCTGACACGCCCTGGACCAGGCTGTCGTCACTTCTTCTGTTTCGCGACCGCGCCCGCGATCTTCGCCGCGAGCTCCGCGTTGTTGATAAGGAAGGCTTTCTGGGACTCCACGCTGTCGGGACCCAGGTATTCCTTGATTCTGCCCATCATGTAGCCTGTGATGGCCTTGCCCATGACGTGGTTTTTCCTGACGTCCTCCATAGCCTCGTCCACTGCTTTCCTGGTCTTTACCGGATCGAGCTCATATTCCTTAGGCACGGGGTTTACTACCAGCACGCCGCCCGGTATGTCCATGACCTCCTTGATGTGCATGACTTCCGCCAGCTCCTCCGGGGTATCCATGCGGTAGGTGAGGCGGAATCCGCTGCCGCGCACCATGTACTCGGGCATTCTGTCCGTACCGTAACCGACCACGGGAACGCCTGCTGTCTCGAGGTATTCCATGGTGAGCGAGAGGTCCAGAATAGGCTTTGTTCCGGAACATACCACCATGACCCTGTTCCTGGCAAGGGACTCCAGATCTGTGGAGATGTCCATAGTCTTCTCAGCTCCGATCTGCGCGCCTCCGATCCCGCTTCCGCTGGCTACAGGCAGCCCTACCATTTGCGCCGTCTTGACCGCCGCCGCGATCGTCATGACGCCGTCCTGCTTCTTAGCCAGCAGGATCGGAATGTCCCTCGCGGAAGCCTTGAAGATCGATCCCCTCTTCTGTTCGAGATAAAGGATCTCTTCATCTGTCAGCCCCACATGGATCTGTCCGTTCAAAATACAGGCGAAGGCAGGTACCGCTCCGTTCTCTCTGACGACGTTCCTCATGCGGTACGCGAACTCGGCGATCCCGGGATAGATCATGCCGCCGAAAGTCGCCGCGCTCTCGATGACGACCACAGGTCTGCCTTCCTTCATGGCGCCCGCCACCTCTTCGGAGAACACGATGTAGTCGTCCTTCCCGCTTCTGAAGTCCACTTCGCGCCCCTCAGTTTCATCCGGCGTATCCGGCGCTATGGCCTCCTCGTGGACCGTAGAGAACATGTCCACAAAATCCATCCAGGCCTCGATATCATATCTGATATCGGGCGAAGCCACAAGCTCGCCCTCCGCGTCGAGCAGGTAGCTGGAAGCCGGCTCAGGCACGCTGTCCTGCGCGGAATCTTCGTCCTTGTCCCATTCGTTGTCCGCGAAGCGCTCAGTCTCGATGCCGACCCATCCGTTCGCGAAGACATAGAGGCTGCTGACCCACTCGCGGGTCCCCGTCAGAACGCTCTCTATGCTGTAGGTCATCTCCTCATCTTTAAGGAAAAATCCCTGGATATTCTGCTGTACATCTTCCCGGGTCAGGCCCATCCTGCTGCTGTGAGAGGTCCTGCACGCCAATGTGGCTCCGCTCAAAACGACATATTCCCCGCCGTCGACAAATCCGCAGATCTGTTCAAAGAAAGCGCGGTCCTCCAAAAGCGTCAGAAAGATCTCCGCGGGAATATAGGATGTGTCCCCGTTCTCCGCTGTCCAGGCCGCGAACTGCTCCTGTGTATCGATCGAAGCCAGACTCATCAGTTCTTCCGCGGTGAAGGGAGACTCCACAATGTCGATCTTCCCGAACCTGCTGTAAAAATCAGATGTGATCATCCCCATAACCATACCCTCCTTGCTCATATACATGATCGTATGCTTAATTATACCATACTCCCGTCTGCCGCTTTGGATTATTTACACCGGCCTTATGACTGATGACGCAAAAAAACGGATGAAAACCCGCCTTGGGTTCTCATCCGTTGCCTCCGTTATCCGGTCTTATTCCTCTGTCTTCTCCTCTGCAGCTTCCTCTGCCGTCTCCTCTGTAGAGATCACGGTATCACAGACGCCGTCTCCGTCGGTATCGATCAGGACCTTGTCAGCTTTCCCGTCATCATCTGTATCGACAGCTACTGCGTCGATCTTGCCGTCTTTGTCAAGGTCTACATAGACCGCGTCGGCCTTTCCGTCACCGTCGAGATCCGCAGTTTCCACTCCCTGGCCCAGGACAACCTTGTCCTCTTCAGCGATGTCACTCTTTACGACCTCTTCTTCCGCGGGCTCAGCTGCCTCTGCCTCTTCCTCAGCGGGCGCCTCAACTTCGTCCTCAAAAGTGTCTTCGTCTTCGAAGTCCTCGTCGAACTCATCAATATCATATGCGTCTTCATCAGCGCGTTTCTTCAGGTAATACGCCGCGCCTGCAGCTGCTGCCGCAGTGACTGCTGCTACGATCAGTTTTCCAAAAAGTCTCATAATCCATTCCTCCATATTCAAATCTGTTAACAGTGCCCTTGTATTTGTAATTGTACACTTATTTTGAAAAATGCACATTACCGATTTATGAATTTTGTGTAAAATCCTATGAACAATTTGTTCAAAGCGGCGTTCACAGTTTCATATAAGCCCGCGAGATCCACTCGAACTCCTTGGGATCAAGTATAGGCTCAACTGTGAAGTCATCCCCCTGGACGTGACACCGGTAGATATACTGTCCGTCTGTTTTTATCTCATCGTTCTCGACAACGCAGCTGACGACATAGTGCCTGTTCTCGATATCGAACTCGTCCACTACAGCCATCTCCACGTCTCTTCCGTCCCGGGCCGTGACATGAAAGGTCACATATTCTCCGCTTTCATAAGCCGGCGTATTATTCTCCATACTGCTGTCTCCTCGCTGATTACTGTCTTTACGGTGTATCAGGCACTCCTGCCATATTAAACTCACCGGGGGCTATGATCTTCATTGCCCGGTGAAGATTGTCGATCTCCACTCTTTTAAAGACGCCTCCGTACTCCCCGTCTCTGGTCCAGTTGACCGGCTCGTCCGACTCAAGTACAAGATGCGATGTTTTGAACCGGTAAACCATGTCCGAGGAGTCTGTCAAGTGGCTGACATACTGCAAAATATCGTTGAGTTCAAGGATATTGGCGGGCATCTTGATCAGCGTCACCTCAAAGAGGCCGTCGTTCATATCCACCTCGCTCCCTGTTATGTCCGGGAACCCTCCCACAGACTTGGAATTGGTGATCATTCCAAAGACAAAATTGTCGGTCACCGAGAACTCGTCGGACTCAACATGAAAGCGGTAAGTGCGCGCCTTGCCCAGGTCCATCATGCCTTGCAGGACGTAAGCCAGATGGCCCAGCTGGTTCTTGAGGTCCTGGGGCGTCTGGTAGGAGGTCTCTGTGAATATGCCGAAGGCTGCCACATAAGTGAAATAGGTTTCTTTGTTAAAGAGGCCCAGATCGCACTCATAGGGTTTCCCGTAAGCGACCACCCTGGCGGCCGCCTTCATATCCGAAGGAATTCCCAGGCTCGCTGCGAAATCATTGGTTGTCCCCGCCGGTATGTAGCCGATAGGCACAAAGGGCTTGTCAGGATGCTCCATCATTCCGCTGACCACTTCGTCGAGGGTGCCGTCTCCGCCCGCGCACACCACGTACAAATAGTCTTCTTTCCTGGTCCTCACAAGGTTTCTCGCGTCTCCCCTGCATCTTGTGGGATAGCATGTGACCACATAGTCTTTCCTTGATAAGATCTCCAGAATGTCCACCAGATCTGTCCGGATCTGGGATCTTCCTGATACCGGGTTGAATATAAAGAGTACTTTTTTCCAGGAACCGTCATTTCCGTAGTTCTTATTTCTGCTCTTATCATTCTTCGAAAGAGTACTCATCTTCTTGTCCTCCGCGTCTGTATCTGTCTGTCATTTCTTCTATTTTCTGTTCAAGCAGATCAAAGAGCCGGCCCAAATAGCGCATTGCGGGCTCCGTGGCGATGGCAAACAGGACAAACAGCATGATGCATTCTGTCGATATATGCCTGATCGAGAACAGCCAGTTGAAGAAATAGGCAAAAAAGCAAAGTCCGGCAATGCACCCCAGGATAACCGACCAGCGGTATTTGTTCAGCGGAGTGCTGATCCGGAACAGGATCATAAATCCTACAATAGCCAGCAGGAATGTAGCCGCGACAGAGATATCCACCTCCGCTACATTGAAAGTGCTGCCGAACACCACCAGCGCCGCGATGGCGAAGAAATCTGTCAGGGCAGCCGGCATCGCGTTGAACACGACTTTGCGCAGAAAATTCCCTTCTATCCTCCGGTGGTTGGCCTCCATTGCCAGGAAAAATGCCGGGATTCCGATATTGAACATGCTGATCAGCGAAATCTGCGAGGGCTGCAGAGGATAGACCAGCACGTTGATGATCGAGAATACCGAGAGCAGAAGCGAGAAGATATTCTTGACCAGGAACAGTGTCGCTGAGCGCTCCACGTTGTTGATGATCCTGCGTCCCTCGTTCACGATCTGCGGCATGTGGGCGAAATCGGAGTCCAGAAGGACCACCTGCGAGGATGTCGTTGACGCCGTCTCCCGTCATGGCAACCGTGTGTCCCTCTGCCTGCAGAGCCTTTACGATCTTCTGCTTCTGATCGGGAGTAACTCTCCCAAACACTGTATATTTACGTACAGCCTCGGCAATTTCCTCGTCATTTCCGAGCCAGGATGCGTCAACATAGCTCTCCGAGTTCTCAATGCCGGCCTGTCTTGCGACTTCCGACACTGTCAGCGGATTATCTCCCGATATGACGCGCACATTCACGCCCTGCCTGGCAAAATAGCCGAAGATCTTCTGGGCGTTCTCCCTAAGCGGATTCTGCAGGAGAATAAAGAAGATCGGCTCGACCTTCATGCCGTACAGTCCGTTCTTGGGGACAGGGAGCGACCTTCTGACCGAAGCGCCCGCCCCGGTGCCGTCTCCCATGTATCTCCCGAATACCAGGACACGAAGTCCCTTCGACGCGAATTCATCCACCACGTCGCTGTATTTGTCGAAATCCTCGCAGAGAACAAATTCAGGGGCTCCCAGTACATATGTGGAGTCTGTAAACTGAACGCTGCTATATTTGTGCTTGGAACTGAAGGGGAAGATAGAGACCGCCTGGCGATTTCCTCTCCCGCGGAAGTACTCCCGCATTGCCTTCATGGTTATATTGTCGTCCGGGAGCACCGTGAGATATTCGCCCACAAGCCCCTTGTATCGCCTTAGCTGGTCGTCGGTAAGCCTCTGGGCCGGGACCGCGTCCGCCACCAGCATGCTGTTGTCCGTGACCGTACCGGTCTTATCGACGCAGAGCGTGTCGACCCTTGCCAGCGTCTCAATACTTTTCATGTCATGCAGCATGACCTTGCGCCTTGCCAGCAGGACCGAACTGGTCGCCAGCGTCACGCTCACCAAAAGATACAGGCCTTCCGGGATCATGCCTATGACCGCTGCGACCATGCTCACCACGCTCTCGCTGAAGCTGTTTCCC
>CADBIU010000055.1 GCA_902794825.1 uncultured Lachnospiraceae bacterium
CATAGCAGCGATGCCCTTCAGAGGAAGGTAATAGTTCATCATGGAGAAGATACCCTTCTTCATCTCGCCGCCGTACCATGTGTTGATGATAACCTGCTCACGGCTTGTGATGTTGAAAGCAGCAGCTGTCTCGGAGTTCATGCCCATCTCTTTGTAGTTCTCAACCTTCGCCTTGGAAGCGTTGTAGCAAACGAAATCGGGCTCATAGGTCTCGAGCTCTTCAGCTGTAGGCATGATGAACATGTTCTTGATAAAGTGAGCCTGCCATGCAACCTCAACGATGAAACGGACTGCCATGCGGGTGTCCTTGTTAGCGCCGCAGTAAGAATCTACGACATAGAGCTTCTTATTGGACAGCTCTTTCCTGGCGATATCCTTGAGGATTGCCCAGTTCTCTTCGGACAGCGGGTGGTTGTCGTTGGGATAACCGGGTGTTGTCCACCAGACTGTATCCTTGGAGTTCTCGTCCATGACAATATATTTGTCTTTGGGAGAACGGCCGGTGAAAATACCGGTCATAACGTTAACTGCGTCAAGCTCGGTCAGCTGGCCCTTCTCATAGCCCTCGAGGCTGGGATCCATCTCAGCTTCGAACAGCTCTTCATAACTGGGATTATAGACGATCTCAGTTGTTCCGGTGATACCGTACTTTGTTAAATCTACTTTTGCCATAATTCTACCTCTTTCTTACGATGGAGCTTTGCTGACGCACCTTATTAGTGCATTCTAAATACATCGGTATATCTTGAAGTTAGCATATATTATGTTAAATTTCAATCAATTTAGTTCATTTCGGCACTATGGGGAAAATCATTGGATTATTCGATTTTTTTCGTTTATTTTTCATATTGCGGCATCTTCCTGACATTCTCAAGGTAAAGGTCGGCAGCTTTCTGCGCTTCCTCGAAAATCCGGGTCAGTTTCAGGGATGCCTCGGCGATTGAGCCGGACTGCTCGATGTTGATCCGCTTATCGGCAAGCTCCGCCTTAGCCTCCTCGAGCTGCGCGCGCAGGGAGTCGATCTCCCGGCTCTGGGCCAGCATGATCTCCAGAAGTTCTGACTTTTTTAGGCTTAACAATTCTTTCTCTGTCATTTTTTTGTTTGTCACCTGTGTTTTATGGCGGCGCCTGCAATGATAAATGCCGCGCCTGCAGCGCCGAGCGCCAGCACGGGCCACCATAACTGCCCTGTCTGGGGGAGATTCTTAGGTTTATCGGGGTCGTCGGGGGACTCCGGGGGAATCCAGGCGATTCCGATCGGTTTGGTCTGTGCGTTTACGTCGTAGGTCAGGCTTCCGTCGGGATTTCGATAAGGGATCGAGACCAGGAAAGGCGCGATCACGAAATTGCTGTCGCCGGTGCCCTGCTTGGCCTGCATGACAAGGTAGAGACCGACTTCAAGGTCTGAGAATGACGCTGTTCCGTCGGAGTCCATCTCGACAGGCGCGATGTCAAAATCGTAATCGGCCGCTATTTTGGCCATTTTGCCGGCCAGTTCGATGTTGACGCTGTCGAGTTCCTCGCTGGTCGCCGGGATCTCGCCCGCGGAGGCGAAGCGCGGATCGACGACAAAGATGAAGCCATTGTGGACTTCGACGTCGGCGACTTTGAAGAGTCCGACGGAGTTGCCGCCCGCCACGGGAAGTGTGTTGCCCGAGTCCTTGTCATAGTAAGTAAAAGATGCAGTGATGGATCCGGTCTTGTCCAGGTCCGGGAACTCTCTCACTTCCTCCGCGGTTGCCGCAATCGGGGCAGACCACGCCAAAACCAGCGCCAGACACAGGAACAAGGCCATTGACCTTCTTCTTGTAATCAGGAGAACTGCCGCGCCGACCGCGAGTACGGCTCCGGCCACGTAGAAGATGGTGGTGCCGATTCCGCCGGTCGAAGGAAGTTCCTGGCCGGGCGTGTTCTTAACTGAGATCGTTGTTCCTGACAGGGAAGCGTCAGGATTCGA
This sequence comes from uncultured Lachnospiraceae bacterium, assembly GCA_902794825.1. Lineage (GTDB taxonomy): Bacteria > Bacillota > Clostridia > Lachnospirales > Lachnospiraceae > CAG-791. The sequence goes on from CADBIU010000055.1 coordinate 1,958, forward strand.
GTTGGGACCTGTACCCGTTTCATCTGTCAGAACGATCTTAACATATCCCCTGTTGTCGAAGTCTACGTTAAAGTACACGTAATTCTCGAGGATCAGATAGCCGTCCGGGGGTTTAAGCTCTGTCAGACGGTAGCGGCCTATCGGGAGGTTTTCCAGGACTACTTGCGAGACGTCGGCCATGTCGATCTCTTCGTATCCGGGAACCTTGACCCAGGTCTTGTCAAATTTGCACAGTTCGAACTTCGCGCCTGTGAGCGGCGTGCTGTTGCGGTCTGTTTTCTTGAGCGTGACATCTGCGTATCTGTGGTTGACGATTGTCATCTCATAAGTCCCCGGAGGCAGCGTATTGTCGATCTGAGGGATCAGACCGTTCGCGTCTGTGCTCAGGTTCTCATAGCCGGGCATCGGGTTCAGGTCGATCGTGATCACGCCGCCGACTTCAACCTGTTTGTGAAGGGCGAATTTCACGTCCTTAAGAGGCAGTAATGTGTCGGCGTCCTTCTTAACCGCCTGGAATGTGTAAGGCCGGTCTTTGACAGTAAGGCTTGGCGTTGCTGACTGGTTGTCTATTATGTAGTACTCCTCCTGTCCGGCCCCATCTACGGTGATACTTCCTTCATTAAGTGTAATGATCAGCGGTGCCTGAAGGCCGTACCAGCCCTGCGGCGTGCCGGTTTCTGTAAGAGTATACGGAACGTTATCCCTCAGGAAAGCGACTGAGATCAGTCCGTTTTCATCAGAAGTAAAGGTTCCGATCAGATTTCCGTCGTTGTCCGTGAGTGTAAATTCCGCGCCCGCGAGAGGAGTCGTTTCATCCCACTGTACCTTCTTCAGGATGACGCCGGGCCGGTTGTCTGTAACTTCCTGCATGCGGACATTGTCCTTCTGCTCCAGATTCTCATAGAGAACGGTATACTCAAACGGCGATTCCTCTGTCTCACCCTTCTGCTTTCCGTTCAGACTGAACTCCGCTCCATGCGGAAGCGGTTCGATCGTAAGTTCATCGGCGTTGGTCACAACGCCTTCGTCGTCGACTACCGGCGTGCCTCCCGATATTTTGACCTCCCGGATCACATACTGATTAAGATAGGTTCCGGGAATCAGTGTCTGGAAGTACCAGTAAAGAGTCTGGGGCTTAGCCGTGTAGGGCAGCTGCCTCACACTTCCCTCTACAAGGACGGGCTCGCCTGAATTCTCGACATATACAGCAAAGTAAGTCGGCTCTCTCTCTGCCATATACTCCGCGTCGGACCAGGTCTTATTCATTCTCAGGCCGTATCCCTTGAGATTTCGGACAACCACCTCAGAATTGGACTCTGTGCTGATCGTTCCCCAAACGCCCTGTGCCGCGGGCGTAGTGGCAGCCTGGCCGTTCAGCTCATATCTCTGGAAGGAGTATCCGTCCGGGATCTTGGCGGGAGGTTCCACTGTTTTGAACTTCGTCCCTGCCAAAATATTGCGCACCTCGATCGTGTGATCCACCGGGATCTTCGAGATCGCGCCGTAAATGGATGTCGTAAAGGCCGCGGCCTTCTTCTCTTCTTCCGTCAGATCATTAAAATCGGTCTCTCCGAGAGATTCGAATTTCTTCGTATCCTTGTTCCATCTGCAGTAGTTTAAATCCGGGTCCTTTACATAATAAGTCTGCATATCGGCGTTCGAATTATCAATGTTGTTCTTTTATGAAGTTTTCTATCAATCTCTGTAAGAATTGCATATTCACCTCAAGTTGTCAGATTGATCAGATAAACCTTTCCTGTCCCATTTTGTTAACACTGATTGTGGTGTAAAAAATGCGCCCACTAACCTAAACTAAATGTAACACTCATAAAAAAGATGTCAACTCTGTTCAAAAAAAGTTCACTTTGTTTTCGTTCTTTTCGAGCCCTGACTTGCACTTTTTCGCACTCACTGATCCATCAGTTCTTTGTAAATATCCCGTTTAGACACTCCCCTGTCAGCCGCGACTTTTTTCATCGCGTCTTTGCGGCTCAGCCCCTGATCTGTGTACAGAGCCATGTGCTCCTCGAGGGTCATTTCCTCGAAATTCCTGCGCTTTTCCTCCTCCAGCGCCGCCCGGTCAGCCCCGGCCAGCACCAGAACATACTCGCCCCGCGGCTCGTTCTCGCCGTAATACTCGATCGCGGAAGCCAGCGTCATCGGAAGCGCCTCCTCGAACTTCTTGGTCAGCTCGCGGCACAGCGTGATCCTGCGGTCCCCGAGGTTATCGTACAGTTCCTGCAAAGTCCCGCGCAGATGGTGGGGAGCCTCGTAGAGGATCGTCGTGCGCTCCTCTCTCTGCAGCTGTGTCAAAATATAGCGCCTCTCCTTCTTGTCCGCCGGCAGAAATCCCTCAAAGCAGAATCTTCTCGCAGGCATTCCGGACATGGTCAGCGCTGTGATCAGGGCGCAGGCGCCGGGCAGCGAAGTCACTCTGATTCCCTGCTCAAGGCACATGGCTGCGATCACTTCGCCGGGATCGGAAATGGCGGGCGTTCCGGCGTCCGTCACGACCGCTATGCTGGCGCCGCGGCGGAGTTTGGTGATCAGTTCCTCGGCCTTCGTGTACTTATTATATTCGTGATAGCTGGTGAGCGGCTTTTTGATCCCGAAGTGGTTGAGCAGGCGCAGTGTGTTGCGTGTGTCCTCCGCCGCGATCAGGTCCACCGACTCCAGAGTGCGCAGTACGCGCTCCGTAATGTCGCCCAGGTTCCCGATGGGCGTGGCGCAGAGATAGAGAGTTCCGGGCTCCGCATAGACGCGGGTTTCCGGATCCGCGCAGCTGCTTTCCCTTGCATCCCCGGAGAGCTCCGCCGCTTCGTTACTTATATATAATGATTTATCGGTCTCTTTCACTGTTTTGCTCCTGTATTCTAGTAGCCGTACACCTCGTAGATCTCATCCGTGTACTTGCCGGGCTCCTTGTATACGATCAGCGGCTTCTCCACAGTCAGCCTGGGACGGCCGCCGCGCACGCAGTCCAGCAGGACCATGTTGGGCTCCCTGTCGATGAAAGGATAGACAAGGCGCATCCGCTTGGGCTCAAGGCCGTGGTCCCGCAGGGTCGTCATGATCTCTGCGAGCCGGAAAGGCCTGTGTACGAGGAAGAAATGTCCGCTTGTCTTAAGCAGCCTCTCCGCCGCCCCGGCCACGTCGTCAAAATCACACAGGACTTCATGTCTCGCGATCGCCTTGGGGCTGTCCGGGTTCCGGAGGCCGTGCCCGCCGATCATATAGGGCGGATTACATGTAACAATGCCAAAAGAGGCAGGCGCAAAAAGCGTATCTGCCTCTCTTATATCTCCCTGAAGGATCCGGACTCTGTCTGAGATCCCGTTGAGTTCTACACTCCTTTTCGCCATATCGGCGCTGTCCGGCTGGATCTCCAGGCCGGTAAGCGTCCTCAGATCTGACTTTGCCGACATGAGCAGAGGGATGATCCCCGTGCCGGTGCCCAGATCCAGCATATCTTCGCGCGCCATGGAGCGTCCGCCGATCCCTTCCTGAATAAAGCCGGTCAGGAGCACCGCGTCCATGCCAAAGCAGAACCTCGCGGGATCCTGGATGATCCTCAGTCCGCTGCGCTGCAGGTCGTCGACTTTCTCCCCGGGGTGCACTAACTGCGATTCCGGGATCCTGTCGTCACTGTGCATTATTGTTCTCCTGTTTCCTGCGGTTCTTATTCCGGTTAGGTCTGTTCTTGTTTCCGCGGTTCTTGTTGTCGCCGCGGGACTCCTGGCGCTCCTGGCTCTCAAGTTTCTCGAGTTCCTGAGCTTCCTTGCTGTCCATCGCGTTGTCCTTGCGGGTACGATTGCCGCCTCTGCGCCTTCTGCGCAGGATGGTCAGGTCGTTCACGTGATATTCGTGGAATTCTTTCTCGTCGTCCACTTCCACGAGGATGCGGACTGTCTGGCGGAGCACATTGACGCTCTCCACCTGGCCGCTGAGGCCGTCATTGCCCTGCACCTCGTCGCCGACCTTGGGAAGAGTGCGGTTCAGTTCCTCATAGGTATCCGCCTCATTCTTGAGGCAGCACATCAGACGGCCGCAGACGCCCGAGATCTTGCCGGGATTGAGCGAGAGGTTTTGCTCTTTTGCCATCTTGATGGAGACCGGGATGAAGTCGCTCATCCATGTGTGGCAGCAAAGAGGTCTGCCGCAAATGCCGTAGCCGCCCAGGATCTTGGTCTCGTCGCGGACGCCGATCTGGCGCAGCTCGATCCTTGTGCGGAAAACGCTGGCGAGATCCTTGACCAGATCGCGGAAATCCACTCTTCCGTCCGCCGTAAAGTAGAACAGCACCTTACTGTTGTCGAAAGTGTACTCGGCGTTGATCAGCTTCATATCGAGGCCGTGAGCCAGAATCTTCTCCTGGCAGATGCGATAAGCCTCTTTCTCTCTCTCGCGGTTGCTGCGCTCGATCTCATTATCCTCTAATGTCGCGATGCGGATGACTTCCTTGAGCGGCTGGGTCACCTTGCTGGCCTTAACGTCCATGGGCAGGCCTACCACAGTGCCGTACTCGATGCCGCGCGCTGTCTCGACGATGACGTGGCATCCGTGCCTGACTTCCCACTCGCCCGGGTCAAAAAAGTAAATCTTGCCGGCCGTCCTGAAACGCACGCCGATCACATGCACCTTTTCGTCGCTGTCCACCGCGGGAATCGGGCTATCCTCAGCTTCCTCTTCTGCTTCAGAGTTCTCTTCCGCTGCGGTGTCCTCTTCTGTGGATTTTTCTTCTGCGGATTCCTCTGCCACTGCGGATTCCTCTGCCTCTGCCGCTTCCTCTGCCTCTGCCGCTTCCTCTGCCTCTGCCGCTTCCTCAGCTGCTGCAGTTTCCTCTTCAGAAGATTCTGCTGCCGCAGTTTCCTCTTCCTTCATGGCAATGGCTTTCGCCTGCGCGGCAGCCACGATCTCGATCTTGCGCACTTCCGCCTGCGCGACATCGATGACTTCCACGTTGTCCCCGTGAATCTCGATCCTGCTGCTTTCCTGTTTAATCTCAGTATATTTTATGGTATCCATTCGCAATTTTCCTGTCTAACTTCTCTATCAGGTACATAAACGCCGGGGTCAGATGCGTCGGCGGTACTGCTGCCGGATCTTCAGGAACATGATCTCAAACACCGAATCCGCTGCCACATTTGCCCTGAGGCGGCGCGACGCCGTGTCGATCTCGTCGAGGATCCTGCCGAGCCGCTCAAAGCCGAGCATACCTGCGGCTTCTATAATATACTGTATGTCCTCCTGAAAAATCAAGTTCTCACTCTTTTGCGTGCTGTGATAGAGCAGAACATCCCTGAACCACATCAGGACGAAGTCCAGTACCTCGTCCCGCCGCCCTGTGTCAATATTCGACGAGAACTCGCTGATCCGCACCGCGTCCGTCCGGCTTAAGTGCGCCAGAAAGTCCACAGTTCGGTCACGCAGTTCCAGAAATTCCCTGTCATCCGTGAGTAGAAGCGCCTGCCCCGGATTTCCGCCCGCAAAACGCGCCAGGATCGCCGCCTGCTCCTTCGGAAGCTCCTTCTCACGCTGCAGAAAGCTCGCGATCTGCGCCTCCTCCACCGCCCGGGTCTGCAGCACGACGCACCTGCTCAGTATCGTCGGCAAAAAAGCGGACAGCCCATTCGCGATCAAAATAATGACCGCATATTCCGGCGGCTCCTCCAATGTCTTGAGCAGAGCGTTCTGCGCCGGGATCGTCAGTTTCTCCGCGTCCGGAATAATGTAGACTTTCCGCGCGTTGGAATAGGGCTTGATCTGCAGATCCGCGCGCATTCTACGGATCTCTCCCACGCCGATGCTGTTCGGCTTCTCGTGGCTTATCGTAATTATGTCCGGCTGGTTGCCGCTCTCGGACTGAATACAGGAGAGACACCGGCCGCAGGGCTCAAGAAGCTTCCTTTTGCGCATGCGGCTAGCGGGCTGATCCGGTTCCTCCGTCTCCTCTTCCTGCAGGTCCTCGCACTGGAGCGCGGCCGCAAAGATCGACGCGATAGTCTTTCGGCCCGACCCCGCGTCTCCGCTCAGAATATAGGCATGGGAAATACTGCCCGTTCTCAGGGCGTTATACAGATGCTCTATAATGGCCTTCTGGCCGATTATATCCGAAAATTTCCGCATTCCTTATCCTCGGGGCGCGCAGCGTCTTCCGTTCCGCGACTGTCCTGAGCCGCCGCGCCGGCCGGCTGCTCACATCATCTCCGCCAGATACTCCTCGATCTCCCTCTTGCACCGCTGTAAATCATCATTCTGAAAGCGCCTCGTGATGCCCGCCTCCGCGATCTTCTCCTCAGAGAAGTCCTCGCAGTCGGCGAGGAAGCGGCGGCAGAGCTCGCGATATTTTGGCGCCTTCTCGGCGCGCTCGCGGTCAAGGGCCCTCTGCAGACGCTCTCCGTCCTCCACTTCAAGATAAACGGGCACCACCTTATCCGCCCCATAATAGGCCCGCAGCGCCAAATAAGACTCCAGCGTTCCGATCATAAGTGTACTCCTACGCGCCAGATCGATCTGCCCGTCGTCCGCCGTAAAGTAGTACCACGGTCCGTGCACTGTCTCATAACAGCGCGACTCGATGACCTTGCCGGCCCGCTCCAGCGCGCGGAACTCCTCCACGCTGTAAAAATGATATTCCCGCCCGTTCTGCTCGCCGGCCCTGATCGGCCTCGTCGTACAGGGAACGAGGCGCTCAAAAGGAAGCGCCCCGTCACTAAGCAGTTCTCTGTATATAGTATCTTTCCCGGTGCCGCTCTTGCCCATCAGGCAAAATATTCTGTGCCTCCCGGTTCCGTCCTGGTTTACCATACTTCGATCACTCTCGTCATTAATGTGGAATCCCTCAGAGTTTACCACACTTCAATCACTCTCGTCATTAATGTGGAATCCCTCAGAGTTTACCACACTTCAATCACTCTCGTCATGTTCGTGTTGCCCGCGACGCCAAGCGGCACGCCTGCTGTAAGGACGATGTTGTCGCCCTTTTCCACATAGCCGGCCTTCTTGGCCGCGTCAACCGCTGCGTCAAAGAGCATTTCCTCTCTGTCCTCCTGTGGAATGTTGAGCGGGAAAACGTCAAAGAGCACGTTCATCTGGCACGCCACAGACTCGCTGATGGTGCATGCGATGATCGGGCAGGTGGGTTTATATCTGGAGAGACGGTTCGCCGTAAACCCGGAGATCGTGACCGTGATGATCGCTTTGGCTCCGATGTCCTCAGCTACAGTGCAGGTGGCGTGAGAGATCGCCGTCGTGATATCAGTCTTGTCATCGTCAAGCAGCTTCATGCGCTGTCTGTAGTGGATATCCTGCTCAGCGCGCTCTGCAATAGTAGACATCGTCATAACAGCTTCCTCAGGATAGCTGCCTGCCGCCGTCTCGCCGGAGAGCATGATAGCTGTTGTTCCGTCATAGATCGCGTTCGCGACGTCGGTCGCCTCTGCCCTTGTCGGACGAGGATTCTTCATCATGGAATCAAGCATCTGAGTCGCTGTGACAACGATCTTGCCCAGCTGGACAGCTCTCTTGATGATGTGCTTCTGGATAACAGGAACTTCCTCAAGCGGCACTTCCACGCCGAGGTCGCCGCGGGCAACCATGACGCCGTCCGCCGCCTCGAGGATCTCCTCGATGTTGTTGACGCCCTGGACAGACTCTATTTTGGCAATGATCTTCATGCGGCTGTTGTTGGCGTTGAGGATCTCGCGGATCTCGTTGACGTCCTTAGCTGTGCGCGTGAAGGAAGCCGCGATAAAATCATATCCCATCCTGCAGCCGAACTCGATATCCGAGCGGTCCTGCTTGCTGATAAAAGGCATCGAAAGATCGGCGCCGGGCAGGTTCACGCCCTTGTGGTTGGACACAGGGCCGCCGTTGATGACCGTGCAGACCACCTCGGTGTCAGTCTTGGAATCTACGCGCAGCCCGATCAGGCCGTCGTCGATCAGAACCATGCCGCCAACGCTCACATCCATCGGCAGATCCTTATAAGTGACCGAAGCCCTCTCGCTGTTGCCCATCACTTCTTCTGTCGTCAGTGTGAAAGTCTGCCCCTTCTCGAGCACCACTTTACCTTCCTCAAAATCGCGCAGGCGGATCTCCGGTCCCTTGGTATCCAGAAGGGTAGCTACCGGCACGCCCAGCTCGCGGCGAAGGCGCACGACCCTGCGGAACTTGGCCTCGTGCTCTTCATGTGTCCCGTGTGAAAAATTGAATCTCGCCACATTCATGCCTGCTGCGATCAGTTTCCTGAGCATCTCCTCGCTCTCGCTGGCAGGGCCGATCGTGCAGATGATCTTAGTCTTGCGCATTTTATTTCCTCCGTTTGGTGTATGGTGGGTTTGGTGTTTATTGCGATTGCCGGATGCCAGCCGGCCTTGCGACGGCCAGCCTTTCGCTGGCCGGCCTTTTGCTGGCCGGCCGGGTAATCATCGGCATTCTTTGTGCATTTTATTTATTGTACCAAGTCGCTAGCGCGACGGCTAGCCATACTCATCGTCTTCTCCGCTACTGCATAAAAAAGTAGCGGTTTTTGTTTTTATGTTTTATTGTTTA
>CADBIU010000056.1 GCA_902794825.1 uncultured Lachnospiraceae bacterium
GAACTGTATGGACAGGGATGTAAATGCAGCAGTGAATATCCGAGAGGAGGGGCGCAGGCTCCTGATGACAGCATAAAAGAAGAACAATGAGTCAGCCCTAAGGGCTGAGAAAGAACCGCGGGGCACGCGGGGATAGCCTGCTTATGCTCAGCCCAATAGGGCTGTCGAACAGGAAGCCCCCACTTCTAAGCGTCAGCGAAAGTGGCGGGAGCATGTCACATGGAGGACTCAATGGGAGAAGATAATCTTACTAGCGCGGGTATGTCGATGACCGAGGAACAGCAGTCAATGCCTCTTCGCGACGCGGTGTTTATGTCTCTTCGCAAAGCGATCCTGACAGGAAAACTTAAACCCGGCGACAGGCTCACGGAAGTAAAACTCGGAAAGATCCTCGGAACCAGCCGGACGCCGATCAGAGAGGCGATCAGACTGCTGGAAGCGGACGGGCTTGTGACGATCGTCGCGGGGAGCGGCGCGAGAGTTTCCAGGATGACTGTGGAGGACCTGCAGGAAGTAATGGAGATCAGAAGCGCGCTGGAGCAGCTCAGCGCAGGGCTTGCGAGCGAGAGGATCACAGAGGAGGAGAAGGAGCAGCTCCGGGAGGCCTGCGCGTCTTTTAACCGGATCACACAGACCGGGGACAGCGTCATGATCGCGGAGGCGGACGTCCGTTTTCATGATATGATCCTGAAATCTGCCAGGAACGAGAAACTGAAAGGGATCCTGGACGGACTTGCCGATAACATTTACCGTTACCGCTATGAGTTTATTCAGGACGACCTCAGATATGAGCATCTGATCGCCGAGCACACTGAGATCTGCGACGCGATCGTAAGCGGCAGGAGGGAAGAAGCGGAAAAGGCGGCGAAGGTCCATATTGACCGACAGTGCAGAGCGATCAGAAAGCAGCTTCTTTCGGAAAATGGAGACTGACAGAGTGGGTAGAGAAGTCTGGCTCACAGTGACAGGAGAGCAAAAGGACGCGGACGGCCGAAAAGACCGCAATTCGACTCAGTGCCGCGCATGGTATGAGAAGAGAGAAGATCTGCATATCTTTGAGTACCGCGAGAGGGATCCTCAGAGCGGAGCGGTCACGGATTCGAGACTGGTCTTTTCGAAGGGGTACTGCAGCATCGAGAGAAAAGGCGCTGTAAGCACCATAATGCGCTTTGAGCCTGAGAGAGAACTGGAATGTATGTATGAGACGGGATTCGGATCGATCCCGATGAGGATATTTACAAAACGGCTGGCCATGAGGGAGGTCGGCAGTAATTTCCACGGCAGAGTTTCATACGACCTGCACCTGCGGGGGGGAGACCCTATGGACTGCGCGGTGACGATCAAAGCTGAGCCTGTATAAACAAACACAGAATAAAAAAAGGGGCTGTGAAAAAAGAATAGCCCCCACAAAAAGAAGGACCACAGGTTCATAAAGAGCCTGCGGTCCTTCTTTTTGTGTTAAAATTTAACTTGCGATGAAAAAATAATAACAATAATTATTCTAAGGAAACGCTGATTTAATCGCATTTCCAATGAAAGTAACGCACCATTACGATACAATATAGATAAAGATATCGAGAAAGGTGGTGCACCCTATGCAACAACAGACTTTCACTGATGTTGAATACTCGAGGCGGAAGAAGAAAACCCGCCGTGAGGAGTTTCTCAATATGATGGATAAGATAATCCCCTGGAATGAGTGGATTGATCTTATCAAACCGTACTATCCTTCAGGCAAAAGAGGCCGTCCCACCAGAGGGATCGAAACTATGCTCAGGATGTACCTGATGCAGAACTGGTTCAACCTGTCCGATGCTGCTATAGAAGACACCATCTATGACAGCTATGCCATGAGATCCTTCATGCACATCGACTTCTATAAGGAACAGGTTCCTGATGCAACCACTCTCCTGAAGTTCCGGCATCTTCTGGAAGAACATCACATCGGCGAACAGATCTTTGCGGATGTCAATGCGCGTCTGGAGAAGGCCGGTTTGATTATGCGCGGCGGAACGATCGTGGATGCAACGATAATCAATGCACCAAGCTCAACAAAGAATCAAAGCGGCAAGCGCGATCCTGAGATGCACCAGACCAAAAAGGGGAACCAGTGGTACCACGGAATGAAGATTCATTCCGGTGTGGATGCCGGGAGCGGTTATGTCCATACGATTACTGCAACATCAGCAAATGTACATGATATAGACGAAGCCCACAAACTGATCCGGGAAGACGACTACGTGATGTATGGCGATTCCGGATACAGCGGAATGGCGAAACGCCCTGAAGTAAAGGAGAACACGCACCTTTCCGAAGTGGAGTACCGCACCAATGTCCGTCCCAGCAGCCTGAAAACATCAGACAGCTATAAAGGAATCAATTGGGACAAACAGATGGAACATCGGAAGTCGTCTGTCCGCTGCAAAGTGGAACATCCGTTTCTGATCGTGAAACGGCAGTTCGGGTATTCCAGGGTGGTTTACCGCGGAATTGCCAAGAATTTTCATCGCTTCAATATTCTGTTCGCAAGCGCGAATCTCTTAATGTGCGCACGAGCCGGGCGAATAGATGCCTTCTGCGGGGTGTAGTGCGCCCTTTTCCGGAAAATCCGGAAAAGAGATCTCCACAGAAAGTAGATATAGAGCCATTTCTCAGAGATAATCTGTCTCTGAAACTATTAATTGGATAACGGCTGCTTTAAAAAGCGGTCTTAATCAGAGTGAACGCAGAATACGGTTAATTATTCAGCGTTTCCCTAATCCAAAACAGGCAGTTTTGCCAATGCTTATTTCAGACTATCTGGATATCTGTGATCCCGTGCTGACATTTGACAGATTTATGGAGGAGATCGAACGTATCCCGAAACACTATACGGGAAGGCTCAGATATAACCCGGTCAGCATGTTGAAAACAGTTTTATTCGGATTCATGACAAATGGCTACATCTCATTACGTGAACTGGAGGACCAGTGCAAAGTAAATCTCCGCTTCATGTATCTTATGGAGCATGAGACTCCATCCTACCGGACTTTCGGCTACTTCATAAATGAAGTGATCAGGGATTCTGTCGAAGAGATATTCAACGACATCAATCAGAAGATCTTTGAAAAGGAGCATGTCGACCTTCAGCATCTGTATATAGACGGTTCCAAGTTTGAAGCGAATGCAAACAAGTATTCCTGGGTATGGAAGAAAGCAACTGAGAAATCAAGATACCGTCTGTTTGACAAGATCACACATCTTTTTGAAGAGATCAATGAAGAGCTGTCCTTCACAGGGATGAAGTTCAGTATCAACTCGGAATACGCACCGGAATACATAAAAGAGGCTGCCGAAAAGTATGCCGGAGTATGGCAGCTCGATGAATCTGAGTTCGTTAGCGGCAGAGGACACCATAAGAGCGTACAGTAGCGCCATTATGAAAAACTCACGGAGTATGCGGAGAAACTTCTGGAATACGTCGAGAAGATACACATCTGTGGAGAAGGAAGAAACAGTTATTCCAAGACAGACCATTCAGCGACATTCATGCGCATCAAGACAGACTACATGGGAAATGACCAGCTGCTTCCGGCATACAATGTCCAGATCGGAGTAGCTGATGAGTATATCGCAGTCGTTGATGTGAACCAGTACCGGACAGACATGGACTGCTTTATTCCACTCATGAATAAGTTCCGCAACGCATACGGCTTTTATCCAAAGTATCCGATTGCAGATGCTGGTTATGGTTCCTATAACAACTACATCTTCTGTGAGCAGAACGGCATGGAAAAGTACATGAAGTTTACGATGTTCAAGAAGGAAACTACGGATAAGAAGTATCACGAAGACCCGTTCCGTGCAGTGAACTTCCCGATCGGGGCAGACGGGGTCATGCGTTGTCCGAACGGAAAGGCCTTTCATCTTGAGTACCGCCAGCATGTGAGAGGGAATGCCTATGGCAGGCAGGAAGAAATATACCGGTGTGAAGACTGCTCCGGATGCCCGTATGCGGAGAAATGCAAAAAGAGCGATCAGAACCGAACTGTAAGGATTAACCGGGAACTTACCGCCATGCATCAGGAGGTAATAAACAACCTGGAGAGTATCCACGGGGCGCTTCTGAGGATGAACCGTTCCATACAGGCAGAAGGTACTTTTGGGATCATGAAAAATGATCGCTGGTACAAGCGGATCGTGCGCAGAGGCATTAAATCCGTCTGGCTCGAGGTTTTTCTCGTTTCTATCGGACAGAATCTCTATAAATTCCACAACAAACAGATGAAGGCTATGTCAGCCGCATAAGATAACAACATTGTTATCTTATGGGGTAGGGGGGATTATACTCTTTTTTTATGGAAATAGCTTTGTTTTCAGCAAAGGAAAAAGGACGCATGAAAAAACTTTCGTTTTTTCACACGTCCTTTTTTATTGTTCTTACGGTAATCAATTGTGGATTCTGCCCGGGATCACTTGAGGGGCTTGGCGCCTGCCTTCTCCTGCAGCTTGTCCATCTGCTTGCGGAACCAGCTCTTCTTGACGGGGTTGTCGGAAACAAGCTTCTGTCCGCGCATGCCCTTGACTTCGACGATGTAAATACCGCTGACCATTGCCTTGACCTGCTTGTTGATGGGGATATAGTCGAATACTTTCTCGTCTGCGATAAGATTCATGAACCGTGATCCAACCTTGGCCTTAACGATCGGCACCTTGGACCGGCGGGCATACCACGGTGTCTGCGAGATGACTTCCTCGGGAAGTCCCGACTCCTTGAGTTTGAGTCTCTTCTTGTCAACGGCCATGATGACCACAGGCTGCTTGTTGGCCTGTATGCGCTCATTCTGCTCCGCCTGCTGCTTCTCAAGACGCTTGCCTATGAAATAGAGCGCCACGAGAACTCCGATCAGGATGACCAAGATTACCAGTAAAACGATTGTACCTGTCTTCAAATCAGTACCCTCCTACAAATACGCTACTATGCATTTTAACATTGAATGATAGGCAAGGCAACAAGCGAATTTAAAGTTAAAGCGCGCATTTATGGCAAAAATTTATAGCAAGTTCACAATTGCGTAATACAAAATGCTTTTAAGAATCGGCCTATTATGCTAAACTATACTAGTTATTCTCGAATTAGATGAAACACTTTTCAAGAATGTTATAGAAAGGCAGAATGAACTTATGAAGAAAAGAACATTGGCAGCTGTCATGACGGCGATGGTAGTGCTGGCGATGACAGGGTGCGGAAATTCAGGCGCGAAAACGGAATCTGCCACGGCGGCTACGACGCAGGAGTCCGCGGAGGAAGTTGCGGCCGCGGAAGAATGGATGAATGAGCCGACCGCTTATCTGTCCGGTATCACAGCCGCGGATTATGTGGATGTTCCCGCTGATTACGCGTCCATGACCATTGAAGTGGAGCCTGTCACGGTAGTCTCGGACGATGAAGTCGAGGCGATGATCGACCAGTATAGACAGGCGAGAAGAGAGCTCAAGGAAGTGACAAAGCGGACTAAGGTCCAGGAGGGAGATGTCGTCAATATCGATTATGTCGGCAGGATCGACGGAGAAGAGTTTGACGGCGGATCTGCTGAAGGATATGATCTTGAGATCGGTTCGAAGACATTTATCGAGGGATTTGAGGACGGACTGGTCGGCAGCAAGGTCGGCGAGACCGTCACTTTGGAACTGACATTCCCGAAGGACTACGCGGACTCCACAAAAGCCGGGGTAGACGCTGAGTTCGATGTCACCATCAATTCGATCCAGCAGTATGAGGTTCCCAAACTGACAGACCAGTTTGTGACGGAACTGGGAATCACCGATGATTTCGGCAACCCCGTGAACACGGTTGACGGTCTGCGCACTTACGTGAGAAATTACCTTGTGGAGAATTACGAGAGCCAGTATACTCAGAGACTTGAGGAGGCGATCAGGAATTCTCTGTATGAGAAGAGCACCTTCAAGAAGGACATTCCTGAGGCTATGATAGAGAGAATGAACGAGTCTATCGCATCGGAACTCACTGCTTACGCGCAGCAGTACGGTGTTGACCTCAAGACACTCATGCAGCTCGCATACGGATCCACTGAGGACAGCTACGAGCAGGATATCAAGGACATGGCTTCCGAGAGCATCAAGAAGAACATCATTCTCAAGGCTATCGGCGACAAAGAGGGACTGAGCATGAGCGATGACGACTTCCAGGCGGAACTGGAAGTAGCTATCAGCAACAGCGGATATACTTCGGCTGATGACGTTCCCAGAGAGGACCAGGAGTCCTACAGAGAGATCCTCGACCGCAGGAAAGTCATGGATTTCCTCAAGAGCAAGACCACTGTGAACGCACCTGCAGCAGAAGAGGGATCTACCGGTGCGACAGCAGCGGCGGCTGAGACAGAAACGGTCAAGTAAATATATTTTGAAATAAAAGGAGTGGGAAATAAGACTATGAGACAGGATTATCAGCTCGTGACGGTTCGCGGGCTATTCGACAGCAAAGAGAGTTATGCAGACAAGACGGTCACTGTGGGCGGCTGGATCCGCAACAACCGCGACTCCAAGTCAATCGGATTCATTGCGCTGGCAGACGGCTCCTGCTTCCAGAACCTGCAGCTGGTGTACAGCAGCGACCTGGAGAATTTCGCCCAGATCGCGAAGATGAATGTCGGTGCGGCGATCATCGCGACCGGCAAAATAGTGCTGACCCCGAATGCGAAGCAGCCCCTGGAGATGCAGGTGGAGAAGATCGAGCTGGAAGGAGCTTCCACCTCTGATTATCCGCTGCAGAAGAAGCGCCACAGCTTTGAGTATCTCAGAACTATCCCGCACCTTCGTCCCCGCACCAACACATTTGCGGCGACATACCGCGTCCGCTCGCTGATCGCATATGCGATCCACTCCTTCTTCATGGAGAGAGGCTTCGTCTATGTGCACTCCCCCATCATCACGGGCAGTGACGCAGAAGGCGCAGGCGAGATGTTCCAGGTAACGACCCTGCCTTTGGACGAGCTCCCGCTCACAGAGGACGGCAAGGTCGATTATTCCCAGGATTTCTTTGGTAAGCCTACTAACCTGACGGTCAGCGGCCAGCTTGACGTCGAGACTTTCGCGTTTGCTTTCCGCGATGTCTATACCTTCGGTCCCACTTTCCGCGCGGAGAAGTCCAACACGACCCGCCATGCGGCTGAGTTCTGGATGATCGAGCCCGAGATGGCTTTCGCGGATCTGCAGGACGACATGGAGAACGCCGAGGCGATGCTCAAGTACGTAATCCGCTATGTCCTCGCGAACGCTCCCGAGGAAATGAAGTTCTTCAACCAGTTTGTGGATAAGGGCCTCATCGAGCGCCTTGAGCATGTAGTCAATTCCGAATTCGGCCATGTGACCTACACTGAAGCTATTGAGATCCTCGAGAAGAACAACAAGAACTTCGACTTCAAGGTATACTGGGGCTGCGATCTGCAGACTGAGCACGAGAGATACCTCACAGAGGAAGTTTTCAAGCGCCCTGTCTTCGTGACAGACTATCCCAAGGAGATCAAGGCGTTTTATATGAAGCAGAATCCGGACGGCAAGACTGTCGCGGCTATGGACTGCCTGGTGCCCGGCATCGGCGAGATCATCGGCGGCAGCCAGCGTGAGGATGACCTGGAGAAGCTGGAGAAGCGCATGGACGAGCTGGGAATGGAGAAGGAGACTTACCAGTTCTATCTCGACCTTCGCAAATACGGCAGCGTGCGCCATGCCGGCTACGGCCTCGGCTTCGAGCGCTGCGTCATGTATCTGACCGGCATGGGCAATATCAGAGACGTGCTGCCCTTCCCCAGGACTGTCGGAAACTGCGAGCTGTAAGAAATAATATGGGGCTGTCGCATAAGCGTAAAGGTAACAAAACTACGCTTGGCGGCATGTCCCTTTTAAATTACATTGAATTCGCGGGGATTCACACAGATTCTTCGTTTCGCTTCGGAGGGAACCGCATTTCTAAACTCGACGTCCGCTCCGATGACCGGACGTCTCAAACAGATAGGCTTTCGTGATGCAGGAGCTGCATCACTCATTCCCTCCTACGCTTCATTCAGAATCTGGTTCATCCAACCGCTTATTCAAAGTAATTTAAAAGGGACATGCCGCACACGCTCAGGCTATTCCTCACGCAGATTGTATCACCCGATTACTAACTCTTTTGCAGCTCGTTTGACAAACTGTTATAAACCTGTTTTTTCTACCTGGGAGTGTTTTTAGGTGCATATCTGCATCTTCGATTACAGGGAGTCGCCCATTTGGCGTCAGGATCAACCTTAGCGGATGCGACACGCCCCTTATTTATTGCTTTGAATAAGCGGCTGGATGAACCTGATCCTTCCGGAGCGGAGGAGGGAATGAGGGATGCATTCTGCAGCCTGAAAGCACACTTGTCTGAGACGTCCGGTCATCAGAGCGGACGTCGAGTTTGGGGATGCGGTTCCCTCCGAAGCGAAGGAAAGGATTAGTGTGAATCCCCGCGAATTCAATGTAATAAATAAGGGGCGTGTCGCATAAGCGCAGGGTTATTAATTCCTTTCGCTAAATGTGTAATCATGCAGTAACTCATAAAAGGAGGGAATATGGAGAAAGAACTGATCATCGTTCTGGATTTTGGCGGCCAGTACAAGCAGCTGATCGCGAGAAGAGTCAGGGAGTGCAATGTATACTGCGAGATTCATCCCTATACCAAGACGCCGGGGGAGATCCTGGCGATGCATCCCAAGGGAATCATTCTCACAGGAGGCCCTAACAGCGTCTATGCAGAGGATTCACCGACCTGCGACAGGGCCCTTTTCGGATTGGGAATCCCGGTACTGGGCATCTGCTATGGTTCGCAGCTCATGGCGCATAAGCTTGGCGGCGCTGTGAAGACGGCGCCTGTCAGCGAATACGGACATACCAAAATAGAGCTGGACGGCGTGGAAAGCGGCTCTAAACTGTTCAAAGGGATTTCTACTGCGGAGAATACCTGCTGGATGAGCCATACAGATTATATCGCAAATCCCCCCGGAGGATTTAAGATCACTGCCCACACAGAAAACTGCCCTGTGGCCGCGATGGAAAACTCCGGCAGCAGGCTCTACGCAGTTCAGTTCCATCCGGAAGTGGTGCACACGCCCTTTGGCACGCAGCTTCTGCGCAACTTTGTGATGGACGTTTGCGGCTGCACCGGAAGCTGGAAAATGTCCTCCTATGTGGAGACAACTGTGAAGGAACTGCGGGAGAAGATCGGAGACGGCAAGGTCCTTCTGGGACTCTCCGGAGGCGTGGATTCCTCTGTGGCGGCAGCTTTGCTTTCCAAGGCTGTCGGAAAGCAGCTCACCTGTGTATTCGTGGACCACGGTCTTCTTCGAAAAGACGAAGGGGATGAAGTGGAAGCGGTATTCGGTCCCGAAGGTCCTTTTGAACTGAACTTCGTCAGAGTTAACGCGCAGGACAGATTTTATATCAAACTTGCGGGAATCACAGACCCCGAGATGAAGAGAAAGATCATCGGCGCGGAGTTTATCAATGTATTTGAAGAAGAAGCTAAGAGGATTGGAGAAGTGGATTTCCTGGCACAGGGAACCATCTATCCGGATGTTGTGGAGAGCGGCACCGGAAACGGAGGAGCTGTGATCAAGTCTCACCACAACGTCGGCGGACTGCCGGAGCATGTGGACTTCAAGGAGATCGTAGAGCCCCTCAGGATGCTCTTCAAGGATGAAGTCAGGCAGACCGGACTGGAACTGGGGCTTCCCAGGAATCTTGTATTCCGGCAGCCTTTCCCGGGCCCCGGCCTTGGCGTCAGGATCGTCGGCGATATCACCGCCGAGAAGGTTCGGATCGTACAGGAAGCGGACGCGATCTTCCGTGAGGAGCTGGAAAAGGGCGGCATTGATACCGGGAAGGGACAATTTTTTGCCGCGCTTACCAATATGAGGTCGGTGGGCGTCATGGGCGACGGAAGAACTTACGACTATGCCGTTGCTCTGCGAGGCGTACTGACAAGCGACTTCATGACAGCGGAGGCAGCTGAAATTCCGTGGAATGTGCTGCAGATCTGCATGACCAGGATTATCAATGAAGTCAAGGGCGTCAACCGCGTGCTCTATGACCTGACGAGCAAGCCGCCGGGTACGATCGAACTTGAGTGATATAAAGGGGCTTGCCACGATGCATTGGGAGGTTATATAAGGATGAGACTGAAAGACGCGATCGCATCGCTGCAGCTTGGCAGGAAGAAGGAAGCAGAGATCCGGGAACTGTGCACTGTGTGGAGCGAGAAGGCAGACGATGGGCCGCAGGCCGTTCCGCTGCCGGAGTACCCCAGACCGCAGATGCAGCGCGCGGACTGGACCTGCCTGAATGGCTGGTGGGACTACGGATTCTTCACAGGATCTTTATCTAAGGCCGGGGCAGATCTTTCACCTGACGGGCAGATTCTGGTGCCTTTTTCCCCTGAGACGGTGCGCTCAGGAGTAAACCGCATTCTGCAGCCCGGAGAGACTCTCTGGTACAGAAGAACAATTGAAGATCTTCATCTGCCGGAGGGCAGGCGTCTAATCCTGCACTTTGGCGCAGTGGACGAGCGCTGCACCGTTTACTGGAATGGTCAGAAAGTAGGAAGCCATCGAAACGGATACCTGTCCTTCAATTTCGACGTGACAGAATATGTGAAGCCCGGTGACAATGAACTCATAGTGTTCGTGTGGGATGACACCGATGAAGGCAATGAGTGCCGCGGCAAGCAGACCCTCAATCCCGGAGGCATGTTCTATCACGCCCAGAGCGGGATCTGGCAGACAGTTTGGATGGAGGCAGTTCCGGAGACCTACATCCGGCATATGAGGATCACGCCTTTACCCGATAGGGAGGAGGTGGAAGTGGCGCTGTGGATGTCGAAAGATGCTAAGATGTGTCAGGGAGATGCGCCGGAGAAGAGTGACGCAGGGCAGGAAGGCCCTTCACGCCCTGACCGGGCAATTTATATTACGGTCACGGACTGCGAGGAAACATTCACTTATCCGCTGGCCTCCCGGCTTAAAGTGCGGATCCCCGTTAAGAGCCCCCGTCTCTGGAGCCCGGAACACCCGGAACTCTACGACCTGCGGATCGAGGCGGGAGAAGATGTGGTCGAGAGCTATTTTGCCATGCGATCTTTTGGCGTGGGGACGGATGAGACAGGAAAGGCCCGGCTGCTGCTGAACGGCAAACCGTATTTCTTCAACGGAATCCTGGATCAGGGATACTGGCCTGAAAGCCTTATGACGCCGCCTGCGGACGAGGCGATGGTCTACGACATCGAGCAGATGAAGCAGCTCGGCTTCAACATGCTCCGCAAACATGTCAAAATAGAGCCCGCCCGCTGGTACTATCACTGCGACCGCCTGGGAATGGTGGTCTGGCAGGACATGGTCAACGGCGGAGGACCTGTGCAGTCACTTCTGGAAACCTATCTGCCGACGGTCATTCCCGCAGCAGGAAGAATCTTGCGCGACAACCATTACAAGCACTTTGCCAGGGAAGACGAGAAAGCCCGGCTGCGGTTTGAGAGAGATATCGTCCGCATGATCAGGCAGCTGTACAATTTCCCCTGCGTGGGACTGTGGGTCCCTTTCAATGAGGGATGGGGCCAGTTCGATGCGCTCCGTATTACGGATATCGTCAAAAAGGCGGATCCCACAAGACCTGTGGACCATGCCAGCGGATGGTTCGATCAGGGAGGCGGAGATGTGCGCAGCGTGCACAATTACTTCCGTCCTTTGAAGGTTGAGAAAGACAACAGAGCCTTTGTGATCTCTGAATACGGCGGAATAGGTTGCCAGATTCCGGAGCATTCCATGAGCTCTGAGGTCTACGGATATCACCAGACTTCGGCGGAGGAATTTCCCGGCGCCTTTGAGGAAATGATGA
The DNA here is from genome assembly GCA_902794825.1 of uncultured Lachnospiraceae bacterium. GTDB lineage: Bacteria > Bacillota > Clostridia > Lachnospirales > Lachnospiraceae > CAG-791. The sequence continues at coordinate 11,908 of CADBIU010000056.1, forward strand.
AGACTGTTAAGGGACTTGTCTTCGATGGACTTTGCGCTGCTGTGTACACGCAGGTCTCAGATATCGAGGAGGAGACTAACGGACTTCTTACCTATGACAGGAAAGTCAGGAAGGACTGCGTTTAGTCATCCAATACCATTTTCCAAACGCTGTTCCGATGATGATCGCATATCCCAGAAAGCTCCAGGCGTCCGGGATCTCACCCCACAGCAGGAAGCCGAACATCGCCGCATATACGACTTGTGAGTAGTCGAAAACGGAGATATCCCTGGCCGGCGCGTTCTGGTAAGCGGCAGTGACGGAGAGCTGCGCGATCGCCGCGGAACATCCTGCCAGGACCAGGAAGACAAACTGCTTTACAGACATAGGATGGTAGTTGAGCAGAATGTTGGGCAGCAGGATGAGCGTCGAGAACACAGAGAAGGAGAAGACGATCACCGGTCCTTTCACGCCGCTGAGGCCGAGTTTGCGGACATAGGTGTAGGCAGTTCCCGCTGTAAAGCCGCCGAGGATGGCGACCAGCGCCGGGAAGGACGCGATGCCTGCGCCCGGCTTGGCGACAAAACGCTGAGCCACTCGATCCGGTTCGGTCTCTCTTTAAGGATGAAGATAGACATCAGGATGGCAAAAAAAGGAGAGAGTTTGTTCAGGATATTTGCATCCGCGATCCGCATGTGGTCTACAGCCCAGAAATTGCAGAGGATGCCCATTGTGCCGATGCTGCAGCGCAGGAACATATCCATCAGGCTTGTGCGGGGAATATAGAACTTTTCTCCCGAGCGCATAAGGATGAAGGCCGCAAGGAAGGCGGCGACAATGTTTCTGAAGAAAGCTTTCTGCATGGTCGGTACGTCGCCGGAGAGCCGCACGAAGACGGTCATCAGCGAGAAGAAAAAGGCTGCCGACAAGATGAACAGGATTCCCTTTGTGCGGTTGGCGGCGGGAGCAGGAGAAGCCCCTGCGGGGGCTTTTTTGTCGGGTGTTTTCGATTGCATATATTTGCCTCGTTTAAATACAGACCAGGTTGTTTACAATGTTTTGTCCACGTAATTATAGCGCAGGAACGAACAAAAGAGTACTGCAAAACAGAGATTCACGCTTGACTGGAATAATAAGAAGTGATACGGTCGACATGTTAACGGTTTAAAGTGCTAAATAACGGGCGCTCAGGCGTCTGCAGACAGGAGAAGACAGGTCGACGAGGAGATGGCGAAGCTTTTTGTAAAGCGCATGGAAGCCGTCAGATCGATCGCTGCGTATAAGAAAGAGAGAGGGATTCCGATCGAGGATAAAGATCAGGAGGCCAGAGTTATTAAGGGCAGGAGCGCTCTGGTGGAGGATCCGGAACTGCGTTCTTTCTACGTGAATTTCCTGCAGGATACGATGGATGTCAGCAAGCGCTGGCAGCACTATCTGATGAAAGGCCTCAGGGTAGCTTACAGCGGCGTGGAGGGCGCGTTTGCGCACATTGCCGCGGGGCGCATTTTCCCTGACGGCGAGCTGGAATCTTATCCGTCCTTCGAGTCAGCGTACGAAGCCGTGGAAAAGGGAGAATGCGATGTTGCGGTGCTGCCCATCGAGAACAGTTTCGCCGGCGAAGTCGGACAGGTGCTGGACCTGATGTTCTCCGGAGATCTGTATGTGAACGGTGTATACGACCTGTCGATCAACCAGAATCTTCTGGGGCTTCCCGGAACTGATGTTTCCGGGATCAGGACTGTGTACAGCCATCCTCAGGCAATTTCTCAGTGCAGGTCATACATCCGCAAGCACGGCTTTGACGCGGTCAGTATGGCCAACACGGCTCTGGCAGCCCAGAAAGTGGCCCAGGACGGAGACCGCAGCGCAGCGGCCATTGCCAGTGAAGAGACCGCCGATCTCTATGGACTGCAGATCCTGGATCACGATATCAACGAGAGCAAGGTGAACACGACCCGCTTCGCGGTATTTTCAAGGGTAGAGACCAAGATGGCGATCAGGAAAGACGCAGGCGCGTTCCTGCTTCTGTTCACCGTCAAGGATGAGGCCGGCGGCCTTGCCAAAGCGGTCAATGTGATCAGTGCCTACAATTTTAACATGCGCGTATTGCGCTCACGTCCCATGAAAGACCTTCCGTGGCATTACTATTTTTACGCGGAAGTGGAGGGAGATGACTCCTCCGAGAACGGCAGGCGCATGATCAGCGCGCTCCGCGGAACCTGCCCGGGGCTCAAGGTCGTCGGGCGCTATACAGCGACATCAAATATACAACAGGGAGGAGAGTCGATATGATCATCCGAATGGAACTCGGAGATTCGAGCTACGATATAGTGCTGGAGAGAGGATGCCTTCAGAAGGCGGGGGAACAATTAAACCTCGACAGGAAGGTATTCATTCTCACCGACGACGGCGTGCCGGCGCAGTATGCGCAGACAGTCGCTGACCAGTGCAAAGAGCCGCATATCCACACTGTACCTCAGGGGGAAGGAAGCAAGAGCTTCGCTGTTTTGGAAGAACTTCTGATTAAGATGATGGAACTCGGCTTTACCCGCGGAGACTGTGTCTGTTCCGTCGGAGGAGGCGTCGTGGGAGACCTGGGCGGCTTCACAGCGGCATGCTATATGCGGGGGATCGACTTTTACAACATTCCGACTACGATCCTGTCCCAGGTGGACAGCTCGATAGGCGGCAAAACAGCGATCAACCTCGCAGGCGTCAAGAACATCGTGGGCGCTTTCTGGCAGCCGAAAAAGGTGCTGATCGATCCCGATACGCTCGATACTCTCGCTGACCGCCAGAAGTCCAGCGGCCTCGCGGAGGCTGTAAAGGCAGGGCTGATCGCTGATCCGGAGCTCTTCGCGATGTTCGAGGACTTCGCGAATACAAGGGCGCCTCTGGACCTTGAGAAGATCATCGCTGCGTCCCTGATCGTCAAGAAAACCGTCGTGGAACAGGACGAGCGCGAGAGCGGCCTGCGCAAAATATTGAATTTCGGCCACACCATCGGCCACGGGATAGAGAGCGTCACCGGCCTTCTGCACGGAGAATGCGTCGCGATGGGTATGATCCCCATGTGCTCTCCGGCAGTGAGATCCCGCCTGCTTCCTGTGCTCGGAGCGCTGCACCTTCCCGCCAGGGTCCACGCGGATCCCGAGGAAGTCTATCATGCTGTGCTGCACGACAAGAAGATGGGAGACGGCTATGTCAGCGTAGTGAGTGTCGACAGTATCGGCAGTTATAAAATACAGAAGGTCGATCCCGCTGTGCTCCGCTACGGTATTGATGTAGTGGTGAGGCTCTGACGCGGATACACGCTGCTATGCGAATAGGAGAATAGAATTATGATGTACATGGATTTCAAGCGCAAACTCCCGATCCCTATGGAGACCAAGGAGATGTATCCTCTGACCGGCGACATGGCTGAGACAGTGGAGAGAACAGTCACAGAGCTCAAAGCGATCTTCTCCGGCGACAGCGAAAAGCTCGCCCTGATCATCGGGCCCTGCTCGGCTGACAACGAGGAGAGCGTCATTGACTATATATCCAGGCTTATGCCTCTGCGGGAACAGGTGAAGGACAAGATCCTCATTGTCCCCCGCATTTACACGAACAAGCCCCGGACGACCGGCGAAGGCTACAAGGGGCTGGTCCACCAGCCGGATCCCAACGCGCAGCCCGATCTCTTTAAGGGGATCATTGCCACACGCGAACTGCACATGCGCGCGGTGAAGGAGACAGGATTTGTATGCGCGGACGAGATGCTCTATCCGGAGAACCACAAATATCTGGACGACCTTCTGGGCTATGTGGCGGTCGGCGCCCGCAGCGTGGAGGACCAGCAGCACAGACTGACTGCCAGCGCAATTGAGTGCCCTGTCGGTATGAAGAACCCCACCAGCGGGGACCTGACTGTCATGATGAACAGTATTTTGGCAGCACAGCACGAGCACGATTTCATCTACCGCGGCTGGGAGGGCCATTCCTACGGTAATCCCTTCGCGCACGCGATCCTCAGAGGATATGTGAACAGACAGGGTGTCTCACACCCTAACTATCACTACGAGGACCTGCTCTATCTCTCGGATCTTTACAAGAAATGGGAGCTGAAGAATCCCGCCGTCGTGGTCGACTGCAACCACGCCAACAGTGGAAAGAAGCCCTTCGAGCAGGCGCGCATCCTCAAGGAAGTTCTGCATTCCTGCCGCTACAACCCGAAGGTAAAGAAGCTCGTGAAGGGCTTTATGGTGGAGAGCTACATAGAAGACGGAAATCAGCCGGTCGACGGCGGCGTGTACGGAAAGAGCATTACAGACGCATGTATCGGGTGGAAGAAGACGGAGAAACTGATTTACGATATGGCGGAACTACTGTGATTTACGCGCTGATTGCGCTAAAATAATAATATGCGCAGGCCCTGTACGGGTCCGGAAGCGAATACAAATAATAATCAGGCCGGCCAAAGCCGGCAGGTGCCGCGAGGGCACAGGAGGGAGGATTTTATGAATCTGCTTGGTTTACTGATGGCTGCTATGACAACGAAGAATGCTTTGGGACAGATTGCTAAGAAGACCGGTCTCTCTGAGAAGCAGATCAAAAAGCTTATGATGATCGCGATCCCGATCCTGATCAAATACCTGACCAAGAACGCTTCATCAGGCGACGGCGCGCATTCTCTTTTAGGAGCTCTTGCCCAGCACAACAACAAAGAGGATATGGGCATTCAGCTTAAGGACGCCGATGAGAAAGACGGCCACAAGATCATTGGCCACATCCTCGGCAAGAAGGAGGAAACTGTCACACAGAATCTCTCTGCTCAGTCCGGTCTGACCCAGGAGCAGGTCAACCAGATCCTGGCTATCATGGCGCCCGCGATCCTCAGCGGCGTCTCCGAGGCTGCATCTAACAACAAGCCCGCCGCGCAGTCCGCAGCACCCGGCATCTTCAGCGCTCTTCTGGGAACAGGCGCCCAGGTCCAGGCTGAGGAGAAGGATGACGCCATCAACGGCACAGCGCTTCTTCAGGCACTGCTGAATGCGAGAAAGTAAGCCGGGGACAATGAGATGAATAAGAAGATGTTCTGGATCCTGATAGGATTCATCCTGATCCTGCAGATCCCCCTCTTTCTGATGATGCACTGAAAAAAGGGGCTGAAATATATAAAAAAGACCGGTCAGCGGCAGTTCATGTGCCGCCGGCCGGTCTTTTAAGCTTTCCAGATTAATTACACGATCACGTCAAATTTCTCGATATTGTGGAAGGCCGCGCTGCCGTCTTCAGCGAAGAAGCGGACATCGGTGTCCTCAGGATCGGGGTATACGTTTGCGGTCATCACATGTCTGCCTCCGTCGATGAAGACTTCCAGTGAGCTGACGTCGAGCAGCATCTCCAGTTCGATGGATTCCGGGCTGTCGATGTCCAGCTTGCGGACATTTACATCGTCCTCACTGCCGGTGAAAGGAATGCCGGACTTGCTGCGGTCGATAGCGAGAACGCCCTCTTCGCGGTCAAAATATACTACGGTTTCATGCTCCTCCCCTGCAAAGAGTTTGACGCCGGCGCGGTCAGCAGTGCCCGGCTCCAAAGTCAGGCGGATCCTCGCGACTGTTCCGCTGATGCCCTTGACTGATACTTCACTTCCGGTGACGGAGAGGGACTGGCAGGTTACCTTGTTCCGACAGAATCTGTCGAGCTCCCTTGCCGGTTTCTGGATCAGACAGTCTCCGTCCATGCTGAGCTCTCTGGGGAAAGAATAGGTGCCTGCCCAGCCTTCGGCCTGGGTGGGGTAGTTGCGGTCCCACATTTCTTTCCAGGAGATCATGATATAGCGCCCGTCGGGCATGTGCAGGCTCTGCGCTGCGTAGAAGTCGAAGCCGTTGTCGAGTTCTCCGATCTTCTTAAGATCGAAGCGGCCGGTCTCAAAGTCCAGTTTTCCCAGAAGGTATAGTCCGGAGTGGACATTCTGGAAGTGGTTGTCCATCTGAGGCAGGTTCTGGGGGCTGGTAAGTATGACTTCCTTTCCGTCGATCACCAGATAGTCCGGACAAACTCCGGCTGCCTGTGAAGCAGATGTCCCACATATTCCCACTTCATCAGGTCGCGGCTCCTGCACAGAATGAGGTTTCCGAAACCTGCATCAGCAGGCTCTATGCCAAAGACATCGTCCAGAGAAGGAGACTGCCCCTTATGACTGACGCCCACATGCTGAGCTCCGTCCACCTCTACGTAACGGAGAGAGGAAGAGGGGGCGTGTTTGTCCCATTTTGAGGTGCGCTCATCGAGTTCTTCCTTGCTCGCATTCAGATCGAGCACGCGCGCGCCTGCGATGAAGTAGTACCAGCCGTCTTTTTTAAAGAGGCGGGGATCCCTGAAATCCAGAGGGGACACTTCTTTGCTGAGCATGTCAGCGGTCAGGATGGGATTGGATTCGTTTTTGGTAAATGTGACACCGCCGTCCTCAGATACTGCCAGGCACTGTCTCTGAAGTGTAGGCTGCGCGGCGGTGTACATCAGGTACAGTTTGCCGTCCTTCTCGATGACAGATCCGGAGCAGCAGCCGCAGATGACTTCATAGTCCCGGTCCGGGACAAGAGCGACCGGGAGTACATCCCAGTGTACGAAGTCATTAGTTGTGAAATGGCCCCAGTGCATGGTGCCCCACGCGGGTTTATGGGGGTAATGCTGGAAGAAGAGGTGCGCTTTGCCGTTATAATAGATGGTTCCGTTAGGATCGTTGGACCAGCCCGAAGGCACGGACGCGTGATAAAGGGGTCTGTAACTCTTGCTCATATTTCCTCCTGTTAGAGTTTGTCAGTGGGTTCCGGATTTCCGGCAGTATCAATAGTGGATCACATTTTCCTCGCTTCGGATCCTTGCGAGCACCGGAGCCGCCTCCGGGCTTTCAAAATAGCGGAGAGTGCTGTCCGGCACCAGACCGCTCAGTTCATCAAAGCGCCCTTCTTTGAGCAGCTGTCTTACGGTGGAGGCGCTGATAGCCTTTCCGCCGGAAGACGATCCGGCCGGCGCTTCCTTTCGAGGAACGACAACGCAGGCGACGCCCGCCTTGGGAAGTTCTTCCTGCATGATCCTGTTGTAGATGCCGGTCACAAGGCTTGTGGGCTCCTCGCCGACGTAGCGGACGCCGATGTTCAGGGCCGATGCTATTTTGGCAAAGACCTGCAGGTCCAGGTAGGCGTGGCTCTCGATGACCGCGGTCTCATCCTTCTGAAAATAGCTCGGAAAGGTGGCGCTGCTGATGACGTAGGGGCCGCTCTCGTGGTAAATGAGGTTGGGCAGGTGAGCGGTGCCCTCCATGATCAGGCGCTTGCGGACGGCGAAAGGTACCAGGGAAGCATCCTCGCTGACCATAAAGAGGTGCACGAGGTCGTTCTCGGCACAGGCCTTCTCCACAAGGTAGAGGTGACCGTTTGTGAACGGATTGGCGTTCATGACCAGCGCTGCGGTGCGGGAAGCGGCGGGTGTCGGTGCTGCCTTAGCTGCGAGGACCTTGGCAGTCTCACGCTTCAGGCCATCCAGGTAGTCAGCAAAACCGGTGCGCCGGTTCTCCATGAAGACGATGCGATCCTCGATGCGGACGATCTCGTGGAACCCGAGATCGCCGAAGAACTTTGCGGAGTCGCATTTCGTGTAGAGAAACAGGTGCATGTTCCCGCGGCTGTACTGGTAAGAGATCAGATGGGAGACGATCGCGTTCATGAGGCCTTCGCCCTGGTGAGCGCTGCTGACTGCCATACAGCGCAGCGTGTTGCCAAAGCAGCTGCCGGTAGCAATGATGTTCATGTCGTCATCGTACATGCCGCATGTGTAATCAAGGTTTCCATCCCTGCGGATCCCCTCGGCCAGGAGCAGTTTGTCGACCTGGTCGTTGGAGTAACGGTCTGTGGGATAAATCTGGGAAATTCCGTATTCGGACATGATTCTGATCCTTTCTTGCGCATAAAAGTTCTGCACTTATAGAATACCACAAAGCCCCTGCTAAATCCTTATGAGAAACAAAAGTATGAAATAATCCGGGGATGCGGTATTATTAAATATAAGGTTTAAAGACGCGCACGGAGCGGATCGCCCGGATAGCGTCGACCGGCCTGACCACAAGAGGCCGGAGTGGGAGAATTGAGTCATATGAATGAGATGAGAATGAGCCGGGACGGAGAGGCCGCTGCTTTCTCCGGGATCCGGATCCGCGAGGCAGCTGTGGACGACGCGGCCCGGCTTCTTGAGATCTACGCCTATTATGTGGAGAAAACCGCCATCACTTTCGAGTACGATGTGCCGTCTCTTAAGGAGTTCAGGGGCAGGATCGCGCATATAAAGGAGCGCTATCCCTATCTGGTGATCGAGAGGGACGGTGTGATCGAAGGATACGCCTATGCCGGCGTCTTTAAGGACAGGGCGGCCTATGACCGCTCCTGCGAGATGACGATCTACCTGGACCGCGAAGCGGTCGGCGGAGGCCTGGGAAGGAAGCTCTACGAGGCCCTTGAGGAAGCCCTGAAGGCGCGGGGGATCCTCAATCTCTACGCCTGCATCGGCTATCCGGATGAGGCGGACGAATATCTGGACTACAACAGCGCGCAGTTTCACGAACATCTGGGATACAGAACGGTCGGCACTTTCCACCAGTGCGGATACAAGTTCGGGCGGTGGTACAGCATGATCTGGATGGAGAAGATGATCGGAGAACACAAATAACGCGGCCGGGGAAATGACCAAGATGAGCGAAATGGAACGACTGAAAACGATCATAGAGCGCCTCCGCGCCAAGGACGGCTGTCCCTGGGACAGCGCACAGACCCACGAGAGCATCAAAGCGATGTGCATCGAGGAGGCGGCGGAGGTCGTGTGCGGGATCAATATTTTGACAGCTACGGGCGATCCGGAGAATCTGCGGGAGGAGTTGGGCGACCTGCTCTTCCAGGTGATCTTCCACGCGAGCCTGGCGGAGGAAGAGGGACTCTTTACGCTGGAGGATGTGGCGAAGACTGCAGCGGATAAGATGGTGCGCAGGCACCCGCATATCTTCGGCGGGGCAAAATACAGCTCGGAAGCGGAGAAAGACGCCGCCTGGGAGGAGATCAAGCGGGCGGAGAAGGAAGGCCGCGAGTGGCAGGAGCCGTATCTGGCGGCAGCCATGGAAGAGGCAAAGGAACTGATCGACGTCGCCGAGAGGCGTAAAGGATTTAGAAAGGATTAACCGGGGACGACCGGCGAGATTAAGAAAGGGGTACAAAATGGCAGAAAACACAAATTTGAAGGACTATGAACTGGCTCTGAACGCTGTGCGCGAGCGCACTGATTTTGTGCCGAAGGTGGGTATCGTGCTTGGATCCGGCCTCGGCGGTCTGGCAGACGACATCGAAGTTGTGACCAGAATTCCCTATTCCGAACTCGAGGGATTCCCGCGCTCGACAGTGGAGGGCCACAAGGGAGAGTATATCTTCGGCTACATTGATTCCGTTCCGGTAGTCCTGATGAACGGCCGCGTGCATTTCTATGAGGGCTATCCTATGCAGAAGGTAGTGCTGCCGGTGCGCGTCATGGCGCTTCTGGGAGTAGAGGTGATCATCCTGACCAACGCGGCGGGAGGCCTCAACAAGAACTTCCATCCCGGCACACTGATGTGCATCAATGACCAGAATACGGCGTTTGTGCCCTCACCGCTGATCGGCCCCAATGACGACAGGCTGGGCGTCCGCTTCCCCGATGTGAGCGCGATATATGACAAGGACCTTCAGGAGCTTCTGCATAAGACAGCGGACGATCTCGGCATCGAGTTGGAGGACGGCGTATACCTGCAGATCACAGGTCCTGCTTATGAGACACCCAACGAGGTCGCAATGTACGCGATGCTCGGCGCGGACGCGGTCGGAATGAGCACAGGCTGCGAAGGCGTCGCTCTCAAGCACATGGGCATGCGGATCATGGGTATCACCTGCATCACGGACATGGCTATCGTGAATACGACCTTCGAGACCTCTCACGAGGAGATCCAGAAGGTGGCTAACCGCGCGGGCAAAGAACTGCAGAGACTTGTAAAGGAAGTTGTCAGGAGAATCTGAAGATGTGCGGCAGATACTTCTGGACTGATGACGCAGAGGACGCTTTTCTCGAGGATTTTCCCGATCTTGCGGGCGTAGTCATGAGGCTCCGCGCAGGGGACTATACGCCGGGCATGAGCGCGCCGGCGATTGCCGCGGACTTTTCCGGTATTGCCGGAGCCGCCGGAGCCGCTGAAAGCGCTGAATCTGCTGGCGGCGTTGAAAATGCCCGTTCCGGAAGCGGCGTCTGTATGGAGCCTCTTCTATGGGGATTTCCGGGATTTGACAAGGGAAGGCTCCTCATCAATGCTCGGGCGGAGAGTGTGAAAGACCGGCCGACATTTGCGGACAGCTTTGCCGGGCGGCGCTGCGCGCTGCCGGCAGCGGGCTTCTACGAATGGGACAAAAAGAAGGAAAAGGTGATCTTCACCCTTCCGGACCGGCAGATCCTGTATCTGGCGGGGATCTACCGCCCTTATGGAGCAGAAAACCGCTTCGTCGTGCTGACCAGAGAGGCGAACGCTTCTATGGAACCGGTGCACGACCGGATGCCGCTCATCCTCTCCGGGGAGGAAGTAGTTCCATGGGTGAGCGACGCGGCAAAGGCCGGCGATATTTTGACAAAGGAGCTGCCTATGTTGAAGGCGGAGAGGCCGTACGAGCAGATAAGTTTTGAATTTGAATAGGCATTTTTTCGGGATGATGGGCCCGGAAGTAAGACGTTGAATTCGCGAAGTTTTTCTATGATCTTTCTGTCGTTCGTGAGAGGGACCGCTCGGGAACTCGGCGTCTGCTTCCGATGAACAGACGCCTCAGACATTGCCGGCTTTCGGTCGGCAGGAGCTGCCTCCCTCACCCTCTCACTCACTTCCTTACAGATCATGAAAAACTAATCGCTCATTCAAAGCCTTACTTCCGGGCCCATCATGCCCTCAAAAAAACTTATCACTGCCGCTCTTTAGGAGCGGCAGTTTCTATATCTTCTCGTCATATAAGAGATCCGGACTCGCAGAGCCCGGATCTTGTATTTGTTGGGATTATGACAATGTGTCTTGTATATTTGCGATAAAGAGTTACCTGAGCGACTGTGGCATGCCCCTTTTAAATTGCTTTGAATGAGCGGCTGGATGAACCAGATCCTTCCGGAGCGGAGGAGGGAATGAGGGCTGCAGCTTCCTGCAGCCCGAAAGCACACTTGTCTGAGACGTCCGATCAGCGGAGCGGACGTCGAGTTTGGGGATGCGGTTCCCTACGCAGCGAAGAGAAGGATCTGTGTGAATCCCCGCGAATTCAATGTAATTTAAAAGGGGCATGCCGCAAAAGCGAAGGCCCATCCTTTCCCCCTTTACAAATACGTTATATAGTGCTATATTCTTACTACGACAGATATACTACGACAGACGTTGTAACGACAGGCGATACACCGACTGTCAATATATGGCACGCAGGAAAGGAGGAAGGCACTTGACTACGATCAGCAGCGATGTAATTCGCGGATATAATGATACGATCATTCTATACCTTCTTTTGGACAGGCCTTCCTACGGTTATGAGATCTCAAGGATGATCCGGCAGCTCTCCGACGGGAAGTATGTGATCAAGGAGACTACGCTCTATTCGGCGTTCACGCGCATGGAGAAGAACGGCTATATCGTCTCTTTCAGCCGCAGCGCGGAGAACGGAAAGCGGCGCACTTACTACAGCATAACCGATGCGGGAAGAGAGTATTACAGAGAGAAATGCGAGGAGTGGAATCTGACTAAGGAAGTGGTCGAGCACTTCATCTCTGTGACAGGAACGAGAGCGCTGACCGATGGCGGCGCCAGGTAGAAAGGAGACAGCATGGAAACGATCAGAAACTATCTGAGTACGATGTTTGCAGGTCTTCCTGATACGCCGGAAGTCCGCAAGGCTTACGAAGAGCTCGCGGCGATGATGGAAGACAAATATACGGAATTGATCGCGGAGGGCTGCGGTGAGAACGAGGCGGTCGGAACTGTGATCTCGGAGTTTGGAAACCTTGAGGAACTGGCGCAGACCCTCGGGATTGAGGAATATATGGGAGAAGCGCGGCAGAATTCTGCCCGGCAGAGAGAGGAGAGAACCGCGGAGGATCCCATTCCGGAAGATCACGAGCAGTTCAGAGTGATCTCCGCCGGGGAAGTATGCGACTATCTGGGCGTCGGGAACTTCGCGGCGATGTTAAAGTGCTTCGGGATCTTTTTGTGCATCACATCTGTGACCGGACCGATCCTTCTGGATATTCCCGGGGATAACTGGCTCAGCGGAGCGGTGCAATCTTTTGGCATAGCGCTGCTGTTTGTGTTCATCGCGGCGGCGGTGGCCTGCTTTTTGATCTCAGGCGCTTATAATAAGCCCTGGAAGTTTATCGACTCGGAGCCCCTCGAACTTGACAGAGAGGCGGAGGAGATCGTGGCGGACCAGGAAAGGATCGCCGAGAACGAGAGTACGAAGCAGAAGGTCACAGGCATTGTGATGATTATTCTCAGTATCGTTCCGGCAATTCTGTTCGGCGACAATTTCGGACCGGCGCTGATGTTTGTTTTAGTCGGGGCGGGAGTTTTCCTGCTTGTCTACCACGGCTCGAAGAAGGCGCTGTACAAGAGGCTCAGGAAAGCTCAGGAGCGCGCGGCCAGGGCAAGAAGAATGAACCGCGAAGCGTACAGCGGTACATTTAATGATCGCTCAGATGCAGGCGGCGCCGGCTATGGCGGCACATCAGGCGGCAGACGCTATGTCAGCACCGGCAGAAAGGGCAATAAGGGCAGGAAAGAGAAGTTTTACTACAGAGACAACAATCTCCGCACCCTGATGCCGATCTATTGGGAAATTGTGACCTGCCTTTACTTTGGAATCAGCTTCATGACACGGCTTTGGAGCATCTCATGGCTGATCTGGATCGCAGCGGGAGCTGTCAAAAAAGTGATAGAAAGCAGATATGGTGAACCAGTATAATAGAGAGGGATTCTCTATGACAAAGGGTTAAGGAATGAAGCCCCGGGCAGTTGGTATTAGTGGAATATTACTAACTGCCCGGGGCTATATTTGTTAAAAACGGCAAAACGATAAGAAGTGGTTGTTAATTGATTGACAAAAGGAGAATCATAAGGCAACATAACATACAACGTAGGATGTACTACGTTACACAAACAACACACGCGGAAAGAAAAGACTGTTGTAACTGTAGTTGAAGGACCGGATCGTGAAATTCATAATAAGCTATCAAGGAGATCATGATCCTTCCGTGAAATATCGCAGTACGCGCAAACGTACTGCGATATTTTGACTTAAGAGCAAAGTGAAAGATGTGTAGATCAGAAGGGAACAACTAACGCTTTTACGGAGGAAACAGGTCTATGAAATGGAGACGATCGATTTTTTGGCAGATGGCGGTGACCGTGCTGCTCTTTAGCCTTGCGGTCACGGGCTGCGGGGCAGCAGGCAGCGCCCCTTCCGACAGCAAGACGGAGTATGTGATCCGTCTCGGACACAGCGACACGGAGGACAATCTCATCAATGTCTCGCTGCAGCATTACGCGGACTACGTGAAGGAGAATACGCAGGGGCGTGTCGTCATCCGGCTCTATCCCAATGAAGAACTGGGCGACAACACGGACATGGCGCAGCAGCTCGTCTCCGGACTTCGCATGAGGAAAGCGGGAATGGTTGTAAACGAATCTCCGGATATCGATGCTTTCAAAGTAGCTACACGCGGCGTGTACACGGACTTTGAACTTCAAAATGAGTGGACATCTAACCTTGTTGCCAGGATCCGCAAAGTGATCTCACAGAACTGACAGACGATTAGTACAAAAGGAGAAATGAAATGTTTGAAGCTATTTTGAAAGATTTCGCCTGGGCGAGTATGTTGCTGCTTATTGGTCTGTTCTTAAGATCCAGAGTCAAAGTATTCCAGAAGCTTTTTATACCTGTAGCCGTTATTGCAGGTCTTGTGGGCCTGGTGCTGGGATCTGAGATCCTCGGAAAGTTCTGCCCCGTCTATATTCACTGGTCCGACAACGTCAGCAGCTTCGCGAATCCCCTTCTCGCGATCCTGTTTGTGACACAGTTCATCTCGCTGACTTTTAACACCAAAATGATCAAGAAGTGCTCGCTGATGTTCTGTATCTCCGCATGTGTGATCGGTGTTCAGGTCCTCTCCGCGATGGGACTCGGCAAGGTCTTCGGACTGCCGGACGGAGCCGCGCTTCTTCCTTTCGGCGCTTTCTTCGGCGCTCACGGTATCCCGCAGGTCATCGCAGGCATTTACGATACGCTGGGCTACTGGAATTACGATGAGGCGTCCGCCTTCGGCACGACCTATGCTACGATCGGTATGCTCTTCGGTATTATCGCAGGTATCATCATCCTGAATATCGGTATCCGCAAGGGATGGGTCTCCGCAGAGAAGTCCGGAAATCTCAGCGATGAGGATTATACCGGCATTCTCAAAAAAGAGCACCGTGTGAAATTCATGAAGTCCTACACTTCCGACATCGCTTTTGATCCGCTGACAATGCACTTCGCGATCATCATGGCCATCATGATCGTTGCCTACGGCCTCCTGGAAGTACTTCACAAGATCCCGCTGTTCTCCGGATTCGCGATCTACGTTCCGGCGATCATCGTTTCTCTTGTGGCAGGAATTATCCTTCGCAAGACTCCGCTCGGCGATTTCCTTGACAGCGAATCCCTGGCGCATATCGGCTCTCTCTCGCTGGAATACCTGATCGTCACTGCGATCGCTACCATGAAGCTCGATGTCATCATGAACAACGCCGGGGCGATCCTCACGATCTCCCTCGTCGGTCTTGCCCTTACGACCATTGTCCTCATGACGCTCCCCCGCCTCTGGCTCAAAGAGCACTGGCTTGAGAACGCCATGGTCATGTTCGGCTCCTGGACAGGTTCCACAGCTACCGGCATGATGCTTCTGCGCATTGCAGATCCCGAACTGGAAACAGACTGTTGCTGGGATTTGTGATCGGGAGAAAATAAATATTTTCAGAAAGAACGAGGTGCTGCCGCAAAAACGCAGGTTTTGCGACAGCACCTTTTTGCATTTGATTTAGTTTGTGATTCAGTCCTCGGCAGTAGGGTATTTCACGGGATCCGTGTTTTCCTCCCACATGCGCCGCATGTCGGCTTCGCACTCCGGGTCAGCCACCGTGCCCTTGAAGTAGGTATAGCGGTCAGTTTCGGTGATCTTGCGGATCAGCTTGCAGGGATTTCCCGCGGCGATGTACCAGGAAGGAATGTCTTTGGTGACGACGCTTCCCGCGCCGATCACGACGTTATCGCCGATATGGACACCGGGCAGGATGACGGTATTTCCGCCGATCCAGACGTTATTGCCGATCGTAATGTCGATACCATACTCATAGGTCGTATTTCGTGCGGCTGGATGAACCGGGTGACCTGCCGTATAGATGGCGACGTTGGGAGCAATCTGACAGTTGTCGCCGATCACTACTTTGCCCACGTCGATGATCGTGCAGTTGTAGTTGCAGAAGAGATTCTTGCCGACTTCAATGTTGAAGCCATAGTCACAGTAGAAAGGCGGATTGACAAAGGCGCCCTCCGACTTGCCGAGCAGTTCCTTAACGACAGCGCTGATGCCCTCGAAATCAGAGCGGTCCATTGTGTTTAGTTTCTGGGTGAGACGGCGGGCGCGTTTTTGCTGTTCAAAGACGGATTCATCGGAAATATACAGAATTCCGTTATCTCTGCGTTCGATATTGTTCATGGGATACCCTCCTTAAGTTTGCTCTTCTTATTATATCCGCAAATGGGAAAATATTGTATGGAAAGAGCTCGAATTGGCTGCCGATTTAGGCGTAAAACATCGCAAAATGCTATAATCTAAGTATAGCCGACAGATTATTGCAGAATGCAGGGGAAGAGAATGGGGTTCCTGAAAAAAATCGTTGAGAAGCCCGCGTTTCATACTAAGATCAGCAGCGACGAGGTCAGATTTCCGGAGATTGCTCTCGGCTATTTTCTTGCGCCCTTTTGCGCGATGCTGGCGAACTCGATCTTCGGCGCACGCCTTCGGCGCGTTCGCGGCGCTTCTTCCGATCGTATCGGTGATCTTTGTGGTGTTTGGAAATCTCACGATCGGGAGGTGGATCGACAACACGAAGACGAAAGCGGGAAAGGCCCGTCCTTATATGCTGGCGTCGATCCCCCTGCTGGTCGTCGCTATTTTGCTCATTTTCTCATCTCCCAACAATGGGTCCGCGCTGGAGATGGTCTGGATCGCGCTTAGTTACAACCTGTATTACGCGTTCGCGTATCCCTGCTATTACACGGCGCACAGCTCGATGGTGTCGCTGTCTACCCGGGATGCCAATAAGAGAGGAATGCTGGCAACAATGTCCAACGCAGCCCTGGTCGCGACGGCGGGCGCAGGGGCGAGCATTCTTGTGCCGTTCTTCTTTCAGAGTTATATGTTCGTGTACGACGACAGAGAACTTGACATAGCGGCGTCCTATTCCCACTGGAGGACTATGTCAATCGTCCTGTCGCTGATTACGGCAGCCGGGATCCTGGCGGAGTTCTATTTCACCAGAGAGCGCATTACAGAAGAGGCCATAGCACGGCCCCGGGAAGAGGAGAAGATTCCGGCCGCAAGGCACAGGGAGGCCTGCTTCCGCAGCCGCTACTGGTGGATGGTCATGCTGTATGTGCTGTTCTATCTGATGGGACAGCTGATCAAGAACACTTCCATGAGCTTCTATTCGCGATGGATGTTTGAAAGCGTATTGTGGGCGGAGGACCCGGAAAGAGTTTCGGGGGCATTGATGAGCGCCCTTGGCCTGATCGGGGGCCTTCCCGCGGCGTTTGGTATGTTCATAGTGTGGCCCCTCGCCAACAAGTTCGGCAAACAGCGATCCATCGTTACCGGGCTGCTCCTTTCGCTTGCAGGAGGACTGGTCGCATTCCTTGGCGTACATAATTTCAAAATAGTGTGCGCCGGCGTGGCGCTCAAGGCGATCGGCATTGTTCCTTCGCAGTTTATCCTGCTGGCGCTCATTTCTGACGTCCTGGATCATCTGGAGGCAGAGAACGGATTTCGCAGCGACGGCTTCACGATGTCTGTCTACAGTGCGATCATGGTGGGACTTTGGGGTCTTGTTGTGGGTATTGTGAGCGGACTTCTGGGGCTTGCCGGGTATGACGCGTCGCTGGTACGGCAGCCTGCGCCGGTTGAGAATGTGATGGTCCTGACCTATTTGGGCCTGGACCTGATCGCCTTTACGATTTCTGTCATTCTCCTGTGGAAGATGGACGTCGAGAAGTATTCCGAGGAGGACCGAAAGAGGATCAGGGAGAACAATACGAAATGAGTGAAGAACCTGTGGCCCGTGACGAAATTACGGGCTTTTTTCGTTGCTATTTTGACCAATCTTGTTGACATTGAGGCGGGCGCCCAGTAGTATATTGTTAACGAAATATTTCATTTTCATGTCTTATATTTAACAAATCCCGATCATAGATCAGATTATGGGGGAACCCGCAGCGGGACATAGGAAAAGGGGAAGCCTATGCGCGAGATCAACGATCAGTACCCGGAGTATGCGGAGCCGTACGAACCGATAAAGGGTGGAAAACATCATAAGGGAATTTACGGGACACGCGGACCGGAAAGAAGGAACAGCTCGAAGAGGTTCCTGTTTTTTGCGCTCATCGGGCTGCTGCTCCTGCTGCTTGTGTCCACCCGTCCCGGCGGGGAGATGCCGGGAACGGAGCCCCAGACTGATGAAAAGAAGACGGTAGTCACATCAGAGACGAAATCGGAGGAACCTTCTGAGCCCGATATGCCGGAGCCCCCGATAAACCCGGAGGAGCACAAGGACATTCCGGAAACTCCTGAAGAACCCAAAAAGCCGGAAGAGCCTGTGACGCCTGAGACACCGGCTTCCACAAGCAGTTCTGAAACGCCGGATTCGCCCGATGAGCCCGATGAGCCGGAAGACTCGCCGGAGACATCGGAGGATTCACCGGAGACATCCGAACCTGAAGACGAGCCAAGCAGCCCGACTGAGCCTGATTTACCTGTAGAGCCGGAGGAACCGACCTACAAGGATCCCACTGTGAGCATCGCTCATGTTTATTACTGGTACTGCCTGGGTCACATTGAGGTGGAGTATAATATCACAGCTAACGATGGGGAATCTATCACATCCTACTCCACTGTCACCTCTATGAGGGATCCGTCTATGACGGTCGGTATGCCCTCCAAGACGGGCGCCGGAACGATCGACGCAAACGCGGACGGTTACGGTAAAATCACTTATATGAGCGCAGACGAATGGAAAACGGACGTTACGCTCGCGTATACGCTGAACGGGGAGAGTAAGACACTCACTGTCAGCAATACGGCGCAGCCGGAGTTCATGGACTTCCTGTGGCTGGATCCGCAGTATCTGTCGGGGAACAGCTCGACTACAAATAAAGTCGTCAGCGATACGATAAAATTCAGGTATGGAAAGAATGACCGCCATACCTATGATGTGTCATTTGCCAAAATAGAGATGGGCTGGATGAAGGAGGTCCCTCTCAGCGGAGGCGGCAGTACATACGAGGAAGTCGGCAGTACCAGGGAAACAGTCTGGGACGGCACCGGAACTTCTCCGATCACGGGACCCACAGGACCGACTGCTGATGGGGACTACAAGGTTTTGACATTTGATTACCACGACCTTCTCAATGTCGTTCCGCCCGCGGATGCAGCTGGTGCCACGCATTTCTACCTCGACTATTACATGAAGGGCACAGGAACCGATACGGACGGGACTGTGTATACGATTCACGAACCGACATTCGGGCGGTCGACACCCTGTGAGATCGAAAAGGATCTGGAGGTGAAAGGATCTGGAGGTGACGATCGATCATATCTATTTGTGGAATGACCTGAATCATATTGAAGTCGGATATACGATCACGCCCGGTGACGCGGAGAATATCACGTCGATCGCGACAGTGACTTCTGATATCGATCCCGCAAAGACGGTCACAATGACTGAACAAACAGGATCCGGCCAGATCAGTGTGAATGCGGACGGCTCAGATAAACTGTGGTGGCATCACGACGGCGACTACTGGAAGGTTGAAGTGGTACTGAACTACACGATGCACGGAGAAAACAGGACGCGCACTGTCAGTGCAACCATGCCGCCGGAGTTCAAGGGGAACCTGTCGCTCGAGGATCTTGGGACTAATGGCAGCGGAACTGACGTTGACAGCCAGACTGTTACCTCGGACTTTGCTTTCCAATATCCGTCTGAGGATCGCCACAGTTACGATATAAGTGTGACCGGAATCGATATAGGATGGAAAGATAAGAACGGCAATAAGATCGGAAGTACAATGACCGTTTGGAACGGCTCGAACCCCAGCCCGGTAACGAACCCCGCAGGACCTGTGATCGATGGGGACCATAAAAATCTGACTTTCCATTATGAGGGAACGCTGAACGCCACACCTCCCGCAGACGCGGAGGGAGCGACGCATTATTACTTGATCTTCTATACAGAGGGTACGGGAAAAGATGTAGAAAGAGATGGACACGTTTATACGGTCCATCGCCCGACATCCATAGAGCTGGCATCAATTGCGCTGCCCGGCGTCACGCTGGCGGAGCCGGAAGTGAGTTTTGATCACCTGTATTGGTATTCGGCAGTAGATCATCTTGAACTTGGGTATGAGGTGACCGCAAATGACGCGGCGATTATCTCATCTCAAGCGACGATTACCTTTGATCCGTGGTCGGGAGAGCATCGTGAGCTCACCATGCCCGAGGTAAACGGTGCAGACAGCGTAGGCAGCATTACAGTAGAAAAAAACAATGGCGAAGAGCTCTTCATTCAAAGCAGCGGACCGTGGGTCACCACGATCACGCTCCGGTATACGCTGGGAGGCGAGTCAAAAGAGAAAGAGATCGAGGTCCGGCGCTACCCTGACGTCAGAGTCCCGGAATTTGACCCGATATCCGTAGAGACGAGTGGCAGTATAAATGAGCTGAATCTGGGCTGTGAATTGAATCTGGTCAATGAAGCCGGAGATGAACATGTCTACAGCCTTGATTTCACGAAGGTGGAGATTGAGTGGCTTATGGAAGACGGTTCTACAAGCCTTGGCAGCAAAACAATATGGAATAAAAAAGATGGAGGTGCCTTTGAGTTCCTATCCAGAGGGCAGAACTCGGCTGGCAACAAGGAGGTGAAGTATTCCTTTGCGCTTAATGACGTGAATGCGACGCCTTCGGATCCGACCGCCACGAAATTCCGACTGATATTTGACGCGAATATAAGCGGCAATCACGCGGAGTACGATACAATCGGTGAGTTTACGTATCATAGTTCGGAAGCCGCGGACCTTCCCGCCTGGACGCCCACGCTTGAAGATCCGACGGTTACGGGCGTTAACGTGTTATGGTGGGATGAGATTTATCATCTGATGGTAAGGTACAATATCGATAAGAAGGGCATAGAGAATGCTGCAGATATTAGTTCTGTAGCTGTACTCACCGACGGGTCTGATACATGCACCATGGGAGAAGTGGAAGGCTATGGAGATATAGAAGTGAGCAAATATGGCGATGACGATCGTCAGCTGATGGACAGCGATACTGTGAATGTCACGATCTATCTCACTTACAAACTGGGCGGCGAGGAAAAGACAAAGTCGTTCACCTTCGACAACTGTCCGATCAACAAGATGGCACCCACTCTGACAGGGAATGATTATCCCTGGACACAACCAGGCCGCTATCTGAACATGGAGGACTATAGAATTGAACTGAATAAGCCTGACGGTGACCCGCATTCCTACAATTTGGAGTTCACTGAGTTCGGTATTTTCTGGTATACCGCAGACGGTTATTATGATAAGACAATCTGGAACGCCAGTTATGACTACTACCCGTTTACGGGCGATGGACCTTACAAATATCCGTATACGATCGATATCATGCCGCCCGATCCGGACTGCACACATTACAGCCTTTGGTTCAATGCGATCGCGGAAGGAAATGACGAATTCGACTCGAATGACTCGGGAATCAATCTGCGACTCGAATCAGATAAATGGGAGCTGCCCGACATCTATTGATTTAGTTTATTGGGAAAATGAACAGGAATTATCTGCAATGCAGGTCAAAACAGTACAAGCAGGAGGACATGGATTATGAAAAAGAATAGGACGATGATCGGAACACTGATCGCAGTTATACTGATCATTCTGCTGCTCAATCCGCAGTGGCTTCCCGTGTCAATGGAGACAAGGGAGAAGATCCGCGACCTGGAAAAGAGCTATTTCCTGATCGAGCGGAGCGGCAGAATTACGGTGGCCCATATTTTGACAGTGCTGCTTATGATCAGCGTACTCTGGGTCATCAATGTGGTGGTCAAGTGGATCATTCAGTATTTTAGTAAAAAGAGCTTGCGAGCTCAGACGATCGGTGATCTGTTGGCGGGTACATTCCACTATCTGATCGTGATCATCGGCGTGGTCTGGGGACTTGCGATCCTTGGCGTCAATACTACTGCTGTGCTGGCTGGTATCGGCATTGTCGGATTGATACTGGGTTTCGGCGCGCAGAGTCTGATCGAGGATATCATCACCGGCGCCTTCATCATCTTTGAGGGGCAGTACGTCAACGGAGATATCATCATTCTGGATGATTTCCGGGGCACGGTGCGCAATATCGGCGTCCGCACGACGACGATCGAGGACGCGGGCGGCAACCTGAAGATCGTCAACAACTCGGACATCCGCAATTTCCAGAACCGTTCCCGCAACAGATCTGTAGCGGCCTGTGAGGTCAGCGTAGCTTACGACACAGACCTGAAGAAAATGGATAAAGTTATTGCGGAAGGTCTGCCGCTGATGTATGAGGCCCACAAAGACCTCTACCAGAAAGAGCCGGTCTTCCTGGGCGTGACAGCGCTGGCGGACAGCGGCGTGAACCTCAAGTTCATCGTCGACGTCAGGGAAGAAGATGTCTTCAAGGCGCAGCGCCAGCTCACCAGGGACATCTGGGCGCTCTTTATGGAGAAGGGCATTGAGATAGGGGTGAAGCTGAAGAATTTGTTGGGGCAGCTGCTCGGTTTGAGCGGCTGCCTTTTTTATGTGGCGACATGGCTGGTTTCTTCTTTAGTGCCGTTTTAGTGCCCCTGGAGGTAGTTGAAGGGCACTTCAGCGGCAATAATGCCTGATTTCTTTATTTCTGCCGTTTTAGTGCCCCTGGAGGTAGTTGAAGGGCACTTCAGCGGCAATAATGTCTGATTTCTTTATTTCTGCCGCTTGAGTGCCCCTGGAGGTAGTTGAAGGGCACTTCAGCGGCAATAATGCCTGATTTCTTCATTAGTGCCGTTTGAGTGCCCTTGGAGGTTGTCGAAGGGCACTTCAGCGGCAATATGGCTTGATTACTTAAAGAATGCCATTCAAGTGCCCCTGGAGGTGGTTAAAGGGCACTAAAACGGCAGTGGCATCTATTAAGTTCATCTCCAGAAGAATTCTTATCACCAGGATGGATAGTTGACTTAGAAGTGTGTAAAATGTATCCATCACTCAACTGTAAACAAACTCAACATCTACGAGGAACCACATGAGCAGCTACATCACCACCTACACCGGCAAGCATTTCGAGCCGACAACTCCCAACCAAGAAGCAATCTGTATCGAAGACATTGCCCACGCTTTGTCTCTGATCACCCGCGGAAATGGCCACGTTAAGACATTTTGGTCCGTCGGGGAGCACTGCCTGTGCTGCGCGAAGGAGGCAGACGCCCGGGGGCTTTCAGACCGCCTGATTCTCGCCTGCCTTTTGCATGATGCAAGTGAGTGTTATATGTCTGATATCCCGCGACCATTCAAAAGAGAGCTGCCGGAATACTGCAAACACGAAAACCACTTGCTCGATCTGATCTACGAGAAGTTTCTTGGGGATTCATTGACAGCAGAAGAGCAGGTACAGCTTAAGGCCATAGATGATGCGTTGCTCTGGTATGACTTGACAATTCTTCTGGGAGAACGACCGGGTAATGAAGCGCCGAAGCTGCAGACCGTACCAGACTATACTGTGAGACCTTTTGCAGAGGTGGAACAGGAGTATCTGGAGATGTTCAGGAAATATTCGAAATGACGGCAGCCTCCATCCGATTTGATCAGGGCAAAAAAAGGATGTAGCTCTTTAAGGCATTTTTGTATAAACCCTCCACCAGACTTGATTAAGTCCCAAAAAGGATGGAGCCTTTTTGGCCGTTCTTGCATGAACCCTCCATCGGACTAGATGAAAAGTAATATAAGTTGGAATAATTTGTGTAAGAAATTCTTCACAGACCATCGGATATGGCAATAAAGCGGAATGGATGTAGAAGTTGTGGCAGATTGTCGTTTCAAGCTCCATCGGATTTTGGCAGCAAGCCAGAGTGGATGGAGAGTTCAGGCAGGACTGGTATTTTTCCCTCCATCCATTTTCTGATGTTCTTAAGTTTGATGGAGTCTTTTCGCTTAAGATGCATAATCGCTCCATCGATTCAATAAGGCACCGCCAGGTCAACGTCTCCGCACCGCCAGGTCAACGTCTCCGCACCACCAGGTCTAAACACCACCAGGTCTCCGCACCATCAGGTCATTCTACTGCTTATGACAGCACCCCGGCCCTTGATTAAGGGCCGGGGTGTAAACTGTCTCATTTCCTGCTATAAATCACCGCCAGCCCTCCATGGGAAGTCTCTCGGTATTTCTCGTCCATGTCGAGGCCGGTGCGGTACATGGTCGCGACGACTTCGTCGAAGGAGATCTTCCGGGTGGTGTAGAGGAAGCGGGAGAGGTTCACTGCGGTGATCGCGCGCATGGCTGCGACGGCGTTGCGCTCGATGCAGGGGATCTGCACCAGGCCGTTTACGGGGTCGCAGGTGAGGCCGAGATTGTGTTCCATTGCGATCTCGGCGGAATACTCGATCTGGTCGATGTTGAGTTTGTAGAGGGCGGCTACGGCAGCGGCTGTCATAGAGCAGGCGCTTCCGATCTCCGCCTGGCATCCGCATTCAGCACCGGAAATGCTTGCGTTTGTGCGGATCACGTTGCCGACAAGCCCTGCAACAGCAAGAGCATCCAGGATCTCATTCTCCGGGAAACCTCGGTCTTTGTACATGTAGTACATTACGGAAGGCAAAACACCGCAGCTGCCGCAGGTCGGCGAGGTGACAACGATGTTCTCGTCGGCGTTTTCTTCGCTGACTGCGTAGGCGTAGGCGGCGATCACGCGGTTCATGGTTACATCGGCGCTCTCGTTGTAGCAGCGTTTTTCATAGAGAAGTTTGGCTTTTCTGGCCACATTCAGGCCGCCGGGAAGAATTCCTTCCGCGGCGAGGCCGCGCTCGACGGAAGTCTTCATGGCCTCCCAGATTCTCTCCAGATAGGGACGGAGTGAGGAACCTTCCATTTTGTAGATGAAAGTGGGGAGATCGATGTTTTGGCTGCGGCAGGACCTCGTTTTCGATGCGGATGGAACCGCCGCCGATGCTGAAGATCCGGGCGCTGCCCAGCAATTCGCCGCCGCGGAGGGCCTCAAAGAGCATCGTGTTGGGATGCGGAAGACCGCGCTCGGTGCGGTTGAAGAGGATCTCGGAGTTCGGAAGAGCTGACCGGATCGCTTTGCCGGTGCCATGGCCCTCGCCGGTGAAGGCAAGGGAGCCGTAAAGCGTGACGCGGAAGCTGTCGGCAGCGGGATAGCGGCCGGCGAAGATCCTGGCAGCGCGATAAGGGCCGACCGTGTGGGAACTTGAAGGGCCGTGGCCGATCTTGTAGATGCTTTTTATGCTTTTCATGGATATAGAATCTCCTTGGTGGTATTCGCTGACAAGGATGAAGGTGCTTACCCAATCAGATACCGGTCGATCACCTCGGCGATGCCGTCGTGATCGTTGTCGCCGACCACCACATCGGCAGCCTGCAAAGCCGCTTCGTTGGAGTTGCCCATAGCGACGCCAAGGCCTGCCATTTCCAGCATGGGGACATCGTTGAAGGCGTCGCCTACGCCGATGGCTTCTTCGATCGGAACGCCCAGTACCTCGCACAGATCGACGAGTCCCGTGCCTTTGGACACGCCTTGAGGAGTGACCTCGAAGGAAGTTTCCTCGGCATAGGTGAAGTCCAGCGGCAGATGCGCCAACCGCTCCTGCGTTCGCAGGCGTCCCTCAGGGGTCGCGTGGTACATGTTCATTTTGTTGACCTCGTGCGCGTGCTCGATGGCGAAGGCCCGCACATCATCCACAAGGGAAGTGGTCGCCTCGTAGAGCGGCTGGTATACAGCCATCTGGAAATGGGGCATATTCGCCACGTCCGCGGCTTCTACATAGGAGATGCCGTTCACCATGACCTGGAGCATCAGGTCCTCCTTCGCGGAGGCCTCCGCAAGGATCGGGACGAACTCTGCGGGGATCACTTTTTTGGCAAGGACGAGGCCCTGTTCAAAGTCATAGATCACGGTTCCGCAGGTGCAGGCCCCGTAGCGGATGCCCATCTCCCCGAAGGGATAGAGGGTCAGTTCCGAGACCGCGCGCCCGGTGTCGATGGCGAGGATCTTGCCAGCGGCCGACGCTCTTTTGCAGGCATCTGCTGTGGAAGGCCGGATCTCTTTGAGAGAGTCCAGAAAAGTTCCGTCCATGTCGAATGCGGCGAGTTTATATTTGCTCATATCGTCCGTTCTCCTTTGGGATTCAATGTTTATCCTGAAAATACTCCAGCAGATCCGAGACGCGTATGAAGTAGAAGTCATCTGCCGACTGTTTGGTTCCGTCGCTCCTTGTCAGAATGTCCGCATAGAGATCTGAGGAACTGATATATTCGCCGTTTTCCGTGAGGTGGTAATCCCGCTCATCGGTGATGTCTTTGTCAATGGCGAGGACCAGGCCGTCGTAGTCGGCCGGCACGCGGAATGTGAGCGTTGTCTCCAGAGCAGCCGGACAGGTGAAACGGTACTTGTCGCCGTCCTGCCTCTCATTCCAGTCGGAAAAAGAAGCGTTGCGGATATCCGACTTGGCAAATAGCCTGTAGGTGCGCCCGTTCCAGGTGATGTCCGACTCCGCCATGGAAGAAGCCGAGGCTTGTCCGGGGCTTATGCTGTCGTCCGCCGCATCGTCATTAGTGCTGAAGTAGTTCAGAAGGGAAGTGCCGGTGTAGGCGTCGCAGGGATAGGCCGCGTTTTCAGACCACTGGACGTAAAAGGGATCTTTGTAGTAGTGCTCATAGGCGTAGCTACTCTCGACCCCGTTCATGGTCCCGGTCCAGTAGAGCTCGACAGTGATGTCCACAAATCCGCCCGAGCGCAGCTTCATCTCGCCGCCCACAGGTTCCGATTTCGCGTCGACGATCTTAAGGACCGCGTCTTCGACGTTCTCGGGATCCCGGAACAGGTCGTGAGACTCCGGCTTTGAGTGATCATACATTGTAATGGTCCAGAAGGTCCTGAGGTCAAACTCCCTGTCTGTGGTATACTGAAATCCTTTCCACTCGTCGTAGCGCATCCCTTTCGGGGGCACGTCCGGGCCGTGCATGACGTCCTCTGTCTTGTCCTCAGCCGCCAGTGCCGGGCTGCCGGCCATTGTCAGGGAAGAAATCCCGGCCAAAGCCAGTGCAAGACAACCTGCCGCGGCTGCTGTGATCAGTTTTTTCTTTCCGGTTACCATAGTGTTCCTTCTCCGTATCCCTGGGCGTCTCCGCCGTCGATGTACTCGTAATCATAGGAGGATGAGCTGCTGCCGTCCCTGAGGTCCTCTTTCTGCTGACGGAGGTCTTCCTTGAGCTTCTCCTGGCGGGCCTGCTCTTCTTTGACGCGCTGTTCTTCTTCCTTCTGGCTTTGAGCGTCCTTTTCGTCCTGGCCGCCGCCGTCACTCTGGTCCTGATTTTCATCCTGACCTTCACCGCCGTCCTGATTCTCGTCCTGGCCGTCTCCGCCGCCGTTTCCGCCGTCCTCGTTGGAATCGGACTGGTTCTGCATCTGCTCGAGCATCCTGTCGATGTCGTGCTTGAGCTTGTCCGCGTCGCGGTAATGACCGTCGTCGCTGCCAACGGGTTCACTGGCGCACTCCGCCTCGGTCAAAATAGCGCGCGCCTGCTGCAGAGTGACCATAGCCTCAGCAACGGCCTCCGCATCAGAGTAATCCAGGTTGTCGAAATCGATCTTGTGGCACATGGACAGAGCGAGATTCACGCGGATCTTACATTCCTCATCGTGTTCGGGATGTTCCGGCGGACCATTCTGATATGCTAGAGAATAGTAATAGATCGCCTTATCGTAGTTGCCGCGCTGGTATTCCACATTTCCGAGATTGTAAGGCGCCACATAGTTCTCGCCGAAAGGGAGATAGGGCAGGAGATTCTCGGGGATCGGGGAATAGCGGCCGCTGTTGTAGCTGCGCAGAAATTCCGCGTTGATGAGGCTCCTGAGCAGAATGAGAACTCCCACTGTGATCACAAGAGCACAGACGGAGAGGAGGACTCTGCGAATTATGGCGAGCACGTTTTTGATCTTCTCAAAATCCGGATTCATCACGCCACCCCCCCTCTGTAAATGGTCAAAAAGAGCCAGACCAGAAGCAGCAGGCCCACAAAGGCCGCAAAGTAGTGGTAAGTCTCCAAATAGCCTGTCCTGTTGCCGTCGGCGAAAAAGGCGTCGCGGCTCATCAGCCGGATCGTCTGCAGCCTCGTGGAGAGAGCGCTGCCCGGGTCACTTGTTTCATTGATGTAGAGGAGTCCCAGGTCGCCGGCGACTTGCCGCAGAGCGTCCTCGTCGATATGGGAGAGGGCGATCGTGCCGTCCGACACATTTTTGATATAGCCCCGTCCGGGGTAGTTCATGCGGCCGCCGGCCGCTGTGCCGTAACCGAGAACCGCGCCGTTGTCCACCAGCCCGTGCAGCTCGCTGAAGCTCATGAGAGTGGAGCCGTCAGTGGTCTCGCCGTCGCTGAAAAGAAAGACGATAGTCCTGCGGTTTCCCTTTTTTGCCGCCGCGGACTCCGCTGTAATGCGCAGAGCCTCGAAGGCAGTGTTCAGGGACGAGCCCTGAGAGGTAGTAAAGGACGGCATATCCAGATCGGATACTATATCGCTGACGGATACAATATCCTGAGTGAAAGGAGTCAGGATCTCCGCGCCGTTGCTGAAACTGATAACGGAGAAACTGCTCCCGGGAAGGGCGTCCATGATCATCTGAATGTCTTTTTGGACGCCATCCATGCGCTTGCCGCCCTTGTGGTCCTCAGCCCACATACTGATGGTGGTATCCACCACAAAAGCGACATCCAGGTTGTTGGTGCGGATCTCCGCGTCAGGGCTGAGATACATGGGCCTGAGGCCAACGCCGACGACGCCGGCCGCCATGCATGCGAGTATCACAATGGCTGTCACTTTGCGGGAGAGTTTCCCTCTCGTGACGCCTCTGCGCAGAATAAAATAAGCGGTCGTCAGAACGATCAGCACAAAGCCCGCGGCGAGCACATAGAACCACACTGTCGGAAGATCTGTGTCTTCGGTGGCAGTGGCTGTACTGGTGATCTTGCGCTCGAGGGACTGGATGTCTGCGAGGATCTCCTCGGCTGACAGGGCAGTGCCGGGGCCGTAGAACTTGCCGCCTGTGGATTCCACGGCTTCCTGCATCTCGGCGGCGACGGTCATAGCCCCGTCGCTCTCCGGGTTCGCGGGATCGATGCCGAATACAGTTACTTTGTCAAAGGCGCACATGCCCGCGGCGTCTTTCAGCGTCACAAGCGGGTCGCCGAGAAGTTCAGGCCGGTTGTCTGAAACGAATATGATGACCCTTGTCCGCTCTTCCTCAGTGAGCTCCGGGAAGCTGAAGAGACAGGAGGCCAGGCCTTCGCCGATGGCGGAAGTGCCCTTCATTTCGTAACCTGCCGTCAGACCTTCGTCAAAAGAGGAAAGGATCCTGTTCAGTTCCTCGTAGCGGGCTCTCTCGGAGTCCGGGATATCGTATACAGAGTCGTACTTCTGCGCGTAGGAAGTCTCAAATTCCTCCTGGGCAGCCAGATATCCCTCCAGGGAATCCAGCCTGCGGAGGACAAAATCGTAATCGTCCGTCATCGGGACAAACTGGATACTGGAAGTGTTAAACAGCGAGATCCCGATGCGGTCGCCGTCGAGGCCCGTCACAGTTTCCCGGAAGGCCTGTACGAGATTCTGCACGCCCTCATAGTTGGAGGAGGACAGGTCTACGCACAGAAAGACATCTCTGCGGTTGACAGTGTCCTTGATCGTGTCCCTTTTAAAGGGCCGCGCGACGAGAAAAGAGGCGGCCACGATCGCCAGGATCAGCCCTGCGGCTGTCAGGACCCGGAAGATCACAGCTTCTATGAGGCGGCGCCTGTAGAGCGGGTTCGCCTTGATGCGGGCCGTGTTGGCGGCTTTAATAAAAGCCTTGCTGTCAGGCCTTTTCTTGAGTTTAAACGCGGCAAAACATACCGCGGCGGTAAGAAGCGCCGCGAGAATGAGTGCCCAGGGATTATGAAAACTTACACTCATCTTTGATCAGCTCCTTACCTTTATTGATCATGCGCCGCGCTTCCTCGTGACTGCAGTCCGGTGAAACGGGGTCATAGCATTTTCTGATAGTCCTCGCGATGCCGGGCGCGCTGTTTCGGAGGGCGGTTTCGCGGGCTTTCGCTAAGGCCTCTTCCTCGTCCCCGGCGCCTGTCACGGCATAGACGAAACTCCGCACAGCTCTGTTCATATTCTCGACTGTGCTGTGAGGATCGAGATCCCCCGCCTCGAAAGCAAGCTGGATACGCTCCATCCAGGTGAGGGAGTTGTGGCTTATCTTGGGCAGCACCAGGAATTTTCGCAGGAAACGGGGCGTTATCCGAGTGGCTTTGTTGAGGAATCTGTTGACGGAAGACTGACGTTCCGCGGTGCGGCGGATCTTCTGCTCTTTTATGGCTCGCCCGTAGACCTTGTCCACCAGGGCCTTGCCCTTCTCCAGGGAAGCGCCGGCGTCGACTGAAGACGCGCGGGCGAACATAGGCTCATAGTATTCTCTGATGAGTTCCGCCAGTTCGGGACGTCCCAGCCTGCTCAGGTCCTCCAGGACCATGGTTCCCGTCTCAAGGCCGGTGACATCGTGAACGAACCTTCGGACTTCCTGACTCATCTGCTGGTGGGCAGATCGGGAGTCGATCTCTTTGTTATTATAGGCCTGCTCGATCTTTCCAACCTGACGGAGGCAGTCCCGGCGAAGCTTGTCGATCCTGAAGGGAGAGTCCATCTTTACTGCAAAGAGCCGGTTGAAACCGAAGCGGAGCAGTAGTGCCAGGACGATCAGCGCGATCCCAACCGCGTACCAATAGGGCGAGAAGGAGAAAGGAGACTGAAGATCTATGGAATACTTCATTGGACCTCCTTTCTGCGGCCGAACAGATCGATGAGGGTGTCGACGATCTCTTCCTCTTTGGAAACACTCTTAAAGAAGATGCGGTTCCGG
Organism: uncultured Lachnospiraceae bacterium; assembly: GCA_902794825.1. Lineage (GTDB taxonomy): Bacteria > Bacillota > Clostridia > Lachnospirales > Lachnospiraceae > CAG-791. The sequence continues at coordinate 42,466 of CADBIU010000056.1, forward strand.
GTGAGAAGATGGTCCGCGGTGCGCTCCAGATCCTCCCTGATCCTGAGTTCCTCCTGCCGGAGGTCCCTGCAGATGGCCAGGAAAGGATCTACAAAGCGGTCGTCCTCAAGGTCGAACGCGCCGTCCGCTGTCAGAAGCGTGTCCTCGATCTTGAAAATGTAGACATCGTTATAGTAGATCAGGCGCCTGACAAGGGTCTCGTCCATCTCGGCGAGCCCTTCCGCGTCTGTGATGATGATCATTACCATGTGCCGCTCGAAAAGACCTGCGGCACTGGAGACCGTGTCGTAGAAGCTCTGCTTGGGTACGCCGCACTCGAGCGCCTTATGGTACTCGGTGATCAGCTCCTCGAGGTGCATGGGGCCGGAGGTGAAGGAACTGACCCTGGAACTCTCGCTGCCGCAGCAGGAAAGGGCGTAGTTCACCCCCTGCTTGCCCAGAAGATAAGCCGCCACGCCGAAAGCCATCAGCGCGATCTGCTCCTTGGACTCACCTGAGGGCGTGTCGCCCGTCATTTTCTTCCCTGTGTCGCCGATGAACAGCACGTCATGCTTTCTGTCGGCAAAATAGCGTCGGATCAATGTTTTGCCCACCCGGGAGGAGGACTTCCAGTCTATGTAGTTGACATCATCTCCGTAGCGGTACTCCCTGAGGTCATCAAAATCAAGACTGCGCCCATGCTGCATGGAGCTGTAGTCTCCTTCGAGAAGATCAGAGGTCTTCCGCTTTGTGTAGAGCGCGGCGACGCGCCGCACCCGGTCGAGATAATCGTAATTAAGATCTAAACTCATGGCGTAGGTACCGAATTGACAAGCTTATCGATGATCGTTTCCACGGAGACATTGTCGGCGACGGCCGCGTAGTTCAGGCCGATCCTGTGGCGCAGCACCTGGTGGCGCATGTTCTTGACGTCCTCGGGGATCGCGTAGGTGCGCCCGCTCATCAGCGCGTTTGCCTTGGCGATCTTGAGGAAATTGATGGTCGCGCGGGGGCTTGCGCCGATCCTGATATAGCCGGCGATCTTCTTGTCGATGTGCTGTTCGGGATAGCGGGTAGCCGTCACGATATCGGCGATGTATTTTTTGACAGAGTGGTCCACATAGACCTTATCGGCGATATCCTGCACCTTGTCCACGTCCTCGAGAGTGAGCACGGCGGGCAGTTTGCTGTTAATGGTGCCGTTCTCGATCTTGTTCATGATGATGATCTCCTGGTCCGCGGACGGGTAGGTGATCTTCTCCTTGATCATGAAACGGTCGGTCTGGGCCTCGGAGAGAGGGTAGGTGCCTTCCTGCTCGATGGGGTTCTGGGTCGCAATGACAATGAAGATGTCCTGCGGCATCTTGTAAGTGATCCCGCCGATGGTGACCTGGCGCTCCTGCATTGCCTCGAGCATGGCGCTCTGGGTCTTGGCGCTGGATCTGTTCACCTCGTCGAGAAGCACGAAATTGGCGAAAACAGGGCCGAAGATCGTCTCAAACTTCCCGGTCTCCTGATGGTAGATCTGCGTGCCGATGATGTCGCTGGGCAGCAGGTCCGGCGTGCACTGGATCCTCGAAAACTTGCCGTTGACGGCGTCGGAGATCGCCTTCGCCGCGGTGGTCTTGGCGAGACCGGGCACCGACTCGATTAAAATATGCCCGTCCGCCACGACAGCCGTGATCAGCGACTTCTTGAGCTCTTCCTGCCCCACGACCCTGTTGGAGAAATAATCGCCGAGCTTCGCGATCACACTCTGGGCGAAAGAGAACTCTTCCTGCGGGATAGCGTTTTTGCCTTTAAAATTATCCATTTTCCTATTCCTGATCCTTTCTGGAGAATTTCCTTCTTCGGAGAATTTTCTGGTTGTCATTTTACCACATATTGGGGCATTGGGCGACCTCTGGGGTAGTTTGTCCACAGGTGTGGACAAACTACCCCAGAGGTCGATTGTTCCCCCCCAGAGGTCGATCGTTCATTTGACAGACGGAATCAAAGAAGGTACTATAATTCAGACCTGCGAGGAATCGTACAGGCTGAAACGTATATTTACTTACAGAAACAGTCAACACAACACAAATTGCAGAGGAAAAACGAATGAAAAAGAAATTATTTATACTGACCACTCTTATCATCAGCGTGTACGCCATGACCGCTTGCGGAAAAGGTAAGACAGAAGCTCCGGCTGCACCGCAGGAGGCTGTTCAGGAAGCTGCCAAGGAAACGGAAGCCGCTCAGGAAGCGGCCGAGGAAACGGTCAAGGAAACTGTCGAGGCAACGGAACCCGAAAACCTTCTGGGAGACTTCGTAGGCGATATGGACCTGTCCGGATCATGGGACGATGAGGTCAGCAAACGGGCTTCCATGGATGTCACGAAAAATGAGGACGGCAGCTACGATATCACAGTTCACTGGGGCGGAAGTGCCACAGAGACAGCGATCTGGACGATCCACGGCAATTACGACCCCGAGGCGGGCATGCTTTCTTACGACGACGGCAGCTACTCGATCCACACTGTTGACGACAAAGGAAACGAGACCATTTCCGGAGAAGAGAAGACGAGCGGCGCTTTCATGAAGGAAGGCGACAAACTCCGCTGGCAGGATTCCAAGAACGCTGAACAGGGATTGTTCTCTAAGACAACTGAATAATTCTCAAGAGCAGTCGACTATACTAACCCAATCAAAAAGCCGCCTTTACTGTCGGGCCAGAATTCCGGCAGCGAAGGCGGCTGTTTTTCTGCGCTATGAGAGAATTACGTCATCGTGGACTTCAATCAGATCCTCTACATCAATACAGCGGAAACCGTTATCTATAAGGAGCTGCGCGGTCACGCCGGCTCTATCCACCAGCTTTCCCGAAAAAGTGCCGTCGTACCGCTGCTTCACTCCGCAGCTGGGACTCCTCGATTGCAGCACGATCAGATCCGGCTGCTCTTTTTTGGCAATCTCCAGACATTTTGCGGCGCCTGCGCGGAACTGCGCATCCACGTTCCGGCCGTCTTTGGCGGTGACCACGCCGTCTCTGATCTCTGCGGGAACGCGCGGCGTAGGAAGCCCGCCCATCTGCTCAGGACAGACTGTGAGCACTTCGTTTTCGGCCATCAGTTTCAGAACCTTCTCACTGCGGTTGTTCCCGCCGTTGTATTTACAATTCTCGCCTGCGAGGCAGGCGCTGACCATGATTTTCATCGACTTTACTCCTCAGGCTATACTTCCTGTTCAGTACCCTCACTGCGCAGCCCCTTGTCTTTCTTCAGCGCCGCGCTCAGGGAATTTGGAATGCCGCGCGGTCCGCGAACAGCGTAGATCCCATACTCCGCTTTAAGGACGTCAAACGTAAATCTGTCCGGTGCGTAGCGCTTCTGAAGCTTGATCTTCATCAATGCTTTGATAGTGAGATATTTGTCGGCGTGATTATAAGGTATGTCGGTTTCCAATACTTTGCACTTGTACATTACAGCCGAGTACGGCGCTGCTACGTACAAATAGACGGTATCCCCTTTTTTGATCCCGGCGCCCTGCTTCCAGTCGATGATATCCGCTTCTTCAAAGGCATGTATGACATCATAGTACTTCGGGTTCGACGGAATGATCCACTCTTTAGGCGGGCGGATTTTCTCTTTCTTCTTCGCTGATGCCGTTGCCAGATAACTCATATCGATCAGGTCAAGGACCTTGTTCTCAGGGACTGTGCCATCCAGCAAAACAGAGATCCAGTGCATTTTGTTCATGTGATAGGCAGGCATGATCCCGGCTTCCCGGATGACAATATCCCGAAAAATCACATCATCGATTTTGAGATTGATCACATCTACAAAATCCGCGCTGTGGAGTCCGACCTTGTTCCCCTGTACATCCATCACCAAGGCAAACCACTTATTATTATCCGCGTGCCGGAAAACGGCGCTGTCCGGGGAAGTGCGCCAGGGATATTCAGGCTGTACCTTGTATTTCTTTTTGATGTAGTCAAAAACTTTCTGCCGATCCATTAACTTCATCTCCCTGTCTGATTTTCATGCCGGCGCAAATATCTGCCGGTGTTTTCATTATAACGTGTAATCGACCTCTGGGGTAGTTTGTCCACATCTGTGGACAAACTACCCCAGAGGTCACTTAAAATGGTATAGTGACATGCTCCTGCCACTTTCGCTGATGCTTAGAAGTGGGGGCTTCCTGTTCGACAGCCCTACTGGGCTGAGCATAAGCAGGCTATCCCCGCGTGCCCCGCGGTTCTTTCTCAGCCCTCAGGGCTG